>JBAQGL010000030.1:0-20755 GCA_049287785.1 Candidatus Dormiibacterota bacterium | reverse complement strand
CTGGAAGTTCGCGGTGACCCGGATGCCACGAGCGACCATGAAGGTCACCAGCAGCAACCACAGTACTCCAACGATAGCGATCAGACGGTTGTCGTTCGCGGCATCGGAGCTGACCCAGCCGAAGCTGTTCAGAAGCTGCAGGGTGTACGCACCGGCGACCAATGGAGCGGCCGCGCAGAACAGGACGTTGGCGGCCAGTTGAATCCATCCCGATATCCAGCCGACATAAGGATTAAGCGTGCGGCTGACCCACGAGTAGGACGCTCCGCAGTTGGGGTCCTGCTTGTTCAAGTAGTAGTACGCGATGGCGATGCACAGCACCGGCAGGAATCCCACGAGGATAGCGGCCGGCGATGCGAGGCCGACGGCGATGATGAGAAACGCCGCGGTGGCGGCCAGCGTGTACGCGGGCGCGACACTCGACGTCGCAATGACGGTCGTGTCGAAGAGTGTCAGCGTGTTGGTCTTGAGCTCCGATTCGACCGGGTGCCCGTGAACGATCGGCTCCGCTAGCGTCGCCATGTATTCCTCCTCACCGTATCCTCCTGCGTCGAGCCTGTTTGGTCAGGCTTCGATGTTGCTCATCACGTGTTTGATGCGCGTGTAGTCCTCGAACCCATACATCGACAGGTCCTTGCCATACCCCGAATGCTTGAACCCTCCGTGTGGCATCTCCGACACCAGTGGGATGTGTGTGTTGATCCAGACGCAGCCGAAGTCCAGCGCGCGAGCCATGCGCATCGCTCGCCCATGGTCGCGGGTCCAGACGCTCGCGCTGAGACCGTATTCGACGCCGTTGGCCCACTCGAGCGCGGTCGCCTCGTCGTCAAATCGCTGGACGGTGATCACGGGTCCGAAGATCTCGCGCTGGATGAGATCGTCGTCCTGACGCAGCCCGGCGATGACCGTCGCCTCATGGAAATAGCCGCGGTCCCCGACGCGTTGCCCTCCCGCGACCACGTCTGCGTGTGACGGCGCGCCGCCGACGAGCTCGCGAACTCGGTCGAGCTGCCTGGCATTGTTGAGCGGTCCGAAGGCGACCTCGTCGTCCTCGGGAGCACCGGTCTTGTTGGCTGCCGCCTGCTCGGCGAGGGCCGACACCAGCTCGTCGTGGATCGACGCGGATGCGAGGACTCGGGTCGCCGCGGTGCAGTCCTGCCCGGCGTTGAAGTACCCGGCCATGGCAACCGCCTCGGCCGTGGACGCGACATCCGAGTCGTCGAAGACGATCACCGGCGCCTTGCCGCCGAGCTCGAGGTGGACCCGCTTGAGGTCACCGGCGGCCGCGCGCGCGACCTCCATCCCGGCGCGGACGCTGCCGGTGATCGACGCGATCGCCGGGATCCGGTGAGTGACCAGGGCAGCGCCGGTGGTCGGGTCGCCGCAGATGACGTTGAAGACACCGGGTGGCAGAAACTCCGCCATGATCTCGGCCATCAGCAGCGTCGTCACCGGCGTGGTGTCGGATGGTTTGAGGACCACGGTGTTGCCCGCTGCGATCGCCGGCGCCCACTTCCAGATCGCCATCAGCATCGGGTAGTTCCAGGGCGTGACCTGCGCGCAGACGCCAAGGGGTTCGCGGCGGATCATCGAGGTGTGGCCGGTCATGTACTCACCGGCACTGCTCCCCTCGAGAATCCTGGCGCAGCCGGCAAAGAAACGCACCGGGTCGATCAATTGCGGGATCTCCTCGCTGCGGGTGAGCGAGATCGGCTTGCCGGTGTTCTCACATTCGAGGGCGACGAATTCCTCGGAGCGCTTCTCGAACGCATCGGCAATTCGCAGGAGCGCCAGGCTGCGCTCTCTCGGCGTCGTGTCGCGCCATCCGCCGAATGCGCGCTGCGCTGCCCGGAGTGCGGCGTCCACGTCGGCCGGGCTCGAGACCGGCGCCCGAGCGAATTCCTCACCAGTGGCCGGGTTGATCAGCGGCGTCGATGCGTCGGTGCTCGGTTCGCGGTATGCACCGTCGACGAAATTGCGAAGGGTCCGAACCGCGACGGTGCTCATGCCTTCAGGTCCCGAGCCAGCTCGCGGAAGTTGCTGACGTAGCGCTTGACGTCCTCGGACGAATGCTGGACGGACAGAGTCCAGTTCTCCTCGGCGCCCGGCGCCATCAGCACGCCCCGGTTGGTCTGGTAGAGCCAGGAGACATAGGCGAGCGACTTGTCCATCGCCGCATAGTCGCGGTAGTTGCGGACCGGTTCGCCTCGGTAGGTGACGCAGCCTCGGGCGCCCATCGAGACCACGTGGAACGGCAGGCTGTACTCGGACATCACGTCGCGAAGGCCGCCGCTGAGCTCCTCGGTCAGCGCGTCGAGGTGCGAGTAGGCCTGGCCGGTGAGCACCTCGACCAGGGTGGCCCGTGAAGCCGCGGTGGTCAGCGGATTGCCGTTGAAGGTGCCGAGCTGCGCGACCTTGCCGTCGCTGATGGTCGCCATGATGTCTGCGCGTCCGCCGACTGCGCCGCACGGGAGTCCCCCGCCGATCGCCTTGGCGAGACAGACGATGTCGGGGACGACGCCGAAGCGCTCGGTGGCACCGCCGGGAGCGATCGTGACCCCGGTCTTGACCTCGTCGAAGATGGCCACGGCGCCATGCCGGTGTGCGGTCTCGACAAGGCCGGCGAGGTAGCCGTCATCCGGCAGCACGAAGCCGATGTTCATCATCGCCGGCTCGACGATCACGGCCGCCACCTCGCCGGGATGAGCGGCAAACGCACGCTCCAGCGAGGCGAGGTCGTTGAAGCCCACGACGGTGGTGAGCTCGACGGTCGACTTCGGGATGCCGCCGGTCATCGGCACGGAATTCGGGAAGTCGGAGTCGCCCATGGCATCGATGGGTGGTTCGACCGATACCAGCAGCGCGTCGTGATGGCCGTGGTACGAGGCCTCGATCTTGATGATCCGCTCACGATCGGTGAACCCCCGCGCCAGGCGGATCGCATCCAGGGTGGACTCGGTGCCGCTGTTGGTGAACCGCCACTGCGGCTGGTGGAACCGGCGCGCCAGCTCGCGCGCAACGACGATGTTCTCGGCCACCGGCTGGGCGAAGTGTGATCCCCGGTGAATCTGTGATTCGACCGCGGCGACGATTGCGGGATGCGCGTGGCCGACAACCATGACGCCGAACCCGTTGTGAAAGTCGACGTACTCGTTGCCGTCGACGTCCCAGACGCGGCTCCCCTTGCCGTGATCGATGAACACCGGTTGCGGCGGCGTGTCCTGGAAGGAGCTCGGCACGCCGCGCGGGATGTACTCGGTTGCCTCCTTCCACAGCTCGCGCGAACGCGTACGTCGTGCACGGAAGTCGGCTTCCTCGCGGGCGGTCAGCGATGCGACCCGTTCCGAATCGACGTCACCCAAGCTCGAGCCCATCGACCAGGTCCTCCAGTAGCCAGCCCTGATGCAAAAAAATTCTACTGAACGCCTGTAGAATCTGGGCTACGTTAGACGCAAACCCAGTGGACCGTCAAGCGATCGTCAGCGCCAGTCCAGATGGGTGACCTCGCCGTCGAGGATCTCGACGGTTCGGGTCGCGCAGGGCCCAAAACCCCAGAGCGTCCACGTCCCCACGCCGAGCGATGGGAAGAGGGCGACCGGGAGTGGGCAGCCCGACACCGGCCGCTCGTGCACGCCGGTGTGGGTTCGGGCATCGGGCCGCCCGACCTCGCTTACCTCGATCTCGGTGTGGAGGAGCGCTGCCGGCACGATCACCAGCAGCGCTCCCGTCCCTCCACCGATGTCGAGAACCGCCGGCCCGCTGGGAGCGGGACCGGCGGGCTCGATCCCGTTCAACTCGGGGTGTTGAATCCGTTGAGTGGTGTGCCCAGGTACGGGAAGTGGTCGATGTACCGGCCGTTGCCGGGGACCGAACCCCCGCTGAACTGGGCGGACGAGAAGTCGCTGACCGCGCCCGCTGCGCCGTCAGGGGAGAAGCTCGGGTCGACCAGCGGGATGGTCGCGCCGGCGATGGCGCGGATCTCGATGGTGGCCACGTCGTCGAACACCCGGCGGCCGTTCGGGAACCCGGCGAGGTCTCCGCCGAGGATGCCGTTCAGGCTCGGAGACGATGCCGGGGGAATCGCCATGTTGAGTCGCAACAGGTCGGCCGGCGTCGAGCCGGTGTTGTTCTGGAAACCCGGGATGATCCCCGACGGTATGCCGGTGAGCAGGATCGCCTCGAGGTCGACGCGCGCAGGCGTGTAGGCCGCGAGGTGCGGGAAGACGCCCGGGTAGAGCACCGGCAGCAGTCCGGCAAGCTCGGGATGAGCGTAGTTCGCGACGAACTGCGCGTCGTTCCTGGGCTTGGTCGAATTCCAGAAGTCCTTCGTGCCGATCGGGATGATTACCTCGTTCACCAGCGGCATGCCCAGGCGCGAGACCTGAACCCAGGGACCGACGTCCATGGTGTGACCGCCCTGCTCGAGCACGGTCGACTTGCGACGGCTGGCCGTCGTGTAGACACCGATGACCGAGTCGGCGCTCGTCGGGTCGGTCGGCATCGCGCCGTTTCTGGTGAGATGGGTCTTGGGGATCTGGATCGCGATCGTGTGGACGTTGAGCTGCTTGGTCGAATCGACGCCACCGACTGCAGGCAGCGGGATGAGATGGGCGTTCTGGAAGGGACGCAGCACGCCGAGGTCGAAGATCGACCCCAGGTCGACGTAGAAGCCCTCGCGTCGCTGGCCCGCGAACACCCACCCGCCGTCGAGCGGATGAACCGCCGCCTGCGCGAGCGCACTGTAGTTCGGTGTGGAGCGCACACCGACGTTGACCGGCGGGCAGGCGAGCTTGGAGGCGAGCACTTCGGCGGTGCCGTGCTTGATCCGGGTCACCGAGTAGAACTGGCGGACGTTCCAGCTCGAGCTGGTCAGGCTGGTGATCGGACCCGTGTTGTACAGGAAGGTGTTCGGGTCGGTGTACTCGGTGGTGAACTCGAACCGGTAGGTGATCGCGTCCGCCACGGTGCCGCCATTGGTGACGGTGATCTCGTAAAGGACGTCGTCGCCAAAGCTGTAGAAGTTCGGTCCGCCGTCCGGTCCCTCGAGCGGGATGTAGTTGGCGATCAGCGTCACCGTGCCGGGATGATCCGGGCTGGTGAAAGCGTAAAGGTCAGTACTGTCAGCAACCGGGTCTTTCGAGATTCCCGGTGCTTCACGATGCGAAGACATGATTACCCCTCGTGAGGTTGCGGATGCTGTTGCGGTGCGTGCGTCAGCGCGCAGCGCGCTGAAGACGCCGGATGAGCTGCGGGTCCTTGGTCACGACCTCGCGATGGCCGACCATCACGGAGATCTCGCCGGCTGCCGCGTCGCGGACGTATGCGGTCATCGGCTCACCCGACATCGGACCGTCACTCGCGTCGGCGACGTTCTGCGCCGCTTCCACGAGGGTGCTCGGCCCGGCGATCAGCCCCATCGCCGCAACGCCGCCCGCTGCCCCCACCGTTGTGGACAGAAACGTCCGCCGTGTCACCTTGGCCATGTGTACACCTCTCTGGGGCGGTCGTTGGCGATCCGGTTGGCCGTCTTGTCACCGCCCAGTCACCGCTTGGTACGCACGGCTCCGGGCGCCGGATCACTGCCTCGAGACGGGGTCCATTCCCCGGTCGCGAGGGTCTGGCCTCAGGTCCAGGTGGGGACGCGCACCTCGACGTTGTCTACGTTGACACGCGTCTCGATCGCCGGCAATGGGTTCAGCCGATAGTCGCCCGGGTTGGCCGTACCGGTGAGGTTGAAGCTCATCGGGTGGCACGGGCACACGAGCCTGCGCTGCGCGGCCTGGGGGATCAGCGTGCATCCCTGATGGGTGCACACCGCGCTGAGGCCCTGGATCTTTCCGTCAAGGGTGAAGACCACTCCCTGGATGCCGCCGGCGGAGAACTGCTTGATCTTCCCCGGGGTCACCTCGGCGAGGGTCGCGACCGCGACCCATGTGCTGTTGTACGGCTTGATGGTCCCGCCGCCACTCGCCGGCTGGGTCAGCGCCTCGGTGACGCTGTCGAGAGCGACGCCGCCCGCAACCGATCCGGCCACCGCCGCAAGGCCCCCGACCAGGAAGCGGCGGCGGCGGATCCCAGCCTCCGTCCAATCAGGATCGTGGGCGGGCGCCTCGCGCAGCTGCCGAGCGAGCGTGTCGACAAACGCCGGGGAGGGCGTGGAGCCACCCGGATGTGCCGCCCTAAGGCGCGTCGCGACCTGCATCGCCGCGGAGTCGTCTCCCGCGGGCGACCGGGGCGGCCGCCGGTTGGCGATCAGCGCGTTGACGAAACGCGCGAGGCGGCGATCAGCCTTCGACATAACGAACTCCGGTGGCCGCCGCGCGGCGGAGCGCACGCAGCTGCAGCACCTTCGCGTTGGCGACGCTGACACCCATGGCCGCAGCGGTTTCCCGAATGGAGTAACCACGAAGGAACCGGAACTCGAGCACGTTCCGATAATTGTCAGGCAGGCTGTCCAGGATCGGGCTCACGTCCACGTCACGTTCCGGTTCAGCGGCGGGAGTGGCGTCGCGCTGCTCATCGAACTCCATCAGGACCGTCCCGTGCCGCTGCCGCCAGACATCGGCGAGCACACTCCGTGCTGTGGTCCGCAGGTAGGCGCCGATCTCCCCTGGAGAGACGTCGGAGCGGAGCCGCGGCAGCGCACGGAGGAAGGTGGTGGAGGTCACGTCCTCGGCATCGGGGGTATTGCCGGTTCTTGAGTAGACATATCGATAGAGGGGAGCCACGTGCTCCTGGTAGACGGACTCCCAGTCACTCTCGCGATCTGAGGCGCCAACCACGCGAAGCGGGGGCGACGTTTCGGGCACAGCCACCTTCGATGATGTTCTACGCCGGGGAGTTACGCAATCGCCACTTCAGGTCATGATTGAGAGAGAGGGTTTTCATCATGAGTTCCGAGACTTCCCACGACCGCCTCATCGGCACGGTGTCGCTGATCCTCGATCGGATGGTGCACGTGCGGTTGACCGCGGTCGGTCTGAGCCGCCCCGAGACGATCGACCGGGTCCCGGTCGAGCCCGCAGCCTTCTGGGAGGCAAGTCGCGTTCACGATCCCCGCGCGATCCGCGTGAACCGGGAATGGGAGTCGCTCGGAGGCCCCCGGTGGCGTGAGCTGGAGCTCGAGGGCGACAGCGAAGGTCCGGGAGGGCACTGGGGCAGCCGCACCCTGGTCGCGACCGCCCACGTCCGCCGTGAGCCCGGACCCGCGCCGTTCGTGCTCATCCTGCACGGCTATGCGGTGCCTCAGACCACGTACGACCGGTGGCTCGCCAAGCAGATGCGCCTCCGAGGTGCGCACACCGCAAGGCTCGACCTTCCGCTGCACCTTCGCCGCACCCTGCCCGGCCAGCGCAGCGGTGACGGCTACTTCAGCCTCGATCCCGCCCACATCCGGGCAGTGGTCCGGCAGTCCGTGGAGGACGCCGCGGCGGTGATCGCCTGGGCTCGCGCCGAGGTCAGTTCCCATGTGACCGTGGTGGGCGTCAGCCTTGGCGGTCTGATCGCCACCATGCTCGCCGCCCAGCTCGAGCTTGATCGGGTGATCGCGGTGGCACCGTTCTGCGACCCCGCGGCCACGCTGTCGCAGCGGCCGCCAACCCCGTCGCTTCGCCACCTCGGCATGATCGGCGAGTACAGCGGATCCTGGGGACCGGACCGGGCAACTGCCGGTCGCTTCCTCGAGTCGACGCTCGCGCCGCTGCTCGCGAGGAACTTCAGCCCGCGAACACCGGGGGATCGAATCACCCTGGTTCGTGCCATGCAGGACCTGGTGGTGGGACCCGATCCCGTCACCCGACTGAGCACCGAGTGGGAGACGAATCTCTGGACCTACCCGCACGGTCACATGACCGTGATGAGCGCGAGCGGGATCGCGCGCCGGATCGCCGACCGGGCCACCACCATGCACGACGACCTCGGCCTCTCCGTTGCCGTATGACGGTCACCCGACCGGTGCTCCACCGCGAGGGCGTGACTGCGAACGGCCGTCCCTATGTGATCAGGCCATCCCAGGAGGCGGACGCCCCGGGCCTCGCGGCGCTCATGGACGCGGTGGCGGGGGAGGGCGAGCTGATTGCCGCCGTGCCGGGTGATCCCGGCACGATCGAACAGAGCACACGGCTTGTCTCGATCGTCCTCGAGGGTGGCCTGACCCTGACCCTCGAGGTCGACGGCGTCCCGGCCGGCCACGTGATGGTGCAGCGTCGCGCCGGGCGCCACTACGCGCACGTCGGTGAAATAGCCATTCTTGTCAGCAACGCGCAGCGCGGGCTCGGGCTCGGACGGATCCTCATGGAGATGGCGATCGAGTGGGGGCGCGCGGTCGGCCTCGCCAAGATCAGCCTTCGCGTGTTTCCCGACAATACCCGCGCCGTCGGGCTCTACCGATCGCTCGGGTTCGAGGAGGAAGGCCTGGCGCGGGGAGAGGTGCGCATGCCCGGCGGGGACCGCGATGTGCTGCTCATGGGCCTCGCACTGGTCGGGACTGACGTGACCGGCGCCCCTGCTATCCTGCGAAACGAATGAGCGACTCGCGCCCGATCGGCGTGTTCGACTCCGGTGTCGGCGGCCTGACCGTGCTCCGCGAGATCCGTCAGCAGATGCCGGCCGAAGCGCTCATCTATGTCGCCGACCTGGGGCACTTTCCGTACGGGCCGCGTTCCCAAAGCCAGGTCCGTGGCCTCGCCCTCGACATCATCGCGATGCTTGCTGCGATGGACACCAAGCTCGTGGTCATCGCCTGCAACACGGCAACCGCGGCAGCGCTCCACGTCGCGCGCGAGCGCTTCGACATCCCGGTCGTCGGGGTCATCGCTCCGGGGGCGCAGGCGGCGGCCGCGGCGACACGCAACGGGCGGGTCGCCGTGCTCAGCACCGAGGGAACCCGGGCGAGCGGCGAGTACGTCCACGCCATCAAGGAGGCCAACCCCGGGATCGCGGTTCTCAGCGAGGTCGCGGCAGACCTGGTCGAGATCGTCGAGGATGGGGATGCCGACACGCCGAGGGCGGATGCCGCGCTGGCACCGGTGCTCCGCCGCATCGTCGATTGGCGAGCCGACACGCTGGTCCTCGGGTGCACGCACTACCCGCTGCTCCGTCCGGCGTTGCGCCGTCTCATCGGAAACCGGCGACTCCGCGTCGTGGACAGCGCGGACACGACCGCGGCGCGCGTCAAGCGGATCGTCGCCGTCAACCGGATCGGCGCTGACGGCGCATCCGCGACCGACTCCAAGTCCCTGGCGGCGCGGACCGAGATGCTGGTCACTGCGGCCCCTGCACGGTTCCGCACCAGTGCGGCCCGGATCTTCGGCGAGCCCCTCCCGGAACCGCGCCTGGTGCGGCCGGCGCCTCAGGCGATTCGAGTGGCTGCGGGGTCATGAGCATCGCCGCCGAGGAACTCCTCGAGCCGATTTCGAGGGAGCTGCTGGAGTTTGAGCGGCGCCTGGACGCCGAGATCGCGTCCGACCTGGGACCGATGGCGAGCGCCATGTCGCACATCGTCAAGGCGGGTGGCAAACGCCTCCGCCCGGCGCTGGTCATCCTCGCCGCCCGGCTCGGCGATGCCGACTCGAACGCCGTCTTCAACCTGGCGATGGGGATCGAGTTCATCCACACCGCAACCCTCGTCCACGATGACCTCATCGACAAGGCACCGACTCGGCGCGGGATCACGACCATCCATGAGGCGCTCGGACCCGACCCCGCCGTGATCATCGGCGACTACTACTTCGCCAAGGGCGCCTATCTCCTTGCGGAGATCGGGATGCCGGCGATCGATTCGGCGATCAGCCATGCGGTCATGACCATCTGCATGGGCGAGCTCCTGCAGATGACCAGCCGCAACGAGTACGACCAGTCGCTCGCCGACTACCACCGCAAGATCGGACGAAAGACGGCGACGCTGGTCTCCACCAGCTGCTACGGCGGCGGGTTGATCGCGGGCCTGGACACCCAGGCGGTCGAGAGCCTGCGCCGGTACGGTCACAGCCTCGGCATGGCCTTTCAGATCGCCGACGACGTCCTCGATTACGTCGCGACCACCGCCGAGGTGGGCAAACCGGTTGGCGCCGACCTTCGCCAGGGCACCGTGACGCTGCCCCTCATGCTGGCCCTCAAGGACCGCGAGGTCGGTCCCCGCCTCCAGCGGATTCTGGCCAGGAATGACCTCAACGAGGAGGAATTCGACACGGTGGTGAGCCTGGTTCGCGGTTCGGACGCGATTGCCGCCGCGGAGCGAAGCGCCCAGGAGTTTGCGCGTGAGGCTGCAGCCGAGTTGAAGGGCTTTCCGAAGTCGGATGCTCGCGAGACTCTCGAGCGCGTCTGCGACTACGTCGTCGAGCGCAGGATCTGATCGGGAGCTCAGGCTGGGCGCGTCAGGCTGCTCAGAGAGCGCCGAGCCGGCGAACCTCGCCCCCGAAGGCGCGAGCCCAGACTGCCAGCACCAGAGCGGCGACGACGTATCCGAGAGCCTCCACCACGGTCGCGGGCATGGTGGTTGCGACCTGCCTGTCGCCGGACTGCACCGCAATCACGCTCGCGACCGTGCGGGCCACATCGACAGCGGCCAGGAGGGACACCACCACCAGCGCGCAGCGAACGATTCGATATTCGCGACGAAGGCCGGCGCGCAGCTGGCCGAGTGTCTGGTGTTCGACCGACCTTCGCCCGGGTGGCGGTTCGGTGGCGCCGTGTCGCAGGCGCAGGACGGCGGCTGCGAAGCAGATTGCCGCAACCCAGCCGGGCCAGAGGGTCCGCACGGTTGACCCCGTGGCAATGACGGTTTGGAGCGGATTGAGCGAAATATGCGCGGCGAGCTCGCCCGCCAGGGTCTGGTGCAGGCGTACGAGCAACGTGCCGGCCACGCCGCACGCGGCCGCGACGACCGCCACTGCGAGACCACGCAGCGCGATCGGACCACGGTCGAGGAAGACGAGCTCGGTGAGTTGTGCGTCGCGCTGTGGCTGCACCGTGGCATTGTAAGTTCGGTCGATGTCGCGAGCCAGAAAAATCACACCACGCAGGATTCGCGTCGCCACGTACAACATCCTGCTCGGGGGTGAACAGCGCCGCGAACTGGTTCGCAATGTCCTCCGGCGCATCGACGCCGATGTCGTCGCGCTCCAGGAGGTTCGCGAGGTCGATCGCATCCGCGACCTTGCCGCGGACCTCGGCATGGCGATGTTCCTGGGCGAGCCGAGCGATCCGGACTCGCCGATGCACACGGCGATCCTCACACGATTACCGGTGCGCGGCTGGCGCAACCGCCGTCACCACGGCCGCATGCTGCGCTCGCACCTCCATTGCGATATCGAGACGGGTGGCTCGCAGCTGCCGCTGATCGGAGTCCACTGCCTGCACCTCGCCGCGCGGTTTGGGGATCGCAACAAGGGTGAGGCAAGGCGCATCCGCGAAATCGGTGCGGTGCTCACCGATATCGCTGACGAGCCGGCATTGCCGCATCTGCTCATCGGCGACTTCAACGCGCTCTCGCCCGGCGACGACATCCTCGCGACGTCGTTCTTCCGCCGCATGAACGATCTGCGCCGCGCGGGCCTGCTGGTGGTGGGATCCAACGGCATCCTCACTCCGCTGGCACCGCACGAAAACAGCTCGGATGACGGCCTCGCGGATCGCTGGCGTCGTGCCGGTGTCGATCCGCGACTCCTCGGTGGGATTCCCGCACTTCCTCGCGTCGTCGCGCCGCTGACCGTCGGTCTGCCGGTCTCGCGGGCGATGGACCGTTTCCTGGGCCGCCTGATCGAGCGCTGGACGGTCGAGCGCCTGCTCACGGAGGGCTACGTCGACTGTTACCGGCGCGTCCATCCGCGCGCCAGGGGACTCACCTGCGCGACCTGGCAGCTCTCGGCGCGCGTCGACTACGTCTTCGCCACCGACGACCTCGCGGCGCACGTGGTCGGGGCGGACGTGGTCGGAGCCAGGACGTGGCCTGACCCGGACGCCGCGGTTGCGTCAGACCACTACCCGGTCGTGGCGGACTTCAGCGTTTGACACGCGTGTGCCGCCTGTTGCCGCTCAGCCGACGATAACGTTGCCGTTGGCGTTGATCGAGGTCACCGCAGCATAGATGATGGCAAGGAAAAGGACCGAGATCACGAGCGCCACGATCCCGGTGACCAGCCCGGTGATCGCCATGCCCTTGCCGCCCCCGCCGTGTGCATTCGCGTGGCGGATACCGAGGGCGCCGAAGACGATCGCCAGGGCCCCGAGGACGACGCTGACGTAGTCCACGAAGGGGATCCAGCAGAGCACCACCGCCACGATGCCGCAGACGCCGGCGGCGATCCCGAGACCGTTCCCCGATTGGGCGACGGCATACGGCTGCTGGTAGTACCCGTACGGAGCGCCCTGAGGCGGCGGATACCCGGGTTGGGGCGGGAACCCCTGTGATTGCCCTGGTGTTTGCACCGGGTTATCGGGTTGGGATGAGCCCCATCCCGGTGGCTGCGGGGCCTCCGGGCCGTCGGACACGTTCAGGCCGGAGGAGGCGGTGGTGGAGCCGAGGGCGGCGGAATCGATTGCGACTGATACGCGCTGAACGGCTTGATGGCGGGTTGCGGGTCAGCGCGCTTGAGGAATCCCCCGGCCAGCACTGCAACCCCGGCGATCAGGCCGATGAAGAGCCCGAAGCTCACGCCGGCTGAAAACCCGGGTGCCGAATACGACGCCGGGGCGCCGATGAGGAGCCAGAGCAGCGCCATGACGACCATCACCCCTCCGACCACCATGTAGGTCGCCGCGTCATTGATGGGCAGCGCCGGGATGGCAGCGGTTGGGGCAAACGTCCTGACGATGATCAGCGCCAGGCCGACCAGGACCGCGAGAAAGAAGAACCAACCAGTCCAGTAGTTGAGACCACCGACCGAACCGCTCGTGGCGTATCCGAGGTTGGTCCCCAGAATCCCGCCACTCGAGTAGGTGAAGCCGTACCACGGAAGGAACAGGGCGATGAGGCCGACGATCAGACCGGCGCCGACCGCGATGTCGCCATTCGACAGCTTCTTGCCTGCGATGTTCACTGGATTCGGTTCCCCTCGTCAGGCGCTGGGGGGAGGCGGAGGTGGCGGCGTGCCGTATCCGCCGGGAGGATTGCCGTAGCCACCAGTTGGCCCAGCGGCCACCAGCGGCGTGTCACCAGGAAACCGGCTGATGATCACGATGTACCAGACAATCGCGTAGATGATCACGTCGATGATCAGACCGACGATGGCTCCGCCGTAGCCGACTCCGAGGACAGCGTAGCCGGCGTAGAAGATGATCGTCCCGATGGTGCTCACGATCCCGCCGAGAAATCCCAGTGCGAGACCGTAGATGACCAGCCGCTTCCCGTCGCGATTGAGCTGATACATCTGGTAGGCGCCATAGGTGCCGAGGCACACACCGACCAGTCCGATGATCGCTCCCAGGAGCCACAGGATTGGGAACCCGCAGCCGCCGATCGCGCACGCACCGAACGTGGCGGTGAGTCCGAGGATGCCGAAGATGATGCCGATAGCACCCAGGATCAGCAGGACCAGCCCCAGGGTCTTCGCAGGGACGTTCATCTTGAACGGGGGGTCGGCCGCAAACGGCGGGTCAGTCAGGATGTTGGCCATAGGTTCGGGTGGTCCTCCCAGCATGAATGAGCAGCTGTGGCATCGCCGGTGACCGGGGCGCCACGTCCCCCGATCGCGGATCGCTGGATTATGGGGTAATCAGACCCTCATGGGAAAGGCCTTCGCGAACTATTCGACGACGGTTCGGATGCAGCCGTCGAAGCACCGCGGACGCGCACAGACCCGCCGCCGCAATGAGCGCCAGAAAGATTCCAATCCCGAGCGAACGACCAGTGGCTCGCGCCAGGATCAGCTGAATGAGCACGCTCCCCATCGCCACGGCGGCCGCGGTGGCGTGTGCGGTGACCTCCGGAACATATGGTGTGACCACGTCATCAACGAATCCGCGCCCCATCAGCAGGAGAAGGATCGTGGCGGCGACTCCGATGAAGAACAGATCCCCGAAGAGCGACGCGCGAAACGCGTTTACCGATATGTGCGAACTGCCGGCGGTATAGGCGTACCAGGGCAGGAACGCCACGAGGACGCCCAAAGCGGCGGATGCGGTACCGATCGCCTCGGCCCTGTTGAAGTGGCTGGGCAATGCAATGTCCTCGAGAGGAACCTGGATGAAGTACCGGATCGCATCGACGCGAAGCGGGATGAGTGTGGTTGGTTCGAGTGGATGGTATGCAGCGCTGGGCGTGCTGTCAACGCCGCCGGCGCGTTCGAGAGCCCGAGACCGCGCCTTTCGGCGCTCCACCCGGAGGCACCACGCCCACATCCGCGGCAAATGCGGGGGGCTTTCCGGCCACCAGGAGGTCACCGAGGGTGCGCCAGTTGAAGCGCTCGCGTCCTCGTTTGACCAGCTCGACGAAACACGCCGCGGTCGCCTCGGCGTCGGCGAGCGCGTGGTGCGGCTTCCGATGCACCACGCCCAGCTCGCGACAGAGGCGCTCGAGTCCGATGGTGTCCTTGAGATCGAAGAGCTTCGCCGCGAGCCTCGTGGTGTCAACGTTGTCCGCATCGAGGCTCGATCCGATGGCGCGGCCGATGAGTCGCGTGTCGAAAGCATCGGCGCTGTGCTCCACGAGCACCGCCCCTTTCGCGAAGCGCTGAAACCGCTCGACCACGATCGAGACCGGGGGGGCGCCATTCAGGGTCGACGCGTCGATGCCGTGGATGCGTCGCGCATACGGGTTGATCCGATCGTTGCTGTGCACCAGGGTCTCGAAGCTCATCAGGTGGTCGCGCATCGTGAAGGCGACCGCGCCGAGCTCAACCAGGTGATGCGGGGATTGCCCGGTCGTCTCGCAGTCCAGGGCAACGAAATGGAGGTCCTCGATCAGCGTGTCCGTCGACGGTCGTTCGGCGGACCAGGAATCGATGGCATCGTCGAGCGTGGCGAATGGCTCGGCTCCCGCCGGACCGAGGCGCGGTAGAAATTTGTCGCCCGTGGGGACCCTCCCTCGGCGGCGACCGTATCGCCGGCGAGCTTCCATACACCCCCATCGTAGAACTCCTGGACAGAGGAACCGGTGCGGACGGTCGGGAAACCTATACTCGCTCGTGATGCGACTGGTAGCCGCCGGGCTGAGCTTTCGCACCGCTCCACTGGCTGTGCGGGAGGCTGCGGCCATCCCAGCGGCGCGCGCTGCAACGACCCTGCGATACCTGGTGGGACATGCCGGCCTGCACGGCGCCGCGGTGCTTTCCACCTGTAATCGCACCGACTTCTACGTGGTGTGCCCTGACGATCTCAGCGCCCAGGTGACCCCACGACTGGCTCGATACCTCGACCCGGGCGGCTCCGGCGAGGTCGAGCGCCACATGGTCACCTTCGAGGACCGTGAGGCCGCTGAGCATATGTTTCGGGTGGCCAGCGGCCTCGAGAGCATGGTCATCGGCGAGGCGCAGGTGCTCGGTCAGTTCAAGGATGCGCATCGGGTCGCGACCGATGCCGGAACGGTGGACGCGCGCCTCGATTACGTGATGCGCCGGGCCATCTCCACCGCCAAACGCGTGCGTACCGACACGCTGCTCGGCCGCGGCGCGGCAAGCCTCAGCGAGATCGCTGTCGAGTGTGCCCGCGCGTCGTGCGGCGATCTCGAGGGGAAGGGTGTCCTCCTCATCGGCGCGGGAAAGATGAGCCGGCTCGCCGCCGATCGCCTGCACGACCAGGGAGCGCGGATCATGACCACGTCGCGCGGCGAGTCGAGCCGCCGTCTGGCAAAGGCGGTCGGTGCGGAAGTGGTCGCGCTGGACGCGATCGTCGAGGTTGCTGACGAGGTTGACGTGATCATCACGTCCACCGACAGCGCCACGACGGTGCTCGACGCAACCGCCGTCGATCTGTTGCAGCGCCGGCGCGGGCAGCGGCCCCTGTGCATCGTCGATATGGCGGTGCCTCGCGACATCGCCTCGGACGCCGCCGACGTGGCGGGTGTGACCCTGATCGACATCGATGAGCTCGGGCGGCGAGTCGGACAGCGGCTCGATCAGCGCCGGGAAACCGTACCTGCCGCGGAGAAGATCATCGACCTGGAACTCGAGAAGACGGTCACCGTCATCGGTCAGCGCGACACCGCCGGGCCGACCATCGCCGCGCTCGTCGAATGGGCGGAGCAACTGCGTGCCGAGGAGGTCGCTCGAACTTTCAACGCTGGGCGTCCGATCGATGATGCGACCCGCGAGCGGGTCGAGGTGCTGACCAGGAGCATGGTCCGCAAGCTCCTCCATGGACCGGTCACCCGGCTGCGTGAATCGGGAGACCCGGCGACGACACTGGCGATCCGCGAGGCGTTCCGGCTCGACCGCTGATGCCGGCCGCCGACACCTCGACACTTCGGCTGGCAACGCGCGGCAGTGCCCTCGCGCGGCGCCAGACGGCACTGGCGGAGGAGGCGCTGCGCGGCGTCGGGAGCGGCGAGGTGAAGAGCCTCGTCATCCGCACCGAGGGCGACCGCCGCAACGACGCCCCGATCGACCAGCTCGAGGGTCAGGGGTGGTTCACCGCCGACCTCGAGCGCAGCCTCGTGGACGGTCGCGCCGATGTGGCGGTCCACAGCGCGAAGGACCTCCCGTCGGCGCTGGCTCCCGGGCTGAGCATTGCCGCCTACCTCGTTCGGGCGGACGCTCGGGATGGGGTGGTGTCGAGAACTGGCCGCAGCCTCGAGGAGCTGCCGGCCGGCGCGACCGTGGGGACGAGCAGCGCCCGGCGAGCCGGGCTGCTCGCGGCGCTCTATCCCCGACTGAAAGCGGTGCCGATCCGCGGCAATGTCGACACCCGGCTGCGGAAGCTCGACACGGGCGAGGTCGATGCGCTCGTGCTCGCGTGCGCGGGGCTCGACCGGCTGGCGCTCGGCGAGCGGCTCACGCAGCGCCTCGATCCCTTCGAGTTCGTGCCATCTCCGGCGCAGGGTGCCATCGCGCTGGAGACGGTCACCGACTCTGGGTCCGCACGCGCCTGCGCGCCGGTTGACCACCACCCGACCAGATTGGCGGTGACCGCTGAGCGAGCAGTGCTGAGCGCCCTCGGCGGCGGGTGCCTCCTCCCGCTCGGCGCCTGGGCGCGGGTCGAAGCCGGCCGGTTGGTGCTCGTCGCCGCGCTCGTCGCTGAGGGATCGATTCGCAGAGCGGAAGCCGAGGGCACCCTCGAGGCTCCCCATGCGCTCGGTGAGGCGGTGGCGGCCCGCCTTCGATGACCGAGGCCGCGTCGCCGCTGGCAGGAAGGCGGGTCCTCGTGACGCGAACTCGCGAACAGGCCGAGGGGCTCGTCGACAGGCTTCACAGGGCGGGGGCATCGGTGACGGTCGTCCCGCTGATCGCCACCGTCCCGATCGCCGAACCTGCAGCGATCGTCGCATCCGCAGCCGAGAACGCTGCCGCGCCGCCACCTCGGTGGGTGGTCTTCACCAGCGCCACCGCCGTTCGCCTGGTCATCGGCGCCGCCGGTGCGGCGGCGCTAACGGGAATGCTCATCGCCGCCGTCGGACCCGCGACCGCCGCAGCACTTCTCGCTGAGGGAGCCACGCCTGAGCTGGTGGCGAGCGAGCACGACGCGGACGGGCTGGCGACCGCGATGCTCGACGCGGATATGGCTGGCGCCACGGTATGGACCCCGGTCGCCGAAGGAGCGAGCGGTCATCTCCCGGACCGCGTTCGCGCAGCGGGAGCGGTCGTGAACGTCCAGCTCATCTATCGAAGCGTCATGCCCGCTGGGGCACCCGATCGAGTCCGCGCCGCGCTTGCGGGCGGTGTCGACGCGATCACGCTCACCAGCGGGAGCACGGCGCGCAACCTCGCCCGGGCAGCCGGGGCCCACGGGGTGCCTTCGGGCATCCAGATCGTCTGCATCGGTGAGCAGACGGCGGCGGCGGCGCGAGCCGCCGGGCTCACCATCGGCGCGATCGCTCGCGAGGCGTCGGTGGAAGGGCTGATGGCTGCGCTGACTGAGTGCCTGACCCCCCAGCCGCTACGCTGATCAATGACATGGGATTTCCTTCCGAACGACCACGCCGTCTCCGTCGCACTCCGGCGCTGCGGCGGCTGGCCCGTGAATCGACGCTCAATCCGGGTCAGTTGATTCACCCGGCGTTCGTTCGCGAGGGCCTCCAATCACCCCAACCGATCGGCTCCATGCCGGGTCAGCGCCACGAGAGCATCGACTCGCTCTGCACGACGGTGGAGGAGACCCTCGCTCTCGGTCTCGGCGGCGTTCTGCTCTTCGGACTCCCGGCATCCAAGGACGCGCAGGGCTCGGGCGCTTTCGCGGACGACGGCGTCGTCCAGCAGTCGATCCGCGCGCTGCGCGAGCGCTTCGGGGACACGTGTGTGGTGATCGCCGACTGCTGCCTCTGCGAGTACACCGACCACGGGCACTGCGGCTTTCTGCTCGACAGCGGCGAGGTCGACAACGACGCGACCCTCGAGCTGTATGCGCGTACCGCGGTGAGCCAGGCGGCCGCGGGGGCCGACATCATCGCACCGAGCGGGATGATGGACGGGCAGGTCGCCGCGATTCGCGAGGCGCTGGACATGTCTGGCTATACCGACACAGCGATCCTCGCCTACAGCGCGAAGTTCGCCACCGTCCTCTACGGACCCTTTCGCGACGCCGCCGAATGCGCGCCGCGCTCAGGTGACCGGCGCTCGTACCAGATGGACCCCGCCAACCAGCGCGAGGCCGTTCGCGAGGCGATGCTCGACGTCGAGGAGGGCGCTGACATGGTCATGGTCAAGCCGGCGCTCACATACCTGGACGTGGTCGCACGGGTGCGCGACGCCACCGACCTGCCGCTTGCCGCGTACTGCGTCAGCGGTGAGTTCGCCATGCTTCACCACGCCGCCGCCGCGGGCGCGTTCGACGAACGCAGCGCGGTACTCGAGGCCCTGGGAGGCATCCGCCGCGCGGGAGCCGACATGATCATCACGTACCACGCGCGGGCCGCCGCCGGCTGGCTCGCCGAGACCAATGCGCAAGGAGCCAATGCATGAGTGACCCATCCGGCGGCAGGCGCCGCCTTCCGTTGGTGCTGGGGACAGGTGGCGTCGTTATCGTCGCCATTGTCGCGATCGCGATCGGCGTCAACGGTGCGAGCGCGCCGCTCCCCGCGCTGCCGACGCCGACCCCCGCGCCGACCCCGAGCCCGAGCGTCTCGGCGACGCCGTCGCCGACCGCTGCCCCCACGATACCGTTCGCGGACTGCGCCACCACGACGTTTGGCCCAGTGCTGGCACCGCTCCACCCGCCGGCAAGTGTCCACACGTACGCCGCGGCACCCGCCATGACCATCAACACGGCCAAGCTGTACCAGGCGACCATCGTGACGGCGAAGGGGAACATCGTCCTCTGCCTGCAGCCCGATCTCGCGCCGACCACCGTCAATGTCTTCGTGACGCTGGCGCGAAATCATTTCTACGACGGCATCCCGTTCCATCGGGTGGTCGCGAGCTTCGTCATCCAGGGTGGTGATCCCCAGTGCATCGGCAATGTTCCAAAACTGCCGGCGACGCCATCCGCGACCTGCGGAGGCGGTGGCCCAGGGTTCACGTTCAACGATGAGCCGGTGCATCAGCAGTACGTCGAGGGCGCGGTGGCGATGGCCAACAGCGGCGTCAACACCAACGGCTCGCAGTACTTCATCTGCATCGCCAACGACTCGCAGCTGCCGGCCTCCTACAACCTGTTTGGCAAGGTCGAGAGCGGGTTGAGCGTTGCGCTGAAGATCGTGCAGGGCGATCTCATGAAGTCGATAACGGTGCGAGAGCAGACCTAGCACGATGCGCGGGTAGCGGTGAAGGACAGCAACGCTCGGGCGCTGCGCGAGCGCGCCGAGCGAGTGCTGCCGGGCGGTGTCGACAGCCCCGTGCGCGCCTACCGCGCCGTTCCCGGCGTGCCGCCGCACATCGTCGCCGGTGAGGGTGCTCATGTCGTGGACTCGGACGGCAACGAATTCATCGACTACGTCCTCGCCTACGGGCCGCACATCCTCGGCCATCAGCCGCCACGGGTGATGGCCGCGATCCGCGCCCAGCTCGAGCGGGGAATCGCGTACGGCCACACCGTGGAGCTCGAGGTGGAGCTCGCCGAACGGATCGTCGGCGCCGTGGAATCGGTAGAGATGGTGCGGTTCGTCACCTCGGGCACCGAGGCCGCGATGTCCGCCGTCCGCCTCGCCCGAGCGGCCACCGGCCGCGATCGCATCGTAAAGTTCGCCGGCGGCTACCACGGGCACGCGGACGCGCTGCTCGCCGAGTCGGGCTCCGGCATCGCCACCCTCGGCATCCCGGGCTCACCCGGCGTCCCCGCCGCGGCGGTCGCCGGCACCGTCGTGCTCCCCTACAACGACCTCGAGGCGGTCCTCGCTCTCCTCGAAGCGGAGGGCGACCAGATCGCCGCGGTGATCGTGGAACCGGTCGCCGGGAACATGGGGTGCGTGCCCCCAGAGCCGGGGTTTCTCGACGGACTTCGCGACGGCACATCCAAATGGGGTGCTTTGCTCGTATTCGATGAAGTGATGACCGGATTCCGCGTTGCGTACGGCGGGGCTCAGACGCGCTACGGGGTGCGCCCCGATCTCAGCCTCTTCGGCAAGGTGATCGGCGGCGGGCTTCCAGTCGGCGCCTACGGGGGCCGCCGCGACCTCATGGAGCAGATGGCCCCATCCGGCCCCGTTTACCAGGCGGGCACCCTCTCGGGG
>JBAQGL010000029.1:0-16212 GCA_049287785.1 Candidatus Dormiibacterota bacterium | reverse complement strand
GGCGCCGGACCGTCGGGTCGCTGCTGGGGCGTACGCCGCGACCGCGGCGCCGCCTCGCTGGTGCCGTAACCGACCAGGACGTTTCCCGAGGCGCCTTCGGCGGTCGCCGACCCCGCGACCTCGATGCTGATCAGCGGCTTCCCGACGGTGATGGTCTCGCCCTCGGAGCCGTGCAGGGTGGCCACGCGTCCGGCGAACGGGGTGGGCACCTCCACGACGGCCTTCTCGGTGGTGATCTCGGCCACCGGCTGATCGACGACCACGACGTCACCCTCGGCCACCAGCCAGCGATTGATCTCTCCCTCGGTCAAACCCTCGCCGAGGTCGGGCATGAGGAAGTCGCGTACGGTGAGCATCGATCAGTACTCGAGCAGTCGAGCGACGGCGTCGAGGATGCGGTCCGCGTCGGGAAGGAAGTGGCGCTCGATCTTTGCCGACGGATACGGCACGTCGAAGCCGGTGACGCGCAGCACCGGCGCCGCCAGGTACCCGAAGGCGCGTTCGCTCAACTCGGCCGCGATCTCCGCACCGTAGCCGGCGAAGCGCGCCGCCTCGTGCACCACGAGCGCCCGCCCCGTCTTGGTGCCGCTCGCCACCAGCGTGTCCATGTCGACCGGCGAAAGCGTGCGCACGTCGACGACCTCGAGGTCCCAGCCGCTCTCGGCGGCGGCTCGCGTGGCCGCCTCCAGCGCGGTGGTCACCATCGGTCCATAGGCGATGACCGTGGCGGTCGTCCCCTCCCGGCGCACGATCGCCTCACCGATGGGTGGCGCAGTCACCGGCAGGTCGAGATCCTCCTTCAACCAGTAGCGTCGCTTCGGCTCGAGGAAGATCACCGGGTCGTCGAACGCGATCGATGCACGAAGGAGCGCATAGGCATCGGCAGGTGTCCCCGGCGAGACGACAGTGAGCCCCGCCGTGTGCGCGTAGTACGCCTCCGGGCTCTCCGAGTGATGCTCGACGGCGCCGATGCCGCCGCCGTAGGGGATGCGGATCACCATCGGCAGGCCGACCCGTCCGCGCGTCCGATTGCGGTATTTCGCGACGTGGCTGATCACCTGGTTGAGGGCCGGGTAGGAGAAGCCGTCGAACTGCATCTCGACCACCGGACGCAGCCCGTAGAGCGCCATGCCGATCGCGGTGCCGGCGATGCCCGCCTCGGCGACCGGGGTGTCGAAACAACGGTCGGCGCCCATCTCCGCCTGCAGGCCGTCGGTGATGCGGAACACGCCGCCGAGCCGTCCGACATCCTCGCCGTAGACGACCACGGTGTCGTCGTCTCGCATCGAGTCGCGCAGCGCCGCGTTGAGCGCGCCGGCCATGGTCAGCTCCATCAGCTCTCCTCGGCCGCCCGCAATTCCTGCTCGAGCAACGCACGCTCGATGTCCAGCTGCGGCGTGCGCGCCGCGTACACGTGGTCGAACATCTCGCGCGGATCGCCGGCCGGAGCGTCGAAGAGAAAGTCGCGCATGCGCGCAGCGGTCGCCTCGCCCTCGGCCTCGACCTCGCTGAGAAAGGGCTCGTCGACCACACCGCCCTCACGAAGGATCCCGAGGAACCGCTCGACCGGATCTCGTGCCCGCCATTCGGACGCCTCGTCGTCGCTGCGATACCGGCTGGTGTCGTCGGCGGTCGTGTGTGCCTCGAGGCGGTAGGTGACGGCTTCGACGAGCGTCGGCCCCTCACCACGGCGCGCCCGGTCGACCGCCGTCTTCACCGCACCATAGACGGAGATGACGTCGTTGCCGTCGACACGGATGCCGGGGATCCCGACGCCTGCGGCGCGCAGCGCGATCGATGACGTCCGGGTCTGAAGGCGGTACGGAACGCTGATCGCGTAGCCGTTGTTCTGCACCACGAACACCACCGGCGCGCCATAGACCCCGGCCATGTTGAGGGCCTCGTGCGCGTCACCCTCGCTCGCCGCGCCGTCGCCGAAGAAGGTCAGGGCGACGATCGGATCGTGCTTGATCTTCGCCGCCATCGCCAGACCCACCGCGTGCAGCGCCTGGGTAGCCAGCGGGGTGGTCAGGGGAGCGACCCGGTACTTGTACGGGTCGAACCCGCAGTGCCAGCTCCCGGAGAAGAGGGCGAGAAGCTCGACGACATCGACCCCGCGGGCGAAGGTGCCCACCGTCTCGCGGTAGGTTGGAAAGAGCCAGTCATCGGCCTCGAGCGCGAACACCGATCCCACCTGGGCCGCCTCCTGGCCACGGCTCGAGGCGAAGACGCCGAGGGCCCCCTGGCGGGTGAGGTTGATCGCCTGGCGGTCCACGCGGCGGCTCAGGGCCATCAGGCGATAGACGGAGCGGAGCTGGTCCGTGCTCAGGTCGACGACGTGCGGGTTGGGGGCGCTCATCGCACCCTCGGCGGCGACGTCCTGCCAGGCTGCCTTCGACAGCCCGGGAAATGAGGACGGCCCGCTTGCGGCGGACGACACCTCCACACTCACGTTGATCGATCCTACCGCTGCGGACCCGGGCCGCCGAAGTTCGGGGCGCGTTTGGCCCGTCTCGCGGCCACTCCTTCGGCGACGTCCGGGCCGGTGAATCCGAGGAATTCGAGCGCGAGCGAGCTGTCGAAAATGGGCCCGGCGGCGCGCAGCCAGTTGTTGAGCGCGTACTTGGTCCAGCTGATGGCGGTCGGCGAGCCTGCCGCCAGCTTGCGCGCGACCTCGAGCGCGGTGGCGTGGACCTGGTCATCGGGGACGCTCAGCGAGACGAGACCGATGCGCTCCGCCTCCTCGCCGCTGACCGGCTCGCAGAGGAGCAGGTGGTACTTCGCCTTGGCGATGCCGCAGAGCAAGGGCCAGATGATCGCGGCATGGTCGCCGGCGGCGACGCCGATCCGCGTGTGGCCGTCGATGAGCCGGGCCGAGCGCCCCGCGATCGAGATGTCCGCAAGCAGACCCACCACGAGCCCAGCGCCCACCGCCACCCCATCCATCGCCGACACCACCGGTTTGCCGCAGTTGATGACGTTGTAAACCATGTCCCGAGCCTCACGGAGCACTCGGGCGCGGACCGCGAAGTCCGCGGCCATCTCCTCGATGAGATCGAAGTCTCCGCCCGCCGAGAAGGTGCCACCCGCTCCGCGGATGATCACGGCGCGGGTCGCGGCATCGGCGTCGACGGCCCTCCACACCTCCGCGAGGTCGCGATGCATTGCGGCGTCGGCGGCATTGAGGCGACCCTCGGCCTGCATCGTGATCACCAGGATCCCGTCGTCGGGTCGCTCGAAGATGAGGCTCGGAAATGCGGCTGCGAGGTCTGTCATGCGCGTCCGCTACCGCCCCGTGAAGGACGGCTTCCGCTTCTCCAGGAATGCGGTGATGCCGTCCTGGTAGTCGTGTGTCCGCGACGCGCGGCCCTGGGCCGCCGCCTCGGCGGCGAGCAGCTCGACCGGCGAGGGGGAGCTGTCCGCGATCAGCCTGACCAGGCGCTTCGACTCGAGGAAGGCCGCGGTGGGTCCGCGCGCGATCGTCCGAGCCATCTCGCGTGTCCGGCGGACGAGGTCGGCCCCGGCGACGCTGCGATTGACCAGGCCCCACTCGGCGGCTTCCCGCCCCGACAGCAGCCGGCCGGTGTAGACGAGCTCGAGGGTGCGGTGGGGCCCGATCCGCGAAACCAGCGCCGCGTGCGCCCCGCTGTCGAGGACTGCGCCGATGCGCGCGAAGGGCGAGCCGATCCGGGCGTCGTCTGCCGCGTACATCACGTCGCAGGCGAGTGCGAGGCCGAGCCCGGTGCCGAGACAGGCGCCGTGGACCGCGGCGATGGTCGGCATCGCATGGCCGGCCATGCGGGTCATCAGCGGGTTGACGAGGTCGCGAAGGATCGCCTCGCCGTCCTCGTGCAGCGGATCCGCCTCGGAGAGATCACGCCCGCTGCAGAACGCGCGCCCCTCGCCACGAACCAGGAGCGCCCTGGCGCCGCCGGACTCCGCGGCGTCCAGGCTCGCGATGAGCTCCCGCACCATCGCGATGCTCATCGCGTTCATCTTGTCGGGGCGATCGAGCACGAGCTCGGCGACCCCATCCTCGATGGTCATGCGAACCGTTCGCGGGTCGTCAGATTCCGGCATAGGGCGCCCGCTGCTTGGCGGTGAGGATCTTCAACTGGCTGGCGCACACGGTGACGCCGTTCTGGTTGAGCACGTCCCATCGATACGAGACCAGCCCGGAGGTGGCGTCGCGATCGGACTTCTCGATCACCTCGATGTCGAGGTAGATGGTGTCGTTGATCCAGGTCGGTGCCGTGTAGCGCAGGCGGTCGGTGCCGTAGTTGGCAAGGATGGTGGTCGCGTCGCTGGGGACGCCGAGCCCGGTCCCGAGCGCGAACACCATGATCCCGGGCGCGACGCGCTGACCGAACATGGATCGCTCCGCGGCAACCTTGTCGATGTGCGGATAGAACCAGTCGCCGGTGAGCGCGCACCAGTTGACGATGTCCGTCTCGGTGATGGTCCGTCCGCGCGTTCGCTGGGTCTGCCCGACCTCCAGCTCATCGAAGGTCCGATACAGAAGAAACCGATCCACCCGAAGTGCCTCCCGTGAACCCCTGGACTCGGGGGCTGGCGGAGTCTACGACCGGCGGTCGATCACCCGCTGGAGCTTTCCCGCCGAGCGCTCGAGGGTCTCGGGGTCGACGACCTCGACGGCAACGGTGACGCCGACCCGGTCCTTGACCGCGCGGATGAGCGCCTGGGCGGCGGGGTCTCGGCGCTCCGGTGGGCAGTCGGATCGGGCTTCGACCCGCACGGTCAGGGCATCGAGCCGCCCATCGCGTCCGAGGATCAGCTGGAAATGGGGCGAGAGACCGGCGGTGCGCACGACCAGCTCCTCGAGCTGCGTCGGAAACACGTTGACGCCACGCAGGATGATCATGTCGTCGCTGCGCCCGGTCACCTTCTCCATGCGCCGGAACGCCGGCCTGGCGGTCCCCGGCAGCAGCCGGGTGAGATCGCGGGTGCGGTAGCGAACGATGGGGAGCGCCTGCTTGGTCAATGAGGTGAAGACGAGCTCGCCCGTCTCTCCGTCGGGCAGCACCTCGCCGGTGACCGGGTCGACGACCTCGGGGTAGAAGTGGTCCTCCCAGATGTGCAGGCCGTCCTTGGTCTCCACGCACTCCTGCGACACGCCGGGGCCCATCACCTCCGACAGTCCGTAGATGTCCACCGCGTCCATGTTCATGCGCGCCTCGATCTCGGCACGCATCGCCTCGGTCCACGGCTCCGCGCCGAAGATGCCGATGCGCAGCGAGCTCGTCCTCGGGTCAACGCCCTGACGTTCGAACTCGTCGATGAGAGCGAGCATGTACGAGGGGGTCACCATGATGATCGAGGGCTCGAAGTCCCGGATCAGCTGCACCTGACGTGGGGTCATCCCACCCGAGACCGGCACGACCGTGCAGCCGAGCCGCTCCGCGCCGTAGTGCGCACCGAGGCCGCCGGTGAAGAGCCCGTACCCATAGGCGACGTGCACGATGTCGCCCGGACGTCCGCCGGCTGCGCGGATCGATCGCGCCACCAGGTCCGCCCAGGTGTCGAGGTCAGCCTGGGTGTAGCCGACGACCGTGGGCCGTCCGGTGGTGCCGCTGGAGGCATGGATGCGACGTACGTCCTGCCGCGGCACGGCGAACATGCCAAAGGGATAGTTGTCGCGAAGATCGACCTTGGTGGTGAAGGGAAATCGCGCGAGGTCGGCAAGCGTCCGGCAGTCGTCGGGCGTCACGCCCGCGGCCTCGAAGGCGCGCCGGTAGTGCGCCACGTTCGTGTACGCATGCTGTAGTGACCAGCGAAGGCGCTGGAGTTGCAGATCGAGCAGCGCGTCGCGGCTCAGGCGCTCTCCGGAGTCGAGCAGCTCGACTGGTGGCGCTGCGCCGGCAGTCACGCCGGATCCCTCTCGATCGTGCGGCTGGTGCCGCGAAACTCCGCGATGACGTCATCGCCACGCCGCACCGTGACGTCGTAGATTCCGGAGCGACCGAAGCGGGTGCGTTCCACCGCGCGCGCCTCGAGGACATCGCCTGCACGCGACGGCGCCACGAACGTGATGTCGACGGCGGCCGCGACGGTCAGCGGGCCATGGCTGTTGCAGGCGCACGCGAATGCGGTGTCCGCAACCGCGAAGACGAAGGCTCCGTGGGTGATGCCGTGCCCGTTCACCATGTCCGGTCGGATCGTCATGGTTGCGGTGGCGGACCCCGCGCTCACGTCACGCACGTCGATACCGAGCGCTCGCGACGCGACGTCGGCCGCGAGCATTCGGGTCACCGCGTCAGTCATCGTTCCTCCTCTGCGTGCGCCCCGATGCGCCGGCGGATGCTCAGACGGTTATTTTGGTGCGCTCGATGGTGGCGACCGCTGCGGCGTCGCCCGCGAGGGTGACGCGTGCGGTGGGCCGCCTGCCGCTGAGGTAGAGCACCATCTCAGACGCAGGACCGGTGATCGTCGCCATGCCGCCGGAGCCAAACCGTCGCCGCTGACCGTCGGGTCGCACGAACTCCAGGCCGTAGGGGCGGATCCTTCGCACCAGCTGTCGAGCGCTCAACCCGATCATGCGCCATGACAACGCCTCGAGATCCGGGCTCGGCCGGCGCGGTTCGCGGCCGTTGGCGCGGCGAACATCCTCGTGGTGGATGAAGAACTCCAGCCCGCTGACGACGTTGCGAATACGCGGTACGCGCCAAGGAATGGGCGGCCCCCCGGCGCGCAGCCTGGCGACCTGGGCGGGAAATCCCCTGGCTTTCTCTGCAGCGCGCTGGGCGTCGGACCAGCGGTGGAAGTGCTCGCGCAGGACAAGGTGCGCGGCGAGATCGGACGTCGTCCACCCCTCGCACAGCGTGGGCGCATCCGGACCCAGCTCGAGCAGCAGGTCACAGAGCTCGGCGCGCTCGCGAACGTCGATCGGTTCGGTCAACGCGATGGTCGCGGCGACTGCACGTGCTCCGCGAAGAACTCGAGCGTGCGCCGCCACGCGTCGTCGGCCGCTGCAGCGTTGTATGTCCTGCCGGCGTCGTTGAAGAACGAGTGGCGCGTCCCCGCGTACACCTTGATGTCGCGCGCCACACCCAGCTGCGCAAGGCGGCGGTCAAGCTTTCGGCCGGAGCGCGCGGTGAAGTCCTTGCCCGGGTAGCTGCCCACGACCGGACACATGCGGCGCACCGCTTCGAGCGGCCGCGGGTTGGTGCCGTAGAAGGGTGCGATCGCCCGGAGTCGTTTGTCACGCCGCCCCCACGCGATCGCGAAGCCACCCCCCATGCAGAACCCGATGGCACCGATGCGATCCCGGTCGACGTCAGGTTCCGCGACGAGATGATCCATCGCCGCGGAGACGTCGGCAATCGACGACGGGTCGCGACCCGTGAGCAGCGAACCCATCAGACCGGCCATGCAGACGGCACGGCTGTGGTCGGTGAACAGGTCGACGGCGAGCGCCGCGTAGCCTTCGTTCGCGAAACGACGCGTGATGTCGCGAATGTTGTCGGTGAGACCGAATGCTTCGTGGATGACGACCACGCCGGGGTGCGGTCCGGCACCGTCGGGCATCGCCAGGTAGCCGTGAAACATAGAGCCCCGCGATGGGAAGGTGACGGCTCGAGTGGTTGGTCGCGTGGCAGTCGTGATGCCTTCAGCGTACGCATTCGGGAAAGCTAGGCCGCTCGGTGCAGCAGGCTCCAGTTCGACCCGGTCCATCGCCACAACCCGACCGGCGCCTGTCCGGTGAGCGGCTGCGCCGGCCCGCTTCCGAGGAGGAGCAACTGGTCGCGGTCGTAGTCGGTGATCTCGACGCCTCCCGGCACCGGCACCCGGCCGCCGGGGAGCGGATCCCATTCGCTGCCCTTCCATGCGGAGAGATCGGCGCTGGTTGGTGAGTCGCAGGCGCAGAGCACGAGCCGTCCTGATCCGGGATAGAGCGCCATCGTGGACCCGTCGATCGGTGCGTGGACCGACGTCGGCAGCAATGTCCAGGTCGCGCCGTTCCACCGCCACGTCGTGTTGGCGGCACCGGTGGCGGGCGGCGGCCCCACGCAGCACCCAACCGCCAGGAGCGAGTTGGTGAGCGGGTCGAACCCCATCGGGCTGTACGTGGCGCCGGCAGGGAGCGACCCGCCGGCAGGCTTCACCCAATGGTTTCCTGCCCAGATCCAGGTTGCCGCCGGACTCGAGATCACCCCGGAGCGGGTCAGCAGGACCATCTGATTCACCGCGGGATCCCAGGCCATGTCCGATCCGTCGCCGGGCGGCGGGCCGCCCGCCCCACTGTCGAGCGCGCCCCACGTGGTCCCGTTCCACGCCCACGTGTCGTGGACGGGAAGGCCGGGTTCAAGCCGCCCCCCGAAGAGCATCACCGTTCTGGTCTGCGGGTCATACGCCGCGGAGGCGCCGTAACGGCCGGCGGGGCTGTTCTGTGGATGAGCCAGCGACCATCGAGCGCCATTCCAGAGCCAGGTGCTGGCGTAGTCGCCGACCCCGCCGAAGAGGACGATCTCGCGGGTCGCGCGATCATCCGCCAGGCTGAAACCGAGGCCTGACTGGGGCCCGCCGGGGACCGGGCTCGGGGTGATGGATCGTGGAGCGACGGTCGGCGTGGCTGCCGGACCGATCAGCGCCGGCCGCGAACGCTGCCCAAGCGAGATCACGATGCCGATCCCTCCAGCGACGGCGATGATGCCGACGAGCCCGATCACGAATCGCGAACTCGGTCGGCGTCGGCGAGGGTCGATCGAGCGCGGTTCTTGCATGGCCGGCTGACTAATGTGCCACTCCGAGCGCCCCGGCTACGATGGCGTCGTTGACCACTCTGACCCAGTCCACCGGAAGCATCGACCTGGACGCGCTCGTCACCTCCTGGATGGCGGCCAACTACCTGACGGTTGGGCAGATCTACCTTCAGGCGAACCCTCTCCTCCGCGAGCCCCTGCAGGCCGAACACATCAAGCCGCGACTGCTGGGTCACTGGGGGACCTCGCCGGCGCTGAGCCTCATCTACGTACAGCTCAACCGGCTGATCCAGCAGCGCGACTGCGACGTGCTGTACGTCGCAGGCCCCGGCCACGGCGGCCCCGCGATCGTCGCCAATGTGTACCTGGAAGGGACGTATTCCGAGATCTATCCCGAGGTCTCGCTGGATGAGCGCGGGCTTCTTCGCCTGGTCCGGCAGTTCTCGACACCGGGCGGCATCCCCAGCCACGTGAGCGTCCCCACGCCGGGCTCCATCCACGAGGGTGGCGAGCTCGGCTACGCCCTGGTGCACGCTTTCGGCGCAGTTTTTGACAATCCCGACTTGATCGCGGCGTGCGTCGTCGGCGACGGTGAGGCCGAGACCGGCCCGCTGGAGGGGTCGTGGAAGGGGGTGAGCTTTCTCAATCCTCGACGCGACGGAGCCGTGCTGCCGATCCTCCAGCTCAACGGGTACAAGATCAGCGGCCCGACCGTGCTCGGGCGCGCCCGCGAGCAGGACGTCCGCGCGTTGCTCAGCGCGCATGGCTACGACGTGCACGTCGTCGCCGGCGATGATCCGCGGGCCGTGCACGAGGAGTTCGCGCACACCCTCGACAGCTGCTACGAGCGGATTCGAGAGATCCAGTCTGCCGCCCGCAGCGGAGCCGGCGTGGGTCGCGCGGTGTGGCCGGCGATTGTTCTACGCACACCCAAGGGATGGACGGGACCAAAGTTCGTCGACGGACTGCCGGTGGAAGGGACCTTCCGCGCTCACCAGGTACCGCTTGACAACGTCCGGACCAATCCGGACCACCTCGCGCAGCTCGAGCAGTGGATGCGCAGCTATCGACCCGAGGAACTCTTCGACAGCGCCGGCACACCCGTCGCAGCAGTGACCGCGCTGGCGCCCCATGGCGACAAGCGCATGGGCGCGACCGCATACGCCAATGGCGGGAAATTGCTCGAGCCGCTGCGGCTGCCGGATTTCACCGGGTACGCGATGGCCGTCGATCCGGGGGTCACGGTTGCCGAGTCCACGCGGCGGCTCGGTGAGTGGATCCGCGACATCTATCGCGACAACTCGCACAACTTCCGGCTGTTCTGCCCCGACGAGACCAACAGCAACCGTCTCGGCGCGGTGTTCGACATCGAGGACCGTTGCTTCGAGGAGGCGACCATCCCGATCGACGATCATGTGAGCCCTTCGGGACGGGTGATGGAGGTGCTGTCAGAGCATCTCTGCGAGGGGTGGCTCGAGGGCTATCTGCTCACCGGGCGGCACGGCCTGTTTGCATCCTACGAGGCTTTCGCCATGGTCTCGGCGTCGATGACCGTGCAGCACGCCAAATGGCTCGAGGCTGCTGGTGCCCTCCAGTGGCGTGAGCCGGTCGCGGCGTTGAACATCCTGCTGACCTCGACCTGCTGGCGAAACGATCACAACGGTTTCAGCCACCAGGGCCCCGGCCTCATCGACACCGTGATGAACATGAGCGGCGACGTGGTCCGCGTCTATCTGCCTCCGGATGCGAACTGCCTGCTCTCGGTGGCGGATCACTGTTTCACGAGTCGAAACTACGTGAATCTGATCGTCATCGACAAGCAGCCGGAGCTCCAGTACCTCTCGATGGACGCGGCCATCGAGCACTGCGCGCGCGGAGCGTCAGTCTGGTCCTGGGCGTCGAACCCTGGTGACGGCGACCCGGACGTGGTGCTCGGCTGCGCAGGTGACATTCCCACGTTGGAAACACTCGCCGCCGCCGCGCTCCTCCGCGAGCGCGTGCCCGACCTGCGCTTCCGCATGGCCAACGTCGTCGACCTGCTGGCCATGAGCCCCGCGCCGTTCCACCCGCACGCATTGAGCTCGGAGGCCTTCACCGAGCTGTTCACCGATGACATCGATGTGGTCATGGCGTTTCACGGATACGCGAGAGCATTCCACCAGGTCGTGCACGGACGCCCGAACGCGGGTCGATTCCACGTGCGCGGATACAACGAGCACGGCACGACCACGACGCCTTTCGACATGGTCGTGCTGAACGAGATGAGCCGCTACCACCTGGTCATGGAGGCGCTTCATCGCGCTCGGCGCACGCCCGCAGGCGCCGATGAGCTCCATCGCTTCTGCGAGGCACAGCTCCGCCGCCATCATGCCTACGTCCGCGAGCACTTCGAGGACATGCCGGAGATCCGCGACTGGCGGTGGCCGGGATGAGCGATCCCTGGTCGATCGACGCCGCGCCGGCCTGACCGATGCGCATCCTCGCCGTCAACGCCGGCTCGAGCAGCCTGAAGCTGAGCGTGGTCGACGACAACGACCACATCGAGGACTCGCAGGAGGCCGACGGCGACGCTGATCCCATCGCCGCGCTGCGCGATTTCGCCGCGCGGGCCGGCGATGTCGACGCTGTCGCCCATCGGCTTGTCCACGGCGGGGCGGCCATTCGGCATGCAGTGCTCGTCGACGACGAGGTGCGACACCAGCTCGACGCCGCCATCGACCTCGCGCCGCTGCATGTGCCACCCGCGCTGGCGTTGCTCGATGCCGCACGGCTGAGCATCGATCGGCCTCAGGTCGTGTGTGTCGACACGGCGTTTCACGCCGACATGCCCGCGTTCGCCACCACCTATGCGGTGCCGGTGCACTGGCGCACCTGGGGCGTGCGCCGATACGGATTCCACGGGCTCTCCTATGCGTGGTCGAGCCGGCGCAGCGCGGAGCTGCTGGAACGACCGGTCGACGGGCTCCGGGTCGTGATCGCGCACATCGGCTCCGGCGTCTCTGCCTGCGCCGTGCGCGACGGCCGCAGCGTCGACACGAGCATGGGTTTCACGCCACTCGAGGGCGCGGTGATGGCGTCGCGCAGCGGCACCGTCGACCCGGGCGCACTGCTGTGGCTCCAGGAGCACCACGGGCTCACTGTCGGCGCGATGACGCGGGTGCTCGAGCATGGCAGCGGCCTCTTCGGACTCTGCGGGATGTCGGACATCCGCGATGTGGAGCGCGAGGCGGCGCTCGGCAATCAGTCGTGCGTCCTCGCGCTCGACGTGTACATCCACGTGCTCAGCCGCGTGATCGGCGGCCTGGCCACGTCGCTCGATCGTCTCGACGCGCTGGTCTTCACCGGGGGAATCGGCGAGCACTCGACGTTGGTTCGCGGCCGCGTGTGCGCGCGACTCAGCCTGCTCGGACTTCCCGAGTCGCTGCTGCCTGCTGACCGGGACGCCGTGATCGCGCACCCGGACCGCGGTCCGGCCGTCGTCGGGGTCACCGCGCGCGAGGATGCGCAGATGGCGCGCGAGGCGCGCAGGGTGCTGGCCGGCTAAACCGCCACCCGGGGCTCCGTCATCGCCTCCGCGACCGGCGTCGTTGCAACCGCACGTTGCGGCTTATGGCTGATCACGGTGCACGCGATGCCGGAGAGCGCGGTGGTTGTGGCGGCGTACCACCACAGGTTGTGGAAATGCGCCAGTGCTTCTGCAGCGCTGTGCGGCGTTCCCAGGATGACCACGAGCAACGCGATGCCGACCGCGCCGCCAATCTGCCGCGCCGTCTGGTTGACCGCGCTGCCGACGGCGAAGCGGTTGGGGTGCAGGCTCGAGACCGCCGCGGCACTCAGCACCGGGAAGGTGAGGCCGATGCCCAGCCCGATGATCAGCGTCCCCGGTAACCACGTTGTCAGGTAGTCGTGTTGGAGCCCGACGCGCGTTGCGAGCCATACCAGCCCGGCCAGGAACACGGTGAAGCCGGCGAGCAGCACCCTGCGAAACCCCACGCGTGCCGCGGTGCGGCCGGCAGGACCCGACACCAGCGCGACCACAAGCGGACCCGGCGTCACCGCAAGACCCGCCTCGAGAATCGGATAGTGCCACACGCTCGTCAGGAACAGGATGTTGCCCAAAAGCATCGCGAAGAACCCCATCGCATAGAGAAAGGTCGCGGCATTCGCGACGCTGAATGAGCGCTCCCTGAAGAGCGTCAGATCGAGGACCGGTTCGAGATGCCGCGCAGACCGGATGAGAAAAACCGTGCCAACGACCACCGCCCCGGCGAAGCACGCGACCACCGGTGCGGTCGACCAGCCCCAGGTCGGCCCTTCGGTGATGCCCAGGACGAGCGCCGCGAGGGTCAACGCGATCAACGCCGCGCCGAAGTAGTCGGGTGCAACTCCCGGCGTGCCCGGACGTGACTGGACGAGGACGCGACGTCCCGCAATCCATGCGGCCGCAGCGACCGGCACATTCACGAAGAACGCCCAACGCCATCCTCCGACGGTGATCAGTGCCGCACCGAACGACGGCCCGGTGGCCACGGCCAGCGCACCGACCCCTCCCCACAGCGCGACCACCTGCGAGCGGCGCTCGCTCGGAAACGCGGCAAGCAGCAGGCTCAGCGACGCCGGCAGGAGCGCGGCCGCGCCAGACCCCTGGATGACCCGGCCGGCCACGAGCAGCGCCACCGATGGCGCCAGCCCGCAGAGAGCCGAGCCGGCGGTGAACACCGCCAGGCCGGCGAAGAATACCTGCCGGCTGCCGAGGCGGTCCGCCGTTCGGCCCGCAATCACCAGCAGCGACCCGAAGACGATGCTGTAGCTCGTGATGACCCAGGCGAGCGTCGCTCGTGGGTCGCTCGGAAACGAGCGTTCGAGCGCGGGAAAGGCCACGTTGACGATCGACAGATCCAGCGATGCCATGAAAGCGCCGAGTGCTGTGACCGCGAAGATCACCCGGCGGCGGCCCACCGAGGTCGCATCTGGAGTGCTCGGAGCGGGAGCGCGCAGCTGGGTCATGCGGTGACTGTAGATTGTTGCGTTCTATTATGCAACTCGCTATGCTGACGCGATGGAACGAAAGAGCTTCGCCGGAATGGACTGCTCGGTTGCGCAGTGCCTCGAGGTTGTCGGGGAATGGTGGAGCATGCTGGTCGTGCGAGACGCTTTTCTCGGCGTGACCCGCTTTGACCAGTTCCAACGCCGGCTCGGCATCTCCCGCAACATCCTGGACGAGCGGCTGAACACACTCGTGGACGCCGGTGTGCTTGTTCGAGTGCCGTATTCGGAGCGTCCGCCGCGGTACGACTACCGCCTCACCGACAAGGGACGGGATCTCTGGCCCGTGCTCACCGCGATGCGTCAGTGGGGCGATCGGTATGCCGCGCCGAGCGGGCCGCCGCTGCTGGTCACGCACAGGTCGTGTGGTGCGGTGACCGACGCCGTCATGGTCTGCAACTCGTGCGGGGAACGTCTTGGCGCGGGCGATGTCGTCGCTGCTGTGAGTCCCGGCCACGAGCCGGGATCCCTGGTCTCCAACCCGGTCTGAGTACGCGCGCTGGCCGCTTGCTTCCCACGCGAGATCGCTAAGCTGCCGCGTCATGGTCGACTGGGTCACGATCTCGGCGCTCGCGACCGCGGGCGGCACGCTCATCCTCGCGGTGGCCACGTTCTCGTCAGTTCGATCTGCCAACCGCGCGGCGCGGGCGGCGGAGCGTTCGCTCCTGGCCGGGTTGCGCCCCGTGCTGATGCCATCGCGGCTCGAGGATCCGCCCCAGAAGGTGTCGTTCGCCGACCAGCACTGGGTGACGATCCAGGGCGGTCATGCCGCGTTCGAGGCGAGCCCGCAGGCCATCTATCTGGTGATCTCGCTGCGGAATGCGGGGTCCGGCATCGCGGTGCTCCACGGCTGGTACTTCTACCCCGAACGGGTGACCACCGCCGATCCCGCGGACATTCGCGACTTTCGCCGGCTCACCCGGGACATCTACGTCCCCGCTGGAGACAGCGGTTTCTGGCAAGGCGCATTCCGCGATCCGAATGAACCGGTCTTTGCCATCGCTCGGAATGCCGCCACCGCGGCGCAACCGGTGACCGTCGACCTCCTCTACGGCGACCACGAGGGTGGCCAGCGCATGATCAGCAGGTTCGCGCTCACGGCGACGCCGAATGGCTCCTGGCTGGCGGTCGTCGGGCGCCACTGGAACCTCGACCGGCCGAACCCTCGCTAGCGGACTCCCACGCGGAGGCCGGCGCGCCGCGTTCCCAACGAGTCGCGAGAAGCCCGAAGCGGCTCCCGGTGCTCCTATCTGGGGTCGGTGTCGGCGTCGACGTTCTGACCCCGCGTGAGGAAGAGCGCGAACGCCAGCACCAGGATGACACCCGCATTGGTGCCGAGCTCGAACAGCGACTGCGTGATGGTCGGCGTGCCTGCGGGCTGCGAGCCGGCGGAGAAGGTGAGACGCGTCGAGACGGCGAGGATGTCCCGGACCGCGGCGATGATGCCGATGACGAGAAATGGTCGAAACGGAAAGCCCCATCCCTCGAGGTGGGTGAGGACCGTACGCATGATGTCGACGAGGATGATCACCACGAGCACGCCGTCGACCGCGCTGATCAGCGCCTGCGTATAGCCGGACGACTGTGACGTGAAGAAATCGATGAAGCTCCGCACCAGCACGTCGGCGGCGAGCACGAGCAACACGATCGCCACGCCGTACTGGACGAGATCGATGAGAACGCGAAGCGGGGTGCCACGACGGACTTCGGGCCACGAGAGGACGCCGGCGATTCCACCTGGTCGCCTCGCCTCGTGCTGCACGCCGTTGTCGCCGGCCGGCTTCTCAGACATGGAGTGCCGGTCAGTGTACGGCGCTCCCGCAGACTACGCCTGCGGAGCCGCGGAAGGGTACCGCCGTCGTCGATCAAAAAGAAAGACACGCCCCGCCAGTGGGACGTGTCTTTCGGAACGTGTCCTGTCAGGGGACCCGTTTGCCTCAGTAGTAGTGGCGCCGGCCACCCACCGCATGCCCGGCCATCCCGAGCAACTCGAGCACGAGCCCGATGACGATGAGGATGACCCCGATGGTCACCAGCACCGGGATCGCTGCCAGCAATCCGATGATGAGCAGGATGATGCCCAGAACAATCATGCGTCGTCTCCTTGTTTCGCGAAATTCATGGCGTTTTCTCGTGTCGACCGGTGAGCTCGTCCTCTCCTAGAGGGGACGGTCGTCGACCGTGGTGGTGGTGGTTCCGTTGCGCCTGACATACCCCGGGCCACCCCAGGACGACCAGAAGATCAACGAAAGAACGATTCCGAGGGCACCGACCCCCATCAGGATGTACCCGATGGTATGAAGGTCGACCCCATTGGTGGTCACGTGGATCGCGAAAGCCAGCACGGCTCCCACGGCTAACAGAAAGATGCCTACTCCCAGTCCCATTGATATGCCTCCTTTCTCGACGCTGTCCTATCCCCGGATACTGCCAGCGATCTTATAGC
>JBAQGL010000028.1:0-27640 GCA_049287785.1 Candidatus Dormiibacterota bacterium | reverse complement strand
CCCCGCGCCATTGCAGCCGCGGCCGAGTGCGCGCTGAGCGTGCCCTTGAATGCGTTGGGCGCGCACACGACTGTCATATCCCGGCCGGCAGCGCGTCCCATGACGTGCATGGTGCGGAATCCTCGACCGGCGTCGGCGCTCAGAATGTCGGCGTGACCAGCCGGGCCGTGACAGCGGGACTCGGCGCTGTCTACGTGGCTGCTTCCGTGGTGGCGCCGCTGATCCTGAAGACCACACCCTCGGACCTCGATCTGTATTTCTGGCCTTCAGCCCAGACCGTGGTCTCCGGGCACCCGCTGCTCATCTATACAGCGCACCTGCACGACGTCTACACAAATGACAACGGCCCGCTTGGATTGGTGCCGCTGATCCCGGTCGCCGCCCTCGCCAACGCGCTCGGCTGGGCTGGGAATCTTGCAGGTCGCGCCGCACTTGCCGGTGGAGTCGTATCGCTGGTCGTGCTGCTGCTCGCCCATCAGACGGTTCGGCTCATCGAGACCGCGCGGGGCGGCGTGCGATGGCCTCTGCTCGTTGCATGCACCGTGCTGCTCGCCCCGGCACTGTGGATCGCAGTCCTCGACTACGGTCACGTCGAGCAGCCCCTCGAGCTGTGCCTCACGTTGCTCGCGATCAGGTGCTTTCTGAGCAGCAGCAATGCGCTGACCGGCATCGCACTGGGCGCGGCGGTGCTCACTCGCACCATCGCCGGGTTCGGCGCGCTCCCATTTCTGCTGGTCCCCCTCGCCATCGGGCGGCTGCGCACATCAATGACGATCGCGCTTGCGGCGGTCGTCACCATCGCGGTGGTGATGGCGCCGTTTCTGCTCGCAGACGCGCAGTCGGTCATCCACTCGCTGATCACGGCTCGAACCACCCTTCCCATCGACGGAGGCTCCTTCTGGATCGTCGTTCGGGACGCCTCCTGGGCGGGCATCATCAGGAGCGGCGATGTTTACATCGGTGCGGCTGTCGCTATCGCGCTTGTCGCTGTGGCGCTGCGCCGCAATCCAACCGTCGCGCGCACGCACGCTGGGATCGCCGGCCTCCTGACCGTGGCATCGTGCTGCCTTCCGCTCTTCGCCAAGAGCGTGTTTCCCTATTACCTGCTCGAGCCCTACCTCTTTGCCGTGCTCTGGTGGCTGGGCCGCCCCGGCAACGCGTTCAACTGGCGAGCCGTGATCCCCCTTCTGCTGACCGTCGACGTGTTCATCGTCAAGGCAGCGGCGTCCTCGGCGCCCAATCCATGGGGCGTGGTCGCGAGCCTGGCCTCCTCGTCGGTCATCGGCCTGGCGATCGGGCTCGTGATGCTCGACATGCTCCGAGCCCCGGTGCCGGCGATGCACGCTCCGATCCCCATCCTCGATCGCCATCTGCACGGCGTCACGTCGGTTCAGGACGCACCGCGGTGACCGCCGTGCCGGGTCGTTTCCTGCTGCTGGGCTCGGGCGAGTTCGAACCGTGGTCCGGCGAAGCGGAGCGATTCGCCCTGGGCGGGGCCTCCGGTGACGGCTCGGTTGCCGTCCTCGCGACCGCGAGCGGACGTGAAGGCGATGCGGTCTACGCGCGCTGGACCGGCATGGGTCTGGCTCACTACGCCTCGCTCGGCATCACGGCACATGTGGTGCCGGTACGGAACCACGCCGATGCGCTCGACCCCGCGATGGCGACGCCGATCGACGGCGCGAGCATGGTGTTCTTCAGCGGCGGCAGCCCCAAATACCTCGCGGAGACGTTGAGCGGCACCCCGGTCTGGGATGCGGTGCAGCGGTTCGTCGACCGAGGGGGCGTGTTCGCCGGATGCAGCGCGGGCGCCATGATCGCCGGGGCGCCCGGGATGCGCTTCCCATTCGCCAGTGGCCGTGGTCTGCTCCCGACGACGGCTGTCGGAGTCCACTGGGACGCCCTCTCCGCCTGGTGGATCCGCTGGCTGCGCGATCTCGCGCCGCGGCGGCTTCCGTCCAGGGTGCGGTTCATCGGCATCGCGGAGAACACCGCGATCGCGTCGGATGGGGACGCCTGGCGCGTCTTCGGTGCGGGGGAGGTGGACATGCGACTCGGTCGCGATCGACAGGCCTACCACACCGGCGACCGGTTTTCGCGATAGGTGTACGTCGCTGCCGGCCTTCGGCGTTCGGGAATGGGCTGGTCAAGTCCCGATGGTCAAGAATGTCCGTCGCATGATCATTCCCAAGGGGCGCTGGCTCCTCACAGCACTGCTCTTGACGATCGTCGGGTGCTCGCCGGCGGGCGCGCCTGTCGCCACGACGAGCGCCACACCGTCGGCGCAGGACCCGGCGACCGCAGCGCCATCCCCCTCCCCGTCGCCAACGCCCCACCCGAGCCCGAGCCGCCTGCCCGGTGCGTCGTTCGCACTGCCGGCGCTGCCGCCGGGCGTGCCGTTCACGGGCAAGTTGCTGATCGCCGATCGCGGCAACGGCAGGATCATCGAGATCAACTCGAGCGGTGCCGTTGACTGGGTGTTCCCGCGGCCGGGGCAGCATCTCCCGGTGCCTTTCGGCGCACCGGATGACGCCTTCTACACCGCAGACGGGACGACCATCATCGCCAACGCCGAAGGCCGTCAGACCGTGACCGCGATCGACCGGGCGACAGGAACCATCCTGTGGCAGGTCGGCCACTACAACGTTCGCAGCAGCGCACGCGGGTACTTCAACGAGCCGGACGACGCGGTGCCACAGCCGGACGGAACCATCTGGGTTGCGGACATCCGCAACTGCCGTCTCGTCCACCTCTCGGCCGCAGGAGCGTGGCTCGGGACGATCGGCAATCGCTCCTGCCGGCACAACCCTCCCACGAGCTTTGCAGACCCCAACGGCGCGTTTCCCACCGCCACCAGGAGCCTGATCGTCACCGAGATCGGCGGCAGCTGGGTCACCGACCTGGTGCCAGGAGGCTCGGTGGCGTGGTCGGTGCGCGCGCCGGTCCGCTACCCGTCCGATGCGATGCAGATGGCTGGTGGCTCCGTGCTGCTCACGGATTACTCCCGGCCGGGGGCGGTGGTGCGGCTCAGCAGCACCGGGCGCACGCTCTGGTACTACCGGCCCTCGGGCCGAGCCGAGCTCAACCACACCTCGATCGCCATCCCCCTGGCGAGCAACCGCATCGCCATCTGCGACGACTTCGACAGCCGGATCATCGTGGTCGATCCCACCACGGACCGGGTGATCTGGACATTCACGGGGACCGGTGCGTCTCGCCTCTTCTACCCGGATGGGATTGACTACGAGCCGCCGCAGTGACCGAGGTGCGACCCGGGGTCCACGTCACGCCGTCGCGGTGAGCGTCGCGATGGTCATGGGGGTCATGACCGGCTGCGCGACATCGACGGCGCAGACGCCTCCGACGCATCCGCAGGCGACGAGCACGCCGACCCCGGCGCCGACGACCGCGCCGGCGACACCAACGCCGGTCGCCCCAACCACGCTGGCAAGCTGCGCCGCCCCGGTGTCCAGCGCCGCGCTCCATGTGGTCCACCGGTTCGGCGTCTCGCCTGATGACATCGCCGTCGACGCCTCGGGCGACCTCTGGGTCAGTGCGCGTACGGTGAACGAGGTCTTTCGTCTGCGGTCCGACGGGACCACCATCAGCACCGTAACGGTGACCGGCGGCCCTGAAGGTGTCGCAATTGGTGGGTCAGGCGTCTACGTTGCGCAGCAGAACGTCAATGCCATCGAGCAGATCGCACCCCAACGCCATGTCGTGATGAGCTTCCCGAACCACACCACCAATGCGGGCATCGACGGCATCAACATTGGGACCTCCAATCAGACGCTGCTCGTCCCCGACAGCCCGAACGGCACGCTGATCGAACTCTCCATTACCGGTGCTCCCAGCGCCCGGGTGATCGCGAGCAATCTCGGGCGACCGGTGGCGGCAACCGCTGATCCCCAGGGCGACATCTTCGTCGCAAGCGAGTCGTCGCCCGGGCTCGTCGAGGTGACGCCGAGCGGCACGGTGCGGCGGCTCGGGGCCTTCACCGATCTCGACGAGGTCGTGTATTACGCCGGCCTGCTCTACGTGACCGAATTGAACCGTCGTGACGTCGTCGCCGTCGATCCCACGACGGGCGCCTCCGTCGCGGTCGCCGTGAACCTCCCTGCGCCACAGGGGCTCGCCGTCACCACCGGCGGCATCCTCGAGATCGTCGACGCGACCACCAACCGGCTCTACTCATTGCCGGCGTGCGGGGTTCCCTGACGCCGCGCCTCCGCGATCAGAGCGACGTCGCGACCAGCAGCAGCGCGGCAGCGCTCATCACCGCCGCGGCAATCCATACCAAGGAGTTGCTCACTCTCCCGCTGCGATGGTCGTCCATCACGCGTCGATCGCGAGCCAGGAGCGCAATCAACACGAGGATCGGCGGCGCAACGACACCGTTGATGATCGCGGTGACCACCAGGGCCTGGATGGGATCGATACGCAGCACATTCATCAGGACACCGCCGATCAGCGCGATGACGATGAGTCCGTAGAAGGTCGGACGGGCTCGCGGTGTTTCACTCAGGCTGCCGCGGAAACCGAAGAACTCCTTCACCGCGTAGGCCGCGCTCGCCGTGAGGACCGGAATCGCCAGCATCCCGGTGCCGATCATGCCGACCGCGAAGAGCACTGATGCGAGCGGCCCCGCAAGTGGCTTGAGCGCCTGCGCAGCCTGCTGCGCGCTCGCAATGCCCGTATGCCCGGTCGTGTGCAGCACCGTCCCGGACGCGAGGATGATGCAGTACATCACCAGCTGGGAGAACAGCATTCCGACCGCCACATCAATCCGTGCGGCACGCAGCTCCTTGCGGCTGGTGCCCTGGCGCTCATGCTCGGTCGTGGCACCCGCCGCTTTCATCTCGTCGACCTCGCTCGACGCCTGCCAGAAGAAGAGGTACGGGCTGATCGTGGTACCGAGGATCGCCACAACGATGCCGATGAAGGCCTTGTTGAACTCGAAATGCGGGACGAATGTCGATTCGATGGTCTTCAGCAGACCTGGATGGACGATGACGACGGTGATGACGTAGGCGAAGAGCGCGAGTGTCAGGTACTTGAAGCAGCGGAAGATGATCGAGTACGTGAGCCGAAGTTGCATGAAGCCGACCAACAGCGCCGCCGGCAGGACCAGCCAGCCGGGAGGCACGTGACTGCCGGTGAGCAGTGATCCCCCCGCCGCCACCGCGCCGAGGTCCGCGCCGACGTTGATCGTGTTGGCGCACAGCACCAGGATGATGCAGGCGCCGACGAGGACCGAGGGGAATTTCCGGCGCAGTGACGTCGCGAGGCCGACGCCGGTCTGGAGCGCAATCCGCGCACATGCCTCCTGGACCGCGATCATCAGCGGAAACGTGAAGAGCGCGAGCCAGAGCGTTCCGAGGCCGAACTGGCTCCCCGCCTGCGTATAGGTTCCGATACCCGACGGGTCGTCGTCGGATGCTCCGGTGATGAGGCCGGGGCCAAGGATGTGAATGAATCCGAGGAGGCCCTTGCGGCGGGCCTCGTCAATCCCGCTGCGTCCTGCGGTCGGCGTCCCTGTCGCCGCCTCGGTGGCGTCACCCTTGGCGACGGCCTCGGCGGACGGTTCCTCGGCCACCGCACTGACGCGCGAGACAGCCGCGCGAATGGGATCGGGCCGCTCATCGAGTGCGGTCTTCGGTGTGTTCGTCCCCATGGGATCCAGGGCTCTCCGGCGGCTACGCGGCTTCGACGCGGCCGGCCCAGAACTCGTAACGGGTCACGTAGCGCTCACGCTGCATCCGCAGGAGTCGCTGATCCACCCCCGCCTCGCGAACAGCGTCGCCCGCCATGGATTTCAGGGCAGACTCGGTGCGCTCGAGGAGCACGGTGGTGAGTTCGATGAGATCGCGGTAGACGCCCAGCCAGCGCACCGCATCACCTGGATCGACGGACTCGGGGTCCTCACCAGGCAGGAGTGCCTCCGGGTCGACAGCCTGGGCAACGTCCGACTCGAGGTACATTGGCCTCCCTACGGTGGAGCGCTAACTAAATATGATAGTGAGACTAGCATGTTGGATGTCCTGAGCGCAACACCAGGCTCCGGGCGGTGACCGGCGTGTAACGCGGTTTCGCGAGGCGTCGGACATCGCCGCACACGAGCCCGGCCTGCGCTTCATTAGGAGTCGTATGAGCCAGATCTTCCGCCGCAACCGGCCGGCCGGGCCGGCGCCTGCACCCGCGCCTGTTCCCATCGAGAGCACCGGGGTGGTCTGCAAGGTCGCCGGGTGCTCGAACGACACCGCCCAGCCGTGCTCCTACCGCGACGGGCGAGGCCGCGCGTGCCGCGCCGTCTGCTGCCCGGATCACGGCGCCTCCACCGGCGGCAACTTCTATTGCCGCCGCCATGCCGGAATCCTCCGCGCCGTGGGCACCGAGGCGACCCAGCAAGGCGGATTGCCGGACATCGACAACCGCGCGCCGTCGCTGGTCAACTGGATCGCCCGTGACCTCGACGCCAACGTTCAACGGCTGCTCTCCGGGGCCGCGAAAACCGGCGAGAGCGTCATCACCGACGATACCGTGCATGTCGCGCGTGACTTCAACCGGAAGGCTCGGTGGGAGCAGAGTTGGCGGCTTGTGGACCACACCGGCCTGATCCTCAAGGTCACCATCCAGGTGCTCGAGGAGAACGATTCGCTGGTGCGCGTTCATGTCGGGAGTGGCGTTATCGCCGACGGGATCCCGCCCTGGATCGCCCGGCGCACCGAGGACAGCGACGTAGCAACCGACGCGGAGCAGCGGCAGCGGTTCTACCAGTGGCTGGACCAGAGCATCTTCATGGCGGTCGACCGTTTCAGGACCGAGCGCGAGCGACTGCGGTAGTCAACCCGCCGTCGACGGTTGCGGAATCCCCTCGACGATTCCCGATACGACTCGCAAGGCATCTTCCCCCGGGCTGTACACGGTGACCGCGCCGGCGCCGACGCATCGCCACATTCCGGCTTCCCAGAGTGCACACGTCCGCTCGTCGACGCCGATCAGGACAGCACCAGGCAGGGCTTCGCGCGCGGACGGATACCACTTCGCGCCAAAGGTGTCGTGATGCGGGAGCACGGCCGCCCCTGGCACCACGCTGAGGCCCGGAAGCGCGCGACGTTGCGTGTGCCCCGGGAACGACTGACGCACCAGTGTGTCTGAACACAGGGCCATCGCCCCGGCTGACGAACCCGCGAGCGCCGCGCCGTTTTTCCACGCCGCGATGAGCGCGTTGCCAACCGGGCTGTCGCGAAGGACGGTTGCCACCAGGCCCGGATCACCGCCTGGGAGGTAGCAGAACCCTGCTCCTGCCGCAATCTCCGCGAGCGCCGGGTCGCGCGCCTGCGCTCGCGTGTATACGGCAACCTCGACGACGTCGATCCCGAATCGCTGAAACCATCGCTGGGCGTTGCGAACCGCCATATCGGGTCGCGACCTCGCCGCGGCAGTCGCGAGAACATACGCGGGGCCGCGAGCCGAGGCGGCGAGGAGCGCGTCGTGCGGTTCGTTCCCCGCATGGAACTCGTCGCCGCCGACGAGCCCGAGCAATCCCGCGCGCGACGGACGAGCGGACACCGGTCGGACTCAGGAGTGCGATTCAGGCAGAGATGCGTTGTGCCTGGAGCACTGCCTCGAGGCGCAATCGAGCATCGGCGTCCCGCCTTGCCTCGACAACCACATCCCACAAAATGCGGGACGTGTTTCGCTGCTGCAGATACGTCTTGATCGACCGGCCCTCAGCGTGATCCGCACGACGCTGCTGCCACCAAATCCAGGCCATCTGGGGGTTCCTTTCTAGACACCCCCAGTCTAGCTCTGATGTCCCGCCTCCGCTGCATCACCAAGCGACTGCGATGTACTTGCTCTCCATGAACTCGAGCAGGCCGTCGTGGCCACCCTCGCGGCCGAGGCCACTCTGCTTCACGCCGCCGAAGGGTGCTGCCGGATCGGAGACCAGCGCGCGGTTGAGTCCGACCATGCCGGATTCGAGGCGTTCGCTGAACCGCAGCCCGCGCTGCAGGTCGCCGGTATAGACGTACGCGACGAGGCCGAATTCCGTGTCGTTGGCGAGCGCGACCGCCTCCTCCTCGGTGTCGAAGACGACCACCGGAGCGACTGGTCCGAAGACCTCCTCACGGAGGATGGCCGCATCCGCCGGCACATCGACCAGCACGGTTGGCGGGTAGAAGAAGCCGGGTCCATCGGGGGCCGTTCCCCCGACGGTCAGCCGGGCGCCGTCGCGCACGGCCCCCTCGACGAGCGACTCCACCTTCTCGCGGCCCGCTGCGTTGATCAGCGGGCCCAGCTGGACACCATCCTCGAGACCTGGGCCCACCCGGAGGGCGCCCATCGCCTCGCTGAGCCTCCTGGAGAACGCGTCCGCAATGCCACGCTGCACCAGGAAGCGATTGGCGGCGGTGCACGCCTCGCCACCGTTGCGCATCTTCGCCACCATCGCGCCTGCGACGGCACTTTCCAGGTCGGCATCGTCGAACACGACGAATGGCGCATTGCCCCCGAGCTCCATCGAGCAGTTGACAACGCAGTCGGCCGCCTGCTTCAGCAGACCGCGGCCGACCTCGGTCGAGCCCGTGAACGAGAGTTTGCGCACGCGCGGGTCGTGGAGCATTGCGGAGACGACCGGCCCTGAGCGCCGCGACGGCAGGACGTTGACAACGCCTCCAGGGACGCCGGCTTCCGCGAGCAGCGCCCCCATGGCAAGAGCGGTCAGCGGCGTGTCCGACGCCGGTTTGAGCACGACGGTGCATCCCGCCGCCAGCGCCGGTCCGATCTTGCGGGTCGCCATCGCCGCCGGGAAGTTCCATGGCGTGATCAGGACGCTCACCCCGATCGGCTGGCGCAGCACGAGAATCCGGTTGGTGCCGGCAGGCGCGGTCTGCACGTGGCCTTCCGCGCGCACCGCCTCCTCCGCATACCAGCGGAAGAACTCCGCCGCGTAGGCGACCTCGCCGCGCGCGTCGGTCAGCGCCTTGCCGTTCTCGCGGACGATCAACCGCGCGAAGTCGTCGGCACGCTGCGTCATGAGCTCGAAGGTGCGCCGCAACACCTCGGCACGCTGGCGGGGCGGCGTCTCCGACCATGCGGGCAGCGCGGCCGACGCGGCACTCACCGCCGCAAGCCCATCCTCGACCGATGCGTCGGCGACCGTCGCGATCACCTCCCCGGTGGCGGGATCGACAACGTCGAAGGTCTTGCCGTCGGAAGCGTCCACCCAGCGACCATCGATCATCAACTGCGTCGGTGCGCCGATCGCCTCGGCATTCAACACGGTGGTCATGACTGCATTGCCCTTTCGATGGTGCTGACGATGCGCTCGATCGACGGGATCGCCATATCCTCGAGCGCGTCCGCGGATGGGAGCGGAATGTGCGGCGTCGTGATGCGCAGCGGCGGCCCGTCCAGGTAATTGAAGCACTCCTCGGCCACGATCGACACCAGCTCGGCGCCCCAACCGCAGAGCCGGGGATTCTCCTCGACCGTGAAGAGCCGCCCGGTCGCGGAGACCTCACGCAGGATCGTCTGCGTATCCAGCGGGACGAGGCTGCGCACATCGATCACGCCGGCCTCGATACCCCGTTCTGCGAGCGCGTCTGCCGCAGCGACGGCGCGTGGCACCATCGCGGCGAGGGCAACGATGGTCGCGTCGCCACCGGTGCGAAGCACCTTCGCCGAACCGAGGGTGTCGACGATCTCCCCGTCGCGGACCTCGCCCTTGCTCGAATACAGCCCCTTGTGCTCGAAGAACATCACCGGGTCCGGGTCGCGCACCGCGGCGGCGAAGAGCCCGATCACATCGGTGGGATTCGACGGCGCAACGACCTTGAGCCCGGGGACGGCCATCGCCCAGTTCTCGACCGACTGGGAGTGCTGCGCTCCGAAGCGCAGCCCGCCGCCGTTGCCGGACCTGATCACCAGCGGGAAGCTCACCTGACCGGCGGTCATGTACGAGCTCTTCGCAATCTGATTCGCCACCAGGTCCCAGCACACTGCGAAGAAGTCCGCGAACATGATCTCTGCGATGGGCCGAAGCCCGGTCATCGCGGCACCCATCGCCGCGCCGAGGATGGCCTGCTCCGAGATCGGGGTGTCGCGCACCCGCTCCGGCCCGAAGCGTTCCAGCAACCCGACCGTCGCCTTGAACACGCCCCCGGCTCCGCCGACATCCTCCCCGAGGAAGACGACGTTGGGATCGTGCTCCATCTCCTGCGTGATCGCGCGAGCGACCGCGTCGCGATAGGTCAGTTCCGCCATGACGACCCTCCATCCGACCACACGTCGCGCATGAGGACGTCCGCTCCGGGTGCTGGCGATGCCTTGGCGTTGACGGTCGCGGTCTCGACGTCGCCATCGGCCGTCTCCTCGATCGCGTCGAGGTCGGCTTCCCTGACGCCGCGGGCCACAAGGCGCGAGCGGTACAGCACGATCGGGTCATATGCCTTCCATGCGGCGACCTCCGCATCGGGGCGGTATTTCCCCGGATCGGCACGGGAATGCCCGGAGCTCCGATACGTCCGCGCCTCGATGAGCGAGGGGCCGCCGCCGTTGCGCGCCCGATCAAGGGCCTCGCGAGCGGTGAGGTACATGGCATCCGCATCGTTGCCGTCGACGAGAATGCTGTCCAGGCCGTACGCGGACGCGCGATCGGCGGCGGGGTTCGCGACCGCGGTGACCGAGCTGATCGGGGTGTACTCCATGTACAGGTTGTTTTCGCAGACGAACACCACCGGCAATTTCCACACGGCGGCGAGGTTGAGCGACTCGTGGAACGCGCCGATGTTGGTGGTCCCGTCTCCGAAGAAGGCGACCGCGACCCGTCGCTCGCCCTTGTACTGCGCCGACCATGCCGCTCCGAGCGCGATGGTGAGATGCGCGCCGACGATCGCGTACGATCCCATCACGCCGTGTTGCACGTCGGTGAGGTGCATCGAGCCTCCCTTGCCCGAGAGAACGCCGCAGGAGCGCCCGAGCAACTCACCCATGACCCCGGTCATCGAAGAGCCGCGAGCCAGCGTGTGCGCGTGGCCGCGATAGGTGGCGAAGGTGTAGTCCCCTTCCTCCATGGCCTCGCCGAATGCGGCGGCGATCGCCTCCTGGCCGAGCGACAGATGGCTGGTTCCCTTGACCAGGTTCTCCATGAAGAGGTCATAGGCTCGCGTCTCGAACTTGCGCATGCGCACCATCTGCCGGTACAGCCCGATCTGGATCGGCACGTCGACGCTCCCTTCGGGGCGATGCAGCGTCGACGGGTCGATGCCCGGGGGGCCGGCCGGCGCCACCGGCTCATCAAGCGTTGATGTCATGGTTTTCTCCTCTCGAGCGCACGCGCATGCCCGCTAATACTTGTTGGTGACAAACAGCTCTTCGGCCGGAAACAGGGTCAGGACCGAGCAGCCGCTCGACGTGACCACCACCTCCTCCTCGATGCGAGCGGCCGACTGACCGTCGGTGGCGGGGCAGAACGTTTCGAGCGCGAAGACCATGCCCTCACGCAGCTCGATCGGATGGTCGAGCGAGTTGAGGCGGGAGATGATCGGCCGCTCGTGCAATCCGAGCCCGAGTCCGTGTCCGAACTGCAGGCCGAAGGCCGCCATCTCGCTTGCGAATCCGAAGTCCGTCGCCTCCGGCCACAGGCGCGCGATCCGATCGGTGGTGGTGCCCGGTTGCACGATCTCGATCGCCGCGTCGATCCATTCCCGCGCTCGCGCATACGCATCCCGCTGCGCCGGGGTCGACCGGCCAACGGCGAAGGTCCGGTAGTAGCAGGTCCGATATCCGTTGAACGACTGGATGATGTCGAAGTACGCCTGGTCGCCCGGGCGGATGAGCCGATCCGAGAAGTTGTGGGGATGCGGGTTGCAGCGCTCGCCCGATACGGCGTTGATGGCCTCGACGTCGTCGGAACCCATCTCGTAAAGGCGTTTGTTGGCAAGTGCGACGATCTCGTTCTCACGAACGCCCGGCTTCAACGCCTCGGCAATGTCCTGGTAGACACCGTCCACCATCGCGGCCGCGGTGGACAGCAACGCGATCTCATCCGCCGACTTGATCAGACGCGCGTCGAGCATGACCTGCTGCGCATCGCGAACCTCGACTCCGGCGCTGAGCAACTCGAGCAACATCGGCGTCTCCGCGATGTCGACGCCGAGCGGCATGCTCGCGACGCCGGCGGCCGCGAGCTCCGACTGAATCTCCGCCACGGCGCGAGCGATGAGTCCCGCGTCGGGGGCCACCGCGCCGCGAAGACCCAGCATGCCCGCGCGGCTGTTCTCCGGGCGGATCCACGGCGAGTGCAGCTGATGATGCCGTGCCGCCGATCCGAAGTCCCAGACGATCGGCTCCCCACCGCGAGTCAGCAGCGCGTAGCGCGCCACCTTGTCGCGCGCCCACTCGCCGATCATGGTCGCCGAGACGTACCGGATGTTGTTGATGTCGAACAGCAGGACCGCGCCCAGCTCGGATGCGTCGAGTGCCTCGCGAGCGCGCGCCAGCCGGTACGCCCGCAGGCGGGTGAAGTCGACGCGCTCCTCGAAATCGACATTCATCCGGCCGGGGCTCGGCGGGATCCCACCCTGGGTGTCGAGGCTCATGACAGATCTCCTGTGTGCGCCGTTCGAGGAGCGGCGCGTCGCTGTACCGCATGCCGACGTCCGCGGCGCGGCTCCTTATCTCAACTGTTCGCTCATCCAGTCCGCCATCGCCGGCCGGTACTTATACGAGATGTTGTTGCACACGTGGTTGCCGTCCGGATACATCAGCAGCGTGGCGTTCGGCGCCTCGCGTGCGATTCGCTCCGCCTGCGCGGGAGGGAACAGGCGGTCGCGGGCGCCATGGATCACCAGCAACGGTTGCGTGACCTTGTCGAGAACACCGTGGAGATTCAGGCCGTAGGCCTTCTCTCGCGCCTCCTCCTCAGTGGCGGACTTCGTGTAGAAGATGTAGCCACCGCGCGTCAACGGGTTCAATGCGTCCCAGCAGTCGCCGAGGTTGTATGGGCCGGCGAGCCCGACGACTGCGGTGAGACGCGGCTCGTGGGCGGCCGCTCGCGGCCCGTAGATGGCTCCCATGCTGATCCCCATGAGCCCGGTCGGACCGAAGGTGGTGTCGAGCCCAGTGTCCGCAAGGTGGTCGAGCACCGGCGTGATCACGGTTTCCCAGTTCGGGCGGATCGCGAAGTCGACCGAGTTCTCCGATTGACCCGGACCGTCGATGCTGAGCGTTGCCATGCCCCGGCGGAGGAACTCCTCCTCGATGGTGAACATCTCTTCCTTCGAGGAGTCCAGGCCAGGCACGATCAGCACGAGGGGTGGCTTGGCAGCCGCTCGTGGACGCCGGAGATGACCCGGGATGCTGTGTCCCTCGAAGGGAATGTCGAGGCGCTCCGCGGGTGGGTCGAGATGAGCCAGTGTCCGGCGGTAGACCGAGACCGCCTTCTCACGCAATGTCGCGTGCAGCTCCAGATCCTCGAACCACAGGAACTTCCCGAGGTGATAGCACCATGCGGCCCGCTGGAACGCGGCGGTGGCGGACACCACGTGACCGTTGGCCTCCGCGTCGCGGCCGATGTCCTCGTGCACGGTTCCCATCGCGAGCCAGTTCGGCCCCCAGTCCGACCACTCCTGCGTGCGTGCGAGCACACCTTCGAAATCGTTCACATCAATGCCGTTGGCGACGAAACGCGGCTGCCAGTGGTGCGCGGCCAGCTGTACGCGGTTTACGGACGCGTCCATCAGACGGGTGCTCCGAGGAACAGGCGCCCGATCTCGCCATTGCCGAGGACGCTCGCGCCGGTGCCCTCGAGGCGAACCCGTCCACTCTCCAGGACGACGCCGTGACTGGCAAGCCCGAGCCCCGATCGCGCGTTCTGCTCAACCAGCAGGATGGTCCGGCCTGACCGGTTCATCTCGCGGATCAAATCGAAGACCACCGTGTGCGTCTTCGGGTCCAGTCCCATCGACGGCTCGTCGAGGACGAGAAGCTTCGGATCGAGCATGAGCGCCCGGGCAAACTCGATGATCTTCTGCTGACCGCCCGAGAGCGCGGCGACACGTTCGTGGCGGCGTTCGGCAACGATGGGAAACGTGTCACACACCATCGCCATACGGCGTTCGAGCAGCCCGCGATCCGAGAGCGTGTACGCGCCCATGCGCACGTTCTCCCAGACCGTCATGGTGGGAAAGAGGCTGCGCTCCTGCGGGACCTGCACGATGCCGAGCTGCAGAATCTGCCGCGGACTCAAGCCGGCGATCGACTCCCCGCGAAAACGAAGCCCTCCAAGGCGAGGTCTGATCAATCCACTGATCAGCCGCAGGATGGTGGACTTGCCCGCGCCGTTGGGACCGACGACGCAGGTGATCCCGCCCTCCTCGATGGAGAGCGTGAGGTCGTGCAGGACGTCGCCGCCACCGTATCCCGCGGTGACACCGTCGAGCTCGAGCAGCATGTTCAATCTATGACCCCAGGTACGCATCGAGCACAGCGGCATTGCCACGGACCTCCGCCGGCGTCCCCTCGGCCAGCACGGCGCCACGGTGCAGCACCACGATCTTCTGACACAGCCCCATCACGAAGGGCATGTTGTGCTCGACGAGGAGGAACGTGACTCCCTGCCGGTTGAGCTGTCGAATGTGCTCGCCGATACGCTCGATGAGCGCCGGGTTGACGCCGCCGGCAGGCTCATCGAGGAGGACCAGTTGCGGCTGGGCCATCATGACCGCAGCGAGCTCGAGCAGCTTGCGTTGACCGTATGAGAGCGAGCCGCCAAGCAGTCCGGCAACGTGGACGATGTCCATGGACTCGAGCATGTCCATTGCTCGAGTCCGCTCTTCGTTCCACTGGCCCCGTGAGACCAGCGCACGAAAGCCGGAGCGTCGCACCGGCACGAGCATGTTCTCCAGCGCGGTCAAACGCGGGAAGATTCTCGCGAGCTGAAAGGTGCGGCCGATGCCGAGACCGTAGATTCGATTCGGACCGAATCCGGCGATCGACTGCCCGTTGAAGCGCACGTCACCGCCATCCTTCGCGAGAAACCCGGTGATCAGGTTGAAGACCGTGGTCTTGCCGGATCCGTTCGGCCCGATGAGCCCGGTGATGCTGCCGAGTTCCAGGGAAAGCGAGCACCCGTCCACCGCGGTGACACCGCCGAAACGCTTCGAAAGGCTCTGCACCTCGAGCAGGGTCACGGCGACTGGACTCCGGCCACGGTGTGCGTGTCACTCGTCGACGCGGTGTCGGACGGGCCGACCGCGCGCCGCGCCGCCATCCGCTTGAGAAGGTCACCGACGGACGGGAGGATGCCGCGTGGAAGCAGGAGGATCACAACCAGGAACACGGCTGCGTAGAAGACGAGATACAGCAGGCTCGCGCCGAAGTTGTACGCCAGCCAGAGCTGCGCCGGTTCGAGGATGACCGCCCCGAGGACGGGGCCCCACAGCGTTCCCAGACCCCCGAGAAACACCATCAGCACAAGGGAGATGCCGACCAGCGGATCGATCGCGTACTGCGGATAGATGTACGTGACGTAATAGCCGTACACGGCGCCGATCATTCCGACGAGCCCGGCGCTGATGACGAACGCGGTCAGCTTGTAGGCGTGTGCCGGCACGCCGACCGCGAGCGCCTTGTCCTCGTCGTCGCGAATCGCGAGCAGGCCGAGGCCGAACTTCGAGCGCCGGATCCACCACGAGAGCAGCAACGACACCATGGCCATCACCAGCATCGCGTAATAGAACGGCGTGTCGAAGAAATCGCCGCTCCACGGCGGTACCGGGAAGCTGAGCCCGGATCCGCCGCCGGTGAGCCCGACCAGGTTCTCGGCGAGCAGCTGGATCATGAACATCATCGCGATGGTCACGATCACAAACGTGGCGGCGCGGGTGCGCAGCGCGATCCACCCGATCACCAGTGCGAGGACTACCGTGAGCGCACCGGCGATCGGCACGAACAGAAAGGGTTCGTACCCCGCCTGGATGCCGAGGTGCGCGAGCACCAGCCCGAACGCGTACGCGCCGAACCCGAAGAACGCCGCGTGTCCCAGGGAGACATAGCCGGTGTAGCCGCCCATGATGTTCCACGCCGTGGCAAGGCCGATGTACATGACCGTGAACACGGCGATGTTGACAGTGGCCGGATCGGATTCGAATGCGGGAAACAGCAGCGCGACGGCAACGACCACCAGCAGCGCCGCCCATTTCGCGACGCGCATCCAGGACGGCGATCTCATATGCGCTCTCGGACCCGGATGCCGTACAGGCCCTGAGGACGCACCACCAGAACGATCACCAGGAGCAGGAAGAACGCGAAGCTCGCCCACACCGGCGAGATGACCACCGCGGTGACGTCCTCGATGATCAGCATCCCGACCGCTGCGATCACCGCGCCCCGGAGGCTTCCCAATCCGCCGAGGACGATGATGGTGAGCAGTCGCGATATCAGGTCGTAATGGCTGCCCGGGTTGAACGCGTTGGTCATCCCGAAGATGACTCCGCCCGCAGCGGCGGTCGAGACACCGATCCCGAAGGCGATCGCGGAAACCCTGTCGACGTTGACGCCGACAAGCTGAGCGGCGGTGCGGTTGAGCATCGTCGCCCGGACCGCCGACCCGAACGTCGTGCGATACAGCATCAGGAAGATCGCCGCGAGGATCGCAAGACAGAGACCGAACCCGAACACATACACGTAGGCGATGTGAAACCCGAGGACGGCGAACGACGCGGTCTCATACCACGCAGTCAGCTGGACGAGGTTGTCGCTGAAGAAGAAGCCGAGCAGGCCCTCGATGCCGAGCGCAACAGCATAGGTGACCAGCACCGAAAGCGCCTCGCGGTCCTCCTTCAACGGCCGGATGAACACGAGCTGCAGCACGACACCGAGGGCGAACAGCGCCGGCATCGTGATCATCAGGCTCACGAACGGGTCGATGTTCGCCGACCGGAGGAGCGCGAAGCTGAGGTACGCCCCGAGGATCACCAGGGCTCCGTGGCCGACATTGATGATCCGCATGACGCCGAAGATCAATGTCAGCCCGGACGCCATCAGCGCATACACGCCACCCGTGAGGATGCCGAAGACGACTGCTTCCAGGATGAGGGTCAATCGGCCCCCCTGGTCACCCGGAGAAGGCGGGCTTGGGGTACTCCGGCTGAGCAACAGCGGCCGACGGCGGATACACGGGAACGGTCAGACCATGCTGCCATTGGACGAGAAAGCTTGCGCCGCTCGGCCTGCCGACCGAATCGAACGACATGGGCCCCTGGATCGTCTGGTAGGTGCCGGTGTGCAGCGCGGCGATGAGGGCCGCGTTGGCGATGCTGTGCGCCTTCTGCGCAGCCTGGTCGACGACCTGGCCGACGCTATAGGCCTCCGCCGCGTCGGAGGAGACCCCGCCGGGCGTTCCGCCGTACTTGGCGATGTATTCGCTGACGAACGTGGAGTTGAACGGCGTCTTGGCGCTCGACCACCATCCCGCGGGGACCATGACGCCCTCGGTGTTGGCACTCCCGACTTTGTTCGCGAAGTCCGACCCCTGGTCCGGTCCCGCGGTCTCGACCAGCGCCTTGGGGTTGTAGTGCTGCTGCTGGAACGCCTTGATGAATGCCACTGCGTCGGGTTCCTGGGTCCCGAGGATGACCACATCGGCATTGGCGGCGATCACCTGTTGCGCGAGCGGGGTGAAGTCGGTGGTCTCGGCCGGGTAGACCTTGTACGAGGCCGTCCTGACGCCGCCGGCCTCGAGCAAGGTCTTGGCCTTGTCGATCTGGGGCTGGGTGAAGGGATCGTCCTCCGTGGAGTACGCGGCGGTTGCCGGTCGTTGGCCCGCCGGGAGCGAGAGAACCCACTGCGTGAAGCTGACGAGGTTGTCCTCGACCGGAGCCGGCTGGACGAAGAAGAGTGAATGAATGCCCCGTGTGAATACGCTCGGCCCACCGCCCGCAGGCTCGGGGAATGCATAGCCGAAGCGGTTGGTGACCGTCGAGGCTGGAATGGTGAGGAGGCTGCTGAAGGGCCCGAAGGTCAGCGCGACCTTGTCCTGGGTGATCAGGTTCTGGTAGTTGGTGACCACCTGGGTGGTGCTGCTGGCGTCGTCCACGTACTTCATGGTCACGTGGTGCCCGAGCAGACCGCCCTTGGCGTTCTCGTCCTGCGCCCAGAGGTCGTAGCCCTGGACGAGCGCCTTGCCATCGCCCGAGAAGTCTCCGGTGAGGGACACGGAAACGCCGATGGTGATCGGCGTCGCTGCCTGGGGAGAACCGCTGGTGGCGGGGCTGTTGCTCCCGCACGCTGCGAGGCTCAGCGAACCCAATGAGACGATCCCGGTGACTGCCAAGAACGCTGGCTTCCGCATGCTCGTCCCCCGCTCGCGACGTGGCGAGCTGTGTGCCGATGAACAAACGATTGCGCTAGCCTAGAGCCCCGTTCAAACCAATGTCAAGGGCCAAACCCATATGCCGGTGACGCTCAAGGAGCTGGCGGCCCGCGCCAACGTCCACCCTTCCACCATCTCGCGGGTGGCGAACAACGATCCTGGCCTGAGGATCGCAACCGGCACCCGGTCGCGCATCGAGGCGCTGCTGCGCGAGACCGGCTACCAGCCCAACGGGATCGCTCGCGGGCTGAAGCTGCGCCAGACGAACGTGCTCGCCGTGGTCATCCCCGACGTCACCAACCCCTTCTTCGCCGCCCTGTTCCGCGGCGTCGAGGACGTCGCTGCACCACGCGGCTTCAACGTCCTCCTCTGCAACACCGACGGCCTGCCGGAACGCCAGCGATCGCATCTACAGAGCCTCCAGGCCCGCCGCGTCGACGGGGTCATCATCGCCAGCAGCTTCCTCAAGGATCCGAGCGTTCGCGATCTCCGCGGCCAGAATCGCCCATTTGTCCTCGTCAACCGGTTCAGCGACGAGGGTGAGGACCCGTTCGTCGGCTCGGACGACCTCCTCGGCGGCCAGCTTGCCACCGCCCACCTCATCGACCTCGGGCACACCCGGATCGGCCACCTCGCGGGGAAATCCACGGTGAGCACCGGGATGCTCCGACGGCGCGGCTACCTGGCGGCACACACGGCGGCCGGGCTGGCCACCGACCCCGGCCTTGTGGTCGAGGCGGGATATACCGAGGAGAGCGGAGCCGCGGCAGCGCGGCACCTGCTCTCGATCCCGGACCCGCCGACGGCGATCTTCGCGGTCACGGACATGGTCGCCCTCGGCACGGCCGAGGTGGCGCGGCAGATGGGCTTCCGGGTACCTGAGGACCTGGCCATCGTCGGCTACAACGACATCCCGCTGGCGAGCCGGGTGAGCCCCGGGATCACCACGATGCACGTTCCGATCCACGAGTTCGGCTCGGTCGCCGGCCGGCTGCTGCTCGATCAGATCGAGAACGACGAGCCCGCCCAACGCCGGGTGCGGTTCACGCCCGATCTGATCGTCCGCGATTCGACGGTCGCCGGGCTCACCCGTTCGGCGCGAAGCGGCCGTAAGAACGCCAGCGCCGAGTAAGGACGCCGCGTTGACACCGCAAAAAACTTGCGACTATGCTAGGCAATCGTTTGCGCAGATGACAAAACCGGCGGAGCTGCCCACTGGAGAGGTGAGGACATGACCGACCAGGCGCCAACCCACACCCTCGGCTGGATCGGGATCGGGCGCATGGGCGAGGTGCTGGCGACCCGACTCCTGGATCGGGGATGCGACCTGACGGTCTACAACCGCACCAGCGCCAAGGCCGGGCCCCTCGTCGACCGTGGAGCCCGCGCCGTCGACCGGCCCGTGGATCTCGCCGACCGGGACATCGTCATCACCATGGTCGCTGGGTCCAGGGACTTCGAGGAGGTCATGATCGGGCCCGAAGGTCTCCTCGCCGACCCGTCGCGCGCGCCCGGTCTCGTGGTTGACGCGTCCACCGTGTCGATGGCGGTGTCGGGCGAGATCCGCGACCGGGCGGCACTCCGGGGCGTCACCCTCCTGGCCGCTCCCGTCTCGGGCAATCCCAAGGCCGCACGGGCCGGGATGCTGAGCGTCGCGGTGTCGGGTCCGCGCGACGCATACGAGCGTGCCCTGCCGTACCTGCAGATGCTGGGGCGAAGCGTGTCGTACGTCGGCGAGGGCGAGGCGGCGCGCCTCGTCAAGATCTGCCACAACCTCATCCTCGGCGTGGTCGCGCAGATCCTGGCCGAGACCACCGTGCTGGCCGAGAGCGGCGGCGTCGCGCGCGCGGATTACCTGGCGTTCATCAACGACAGCGTGCTCGGGTCGGTATTCACCCGCTACAAGACCCCGGCCCTGGTGAACCTCGACTACACCCCGACCTTCACCAATCACCTGTTGCGAAAGGATCTCGAGCTGGGACTCGACGCCGCGCGGCACCGCAACGTACCCATGCCGCTGACAGCGCTGACGGACCAGATCGTCGTGACCCTCATCGGACTGGGATTCGGCGAGCAGGACTTCGCGGCGTTGCTCGAGCTCGCCGCTCGCGGCGCCAACCTCGACCTCATCCCGGATCCCCGCTTCGTACCCGACGGCCTCGGGTCACCGGAAGGATCCGCGGCCGAGCGCTGAACGCTCGGGGGCGATTGCGCGACGTCAGCCGGCGGAGTGGCGGTACGCGACGCTGATGCGCGGGCCGGCGGTCGCCACCTTGGGAACCGCATGCAGCCACGTGCGCTGGCTGGTGCCACCCATGACCACGAGGTCGCCCATCCCGAGCGCGAGCGTGAGCTCGGTTCGTCCCTCGCGCGGACGCATGACGAAGCGACGCGGGTAGCCGAGCGATACCGTCGCGACGACCGGGTCGACGATGCTGCTCGGGATGTGGTCACCGTGCCACGCGACCGAGTCCCGGCCATCGCGGTACAGGTTTGCGCTCACCGAATCGAACGGCCGCCGGTAGCGCGTCACCAGCAGTGCGCGCATCTGCTCGATGACCGGCGGCAGCGCCTCGATATCAGCAGGCGACGTCCACCGTGCGACCAATCGCGGCGTGACCATGACCTTGCCATAGAGCTCCTGGGTGGTCGATTCCCAGGGGGCCGAGTGCATCAATTCCTCGAAGAGCGAGTCAGCACCCTGCAACCACCCGGCCACGTGATCCACCCACGCGGTCTGATCCAGATGATGACGGACCAGGCCGGAGAACTCGGGGTCGGCCTGCGGCTCACCCTGGGCGAAGAGAGACGGCTGCCAGAGCGGTTGAGGAGATTCCACGAATATCTGGTACCGCGACATCCCGTCCTTCGAAACGACGCCGATAACCGCCCCGGCCAGCCAGGGCGTTCTCATCGCCGCGAAGTGGAAGCGCTGGTGGCTCGTTCAGGGCAAAGGGCGTTGCACGCGTCGGAGCCGGCGGGGGATCAGCCAGCCGGCAAGGACCACGCCCAGGATGACCAGCACCGGCACCGCGGTGACCAGCGCATCGACCAGCGCCCCGGTCACCTGACCGGCGTTGCGCCACCCGCTGCTGAGCCCGTTGTTGAGTGCGCTCGGCACCGCCGCCACAAGCGTCGAACCACGTTCTGCGAGCGCGACTGTTGCGCTCGCCATGACGACCGATGCGGTGAGCCCGTTGAGCTGGCCCTGGTACGTGTCGATCGCCACCTGCACCGTCTCGATCCGTTGCTCGATGGTGGTGATGTCGGCGAGCGTTGTTGCCTTGGCCAGGAGTCCGTCGAGCGCATGCAACTGCGCATGCGCTGACGTCAGCTCCGCGTTGACATCGACGAACGCCGCGTAGTGATCCACGCTGGAGAAGTCGATTGAGGAGGCGACGAAGGTCGACGGCATGCCATTGAGAAATGAGGCGAGGCTCGCCGACGGGATCTGCAGCGTCACCGACCCGGCGACGATGCGGCCGCCCGCTGCGGGAGTGGTTGCCGAGCTGGCGACATAACCGCCCAGTCCGACCGCCCGAGCGATGACGCCATCAAATGAGGTCAGGAACGTTCCGGCCGGGACCGTGTATGCGGCCCGAACCGAGCGCTGGACATCGGCAGTCGGTGGCATCCCTATGGTGATGGCCGCCGGTGCAGCGGCAGTGCTGCCATCAGTTGTTGTGCCGCTCGACAACCCGCCTGCCGCGCCGTGCTCCGAGGCGGGGACGGCGGCACCGCTGGTGGCCGCGCTCGAGCACGCTGCGAGCAGCCCCGCGGCTGCCAGGAGTCCCAAGCCTATGGCGACGTGGCGGGTGCGCATCGATGATCTCCCGTGCCGATTGGTATCGGAGGTGAGACGCCGTTGCACCGTCGCGGGTTCCCGAACGCCCCCGACCTCGGACTGAAGCACAGCGTTCGCCGGCTCCGACTGTATCCACGGCGCGTATTGGTTATCAGAACGCGCCTTCCCTTCCTGGAGACCCTCGACGACGTGTCGGGGGTCTCTTCTGCGCGCTACGTCGAGGCGGTTCCCGCGTCGCGCTGAATCACCGCCCCCGCGTCTCGCTCACGCGACATGAAGGCGCTGAGCTCCTCGATGGTGCTCATGATCGGCGCGGGAAACACCACCGTGGTGTTCTTGTCGACGCCGATCTCGATGAGACTCTGCAGGTTGCGCAACTGCAGCGCCACCGGGTGGGCCATCATGATGTCGGCCGCCACGCCGAGCTTGTCCGCGGCGAGCGCCTCGCCTTCGGCGGCAATGATCTTGGCCCGCTTCTCGCGCTCTGCCTCCGCCTGGCGTGCCATTGCGCGCTTCATGCTGTCCGGCAGCTGGATGTCCTTCAACTCCACCAACGTGACCAGCACACCCCAATCGGACGTGGCGACGTCGAGGATCTCTCGAATGCTCAGGTTGATGCGGTCGGTCTCGGCAAGAGTCTCATCGAGGGTGTGCTGACCGACGACCTTGCGCAGTGTGGTCTGCGCGATCTGGTTGATGGCAGCGCCGACGTTCTCGATCGCAACCACCGATTTGACCGCATCGACCACCTTGAAATAGGCGACCGCCGAGACGTCGATGCTCACGTTGTCGCGCGTGATGATTCCCTGCGACTGGATCGGCATGGTGACGATGCGCAGGGACACGCGGCGGAGCAGATCGATGACCGGCACGATCGGACGCAACCCCGGCTTGCGCAGACCGATCACCTTCCCGAGGCGAAAGTGAACGCCCATCTCGTACTGCTGCACGACGCGGATTGAAAGAAGCAGCCCGAGTACGACCACAGCAGCGACCACGATCGCTGCGACGACAAAGGCGTTCATCTACAGCGTCTCCAACTATAGCGGAGCCTCGCGCCGACCGCAGGACGAACCTGCCGACGGTGACCGGCGTTGCTGCGAGATACGGCCCGGGGTTACAAGCCCGAGGACGCTTACAAGCCCGTCCCGGTGTCGCTTCCCGGTTCGGTCACGCGAGGGCGCCGGTTCGCGCGTCCCGTCAAGCCGACATGCTGTTCCCCGGTCACGTCCTGAAGCGCGTCCATGACGTCGCGGAGCGCCTCGACGAGCCGTCGCATGTCGCGCTCCGAAACCGATGCCCACACCGTCTGCGCCTCGCGCTGCAGCACTCCACCAGAGGAGAGCCTGGGATCCCACGCACCGGCCCAGGAGGGCGCATCCGCGCCTCGCTCCCAGAAGTCCGCGGGATCGCCAGTTCGGAGGTTGTACCGGAACCGGTTTCCCACCGCGTCACCGCAATACGCCACGAGATTTGCGGCCGGGTCGTCGCCGACGACGGCGGCACCGGGGTCGAGGTAGCCGTGCGCGTCACCGACGAAGAGCATGTTCTGAAACGGTCCCGGTTCGAAGGTATCGCCCACGGCGAGGTGAAGATCCTGCGAGAAGCCCTTGGCCTCGGCTCCCGCCGAGTGATAGAGGTGGCCGGCGAGGCGCATCCAAACGACGAAATTCAGCGCCGACCCATTGCCGACATTGCGGACGCGCACGGCCGCCCAGGGCTGGTCCCGGATCCCGATCGGTGGCTCGTCGAGGAGCACGAGCACGGGCATCGTGGCCACGGCCGCCTCCTGGCGCAGCTGCTCCATCATTCCTCGGGCAGCGTCAGCCTGCTGAGTTGCGGCTGCCTCGAGGAGCGCGACGTTGTTGTCCACAAGGCGGCGCAACTCCCTGCTGAACGCGCGATTGTGCCGCGCCAACAGCACGATGGCCACGGCGATGGCAATCAGCGTGAGACCGACAACACCTGCCGTGATCGCCAGGATGATCGTCGTCGTGTCCATGACACGAGTGTAGCCAGGCGCGCGGCCTCGGAGGAACTCAGCGGCCGCCAAACGCTATCAGCAGGAAGCCGGGATCCGACCGCGTTGGCGCTGGTTTTGGCAGAATCCGCGACCGTGAGCAAGGTGACCGCGACGATCATGGTCGTCGTCGAGGTGACGCCGAAGCGCTCGTTCGCCTCGGCGGTCGAGTGGCCCGGTTGGACCCGGAGCGGGCGTACGCCCGAAGCGGCACTGGAGGCACTCGCGGCGTATGCGGACCGCTATGACGCTGTGGCTACCACGGCGGGGCTGAAGGTCCCCACGCTCACCGGCGTCGAAGCGTTCGCCGTTACCGAGGAGCTCGAGGGCGACGCCACAACCTCGTTCGGTGCGCCGAGCAAGGCTGCAACCGTTGAGTGCCGGCCGGTCACCGCCAAGGAAGCCGATCGCGTCGCGAAACTCCTCGACGCGGCGTGGACGGTCCTCGACCAGGTGGTCTCCACATCGCCGGCGGAGTTACGCAAAGGCCCGCGGGGCGGAGGTCGCGACCGCGACGCGATATTCGAGCATGTCCTCGGCGCGGAGCAGGCCTATGCGGGAAAGCTCGGCGTACGCGTACGGCAGCCGTCGCGTGACGACCCCGCGGCGACTCGTGCGATGCGCGAGGCACTACTGGGGGTCGTCCGCGGGGATCGGACCGGCCAACCGGCCCGCGATGGTGGCTGGACACCGCGCTATGGAGCCCGCCGTCTTGCCTGGCATGCGCTCGACCACGCCTGGGAGATGCAGGACCGCAGCGCCTGACCGGGCGCTTTGATGCCAGTTTCGGGACAGACTTTGCCCAGCAACTGGCTTGTTTCAAGAGTGGTTCGCCCACTTGCTGTCAAGGTCGTAAACGACGTGATACATGGGCACTCTCCTCCGGATGACGCGACCCGAGAGCCGGCTCCCCCTGCCGGGCACTGTGTAGGTGATGAAGGGATCGGTGACGGTCTCGCTGGCAACGCGATATCCCAGTACCACTAATCGCTTCGAGTCGCGGACGTACTCGCCCGCGCGCCAGTAGCTGCGTTCCAAGGTCTGGGGCAGCGGGCGCTTCCGTCCGAGTCTCCTCGCGGCGCGGGCGAGAGCCAGGCTGCGAAACGGTCCGCCGAGGTCGACAGCGCTGCCCGAGGTCGTGATGTAACCCATGAGGCCGAGCGCCATCGCCACGACAACGACAACAACGAACTGATTGGTCTGCACGGCAGTTCCAGCCGACGCTCAGCTATTCAGCCGGGCAGCCCGGCGGCGTAGGGTTGAAGCCGTTCAACGTCACGGTTCCCAGAGGATGACACCATGGCATTCATTACGCCCAGTGACCTCCCGTCGAGAGAACTGCCCGCGCAGTCCGGGAATCCGTGGCGGGCGTGAGCACCCGCTGACCGCACGATCGCAGATGGCCAAGCGACCGCATGTCGTGATCGTCGGCGCCGGGTTCGGCGGCCTCGCAGCAACGCGCGCTCTGCGCCACGTTGACGTCGACGTGACCATCGTGGATCGCAACAACTACCACCTCTTTCAGCCCCTCCTCTACCAGGTGGCGTCAGGACTGCTCGATCCGTCGGCGATCGCGAGTCCGGTTCGCACGATCGTGCGACGCAGTCCCAACGTCGACGTGCTTCGCGCCGAGGTTACGAGCGTCGACCTGAACACGCGGCAGGTGACAACGTCGGTCGGGCCACTCGACTACGACTACCTGATCATGGCGACAGGAAGTGTGACCGATTATTTCGGGAACCAGCACGCGCTCATGCACAGCATCGGTTTGAAGGACATGAGCGAGGCGCTCGCGCTCCGATCACGCCTGCTGAGTTGCTTCGAGCGCGCGAGCCTCACCACTGATGCGGCCGCCCGCCGGCGCCTGCTCACGTTCGCAATCGTCGGGGCCGGTCCGACCGGTGTCGAGTATTCGGGTGCCGTTGCCGAGTTGATCAAGCACGTGCTGCCCAAGGACTACCGGCGCGTCGATTTTTCCGAAGTGTCGGTCGTGCTCGTCGAAGCCGGCGAGCGCGTCCTCGCGACGTTCGCACCGAGACTGAGCCGTCTCGCGTCACGCTCGCTGGAGCGCAAGGGTGTTCGCATCATCCTCGGTCAGTCCGTGCGCGGCGTCGACGACCGCGGGCTCGTCCTCGACTCCGGCGAACGCATCGAGACCAGCAACGTCGTCTGGACCGCGGGCGTGCGCGCGACGACGCCGCTCGAGTTTGTGGCGGACGCTCGAGGTCGATCCGGGCGAGTGCAGGTCACGGAGTCGCTGCATCTGGCCGGTCATCCCGAGGTGTTCGTCATCGGTGACGCCGCGGCCGTCGAGCAGGCGGGAGCGGTGCTGCCGATGCTCGCCCCGGTCGCCATCCAGGGCGGCAAGTACGTGGGCGGCGTCATCGCCGCGCGGCTCAAGGGAACGGCGAGCTCACCCTTCCATTACCGAGACAAGGGCACGATGGCCACTGTTGGTCGCGGGGCCGCCGTGGCACAGATCGGACCGGTGCATATCAACGGTTTGGTGGGCTGGTTCATCTGGATCTTCATCCACCTGCTCTACCTGGTGGGCTTCCGCAACCGAGCGCTGGCGCTCTGGTCGTGGGCCTGGAACTACTTCTTCTGGGACCGCCCCGTGCGCCTCATCATCGCGCCGTCTGCTGATGCCGAAACGCCGGAGAAGGCCCGAGATGGGCCTCCTCCGACATCCGACGTCGCGTCAGGAATCTAGTGAATGCTGAGGGGCTTGCATTCGCCTCGGATGGCCCCAACGACAACGTTGGGTGGCTGGACCGAATCGCCGAATTGCGCATCGGGGGTGTTGTTGAAACACGTGAGGTCCCCGAGCACCTCATTGTTGGCGATTTCGGTGGCATCCGGATCAGCGAACCGGTTCCGCTGCACTGTGTCACTGCCCATGATGATGTTGCGGAACTCGCCGAACCAGCACGACCGGAGATCTGTGACCGTCAGGTTGCCGGTGATGACGTCGTCTTCGGCGTCAGAGTAGACCCCGAATGAGAACGGACCGAAGCCCGGGTTGCAGTTAACGCCGCCGCCCCCGCCGGTGTACGTGACGCTGCCTCCGATATTGTCGCTATGGAGGATGACGCCCAACGCGCCAGTCGAAGTGACATTTCCTTTTACGGCATCATGTGTCGTGTTGACGCAGTTGACGGCCGGCTCGCACCCGAGCAGGAGCGTGGCCCCCTGGCCGACGCTGACATTCCCCTTCACGACCCAGTTGGCATCGCCCTCAGGAGCCCCCGGCGCAAGCGCGGGGTAGTTTGCCGCCAATGCGGCACCCTTGGCGACGGTCACGTCACCTTTGATGACGACGTTACCGGTCGGCGGCCCGAGACAGAACCCAACGACCGTGAGTGACGAGTAAGTGCCGGGCGCAATGGAGCCCGGTTTGGCGAGTGTCCCCGAGCAGGTCCGTCCGGCGGTCGAC
>JBAQGL010000027.1:0-5504 GCA_049287785.1 Candidatus Dormiibacterota bacterium | reverse complement strand
GCGTGGTACGCGTCGGGCCGGCGATCGGTATGCAGATGGTTGCGTGGGGTGCGCCGCCTCGCCTGTTCGACGGAATCGAGATCGACGTCGGCGATGAGCAACTCCTCCTGATCCTTGCTCGCCGGTCCGGACACCGGCCAGCCATCGGCGCCAACGATGATCGACGCCCCGATGAACGTCACGCCGCGCTCGACGCCGATGCGATCCGCGCAGGCCATGACCACGCCGTTCTGCGCAGCCGTGGCCATCGCCACGTAGTCGCCTTGGCAGTACCCGCGGTCGTCCCAGACCGTGCGCTTGAAGGACGCCACCCAGTTGGTGGGGACCGCGATGATCTCGGCGCCGGCGAGCGCCAGCGCCCGCGCGGGCTCCGGAAACCAGAGGTCGAAGCAGATGATCATGCCGACCCGCCCGAAGGGAAGGTCGACGATCGGCAGCTCATCGCCCGGCTGGAACCACGTCTGCTCGTCGTAGTACAGGTGCAGCTTGCGATACGTCGCCATGCGACCCGACGCGCCGATCAGGACCGAGCTGTTGTGCCTGCAGTCGCCGTCGCGCTCGCTGATGCCCGCGACGATGTGACACCCGTGCATGGCGCAGACTTCGCGAAGCGCCCGGACGGTCGGCCCGTCATCGGGATCCTCGGCGGCGCGCTGCGCTTCGGCCTCGTCGCCGAACACGTACCCGCTCGACGCCAGCTCGGGGAGCACGATGAGGTTCGCACCCTGCTCGGCGGCGGCCGTCGCCCAGAGCACGGCCCGTGAACGGTTGTGTTCGAGCTCGCCGACGTGCGGCTCGTACTGGGCGACAGCGATGCGGACCGGACGGCTCACATGCTCACGGTAGCGCAGCAGGCGTGACCCCAGGATGACGCGGGATGCCCTCCGAGATACCGCACAAGATCTCGTGCGGCAGGGTGCCGGTCAGCTCGCCGACCTCGTCCGCGCCGATGCGAACGCCGGCGTGTTCGCCGATGAACATGGCGGTGTCCCCGGCGGCGACGCCGTCAACGTCCGAGACGTCGACGCCGACCTGATCCATGCTCACGATCCCGACGATCGGGCAGCGCCGCCCGCGGATCGCCACGTGCCCGCGGTTGGACAGCGCGCGCGGCACACCCTGCCCGTAGCCGAGGGTTGCGGTGGCAATCAGGCGCGCGGTTTCGGCGCGCCACGTGCGTCCATAGCCGACGCTCTCGCCACGAGCGACGGCGCGCACCTGGGCCACGCGGCAGAAGACGCTCATCGCCGGCCGGAGTGACGCCGGGCCGGGCACCGGGGGGTAGCCGTAGAAGCCGATGCCGGCGCGCACCAGGTCGTGGTGCATCGCCGGATGCGCCAGGATCGCAGCACTTCCCGAGGTGTGGAGCAGTGCGCCGGGCGCGACCGGGCGAAGTGCTTCGACGGCCTCGAGAAAGCGGGCGTGCTGGGTCACCGTGAAGCCGATGTCCTCGGCGGCATCGGCGAAGTGGGTGAAGATGCCGGCCACCTCCACGCGATCCCCGGCGTCGCGCATCGCGTCGGCCAGCGATTCCACCGCCTCGGGGAGCACGCCGAGCCGGTGCAGCCCGGTGTCGATCTTGAGGTGCACTCGCGGTCTCCGACCGGCCGCGACCGCCACGACCGCGCGCAGGCCGCCGGCATCGAGCACGCTCACGTCGACACCCGCGGTGATCAGGTCATCGAGCGTCGCGGGCGGGCTCCAGCCCACCACGAGCACGCGCGCGTCGAACCCCGCCGCTCGCAGAGTGAGCGCCTCCTCCGGCGTGTACACGCCGAGCCAGGTCGCGCCGCCATCGATCGCGGCCCGAGCGGCGATGGTGATGCCGTGCCCATAGCCGTTGGACTTCACCATCACCATCACCGACGCCGGACGCACCAGCGTGGCGATCACCTCGGCGTTCCGCGTCAGGGCCGCGACGTCGATCTCCACCCAGCGGAGTTCTCCGTCCCGGTCTCCCGTGGTCACGCTCCGACCGGCACCGGCTCCGGCGCAGACGTGGCGACACCGGCCTGGGCGACCCGCCGGACCAGACCGAAGGGCGTCTGCTCGTCCGACTGCCCGAGCGGGTTATCCGCAATCATGGCCAGAACCGCCTCAGCCTCGACCCCGACCGACGCGAAGACCTCGGCGGCCATGTCGTTGGCGTCGATGATCGCGACCCCGACGCGACGGCCGGTCCTCTGGCGCACGTCCGCGGCAATGCGCAACGCCGCGCCCGACGGGTCCTCCGGTGACTTGGTCGCCCATGTGTCGTACGGCGGCAGGTTGAGCGACGACGGTCCGTCGATCGCGTTGACCCCGTGACCGGCGACGCGGTAGAAGACGCCGCGCATGCCGAGCGGCTTGGTCGCGGCGGCAGCCGCCGCCGCAAGCAGGATCCGTCCCGCGCCGGCTTCGTCGATTGCCAGTTGCATGGTGGTCGGATGCGCGAGCCCGATACCGGTCGGCTCGTGGCTCACGTAGCGAGAGAGCACGCGAGCGGTCCGCGACACGGCAATGTCGTTGATGGGATACGAACGTCCCTGGCTGATCGCGAGTGCCTTCTCACTGATCAGGAGCACGTCGCCGTCCTCCACCTCGATGCCGTCGTCGCGCAGGCGATCGAGACTTCCACCGATCGCCTCGAGGAGATCGTCGCCGGGTTTGATGAGCGTCGAACGCATCGGGAAGCGGGCCCAGATCCGTCCCCGGTCCTCGAGGAACAGATGGCGGCCCCAGTTGAGCCGCGCGCCGTCGAGGAGCGCCTCCCCGTTGGCCACCTTCTTCGCGGTCGCCCGGTCGCCGCGGCGGACGAAGCCGCCCTCATAGCTGTGCTCGTCGAGCGCGCGCGTCCTGCCGTCGATGTAGATCCGCAGCCAGACCTCCGCGTTGACGGCGCGCCAGAAGAACATCGACTCCTCGACCTCGCCGGCACACGCCCGGCGGAAGTTCTCGGCCACCGCGGCAGCCTTCCAGTAGGGGCGGGCTCGAAACGACGGTGACCGCATCAGGCTCTGCAGCACCGCTCGCTGACGCCGATACCAGCGGAACTCGGGCGTCGTGAAGCCGATCTTCTTGCGCCGCGCCTCGACCTTGCGGGGCAGGACGCCGTGCAGCGCCTGACGCACGATCGCCCGCGTCCATCCGTTGTGGATGATCGCCGCACGCGGGAGCGTGAGGATGTAGTCGACGAGCTCCTGGTCCAGGTAGGGCAACCGCGCCTCGAGGGAATGCGCCATCGAAGCGCGGTCCTCGTAGCGCAGCAGCGGCGGCAGGCTGTAGGTGCGGAAGTCCTGGAGCAGACGGCGCTTGAGGTCGTCGGCGACACGGTCATCCTCGGGCGCCTTGCGTCCACGCGTGAACGACGGTGAGAGCATCCCGGCGACATCGACGCGCTGCCCGCGCTCGCGCAACCGCCGTCGCACCAGCGGGGTGACGATGTCGCGAAGCAACCACGCCTCACGCGCGAACTCTGCATACCGGCGCTCGCGCAGCAGCTGGCGCAGCAGCACGTACGGATAGTGGTCATACCCCGCCAGCAGCTCGTCGCCGGCCTGCCCGTCGAGCGTGACCGTGACCTGGCGCCGCGCGAGCCGCATCACCATCCACATGGCGAACGGCGCCGACGACACCATCGGCTCCTCCATGTGCCAGACCCACGCCTCCAGCTCCCGGATGAAATCCTGGTCGGTGGGCTGCACCTGGCTGTTGTCGGCGCCGGTGACCTTGAGCACGCTGTCGATGTACGTGCTCTCGTCGATCCGGTCACCGGGGAACACCGCCGAGAACGTCTTGAGGCGATCACCAAGCGATTCGGTGTCGGGCACGTGATCGCGGAGCTGCTGCGCCATCACGGTGCAGATCGAGGATGAGTCGAGGCCGCCGCTCAGGCAGATGCCGACCGGGACGTCGGCGACGAGACGGCGCTGGACCGCGCGCTCGAACATGGCGCGAAAGGCCTCGGGGCTCGCGTCACCGTCCTCGGAGAGCCGCGGGGTCCAGTACACGCTTTCCGAGATCGTGCTCCCCTCGATGACCGCGAACGCCGCGGCGGGCACCTGGCGGATCCCGCGGAAGAACGTCCCGTCGTTGTGATCGAAGAGGCCGAACCGCAGGTATTCGTACATCTGCTGCTCGTCGACCTCGCGCGGGAACGTGTCGTCCTGCAGGATCGCCTTGATCTCGGACGCGAACACCACCCGGCCGCGGTGACGCGCGTAGAAGAGCGGCTTGATACCGAAGTGATCGCGCGCCAGCACCAGTCGCGGCGTGGCGGTGCGCTCGTCGAGAATCGCGAGCCCCCACATGCCGTTGAAGCGCCGGAAGCAGTCCGTGCCCCATTCCGCATATGCGTGCAACACCACCTCGGTGTCGCAGGTGGTGTGGAAGGTGTGGCCGGCGCCCTCGAGCTCGGCGCGCAGCTCGCGAAAGTTGTAGACCTCGCCGTTGTAGACGATCTGCAATCGCCCATCGTCCATCGACATCGGCTGGGCACCGTGCTCGAGGTCGATGATGCTGAGCCTGCGGAACCCGAGCGACGCGGTGGCATCCTCGAAGTGCCCTTCGTCATCCGGACCGCGGTGCCGGAGCGACACGGTCATCGCCTCGAGCAATGCCCTGTCGGGCGGACCCCAGAAGCCTGCTATGCCGCACACGTCAGCGGCTCGCCGGCGTCAATGGTGGTCGTGGTCGGTGCATGACCATGGCAACGGTACGACACCGGTCGAGGTCACGGACATCCGGTCGCCGCCGGATCGATGCACGAAGAGGCTGGGTGCCCGGCCTAGAAGTCCATGTCGTCGTCGTCCATGCCCATCCCGCCACCGCCGCCGTGGGAATGGCCGCCGCCACCGGCGAAGGCTTCCTCTCGCTCCGGCGCATCGGCGATCAGCGCGTCGGTGCTGAGCACGATGGTGGCGATCGATGTCGCATGGACCAGCGCTGACACGACAACCTTGGTGGGATCGATGACCCCGCGCTTGATGAGGTCCCCGTAGGTCTCGGTCACCGCGTCGAACCCGTGGTCGCCCTTGGCCTCGACGACCTCGTTGACCACGACCTGACCTTCGAGGCCGGCGTTCTCGGCGATGATGCGCAGCGGCTCGCGGAGCGCCCGGGCGACGATGTCGGCGCCGACGCGTGCGGTGCCCTCGAGCTTGAGCGCCTCGACCGCGGGGATCGCCCGAAGCAGCGCGACCCCACCACCGACGACCACGCCCTCCTCGATTGCCGCGCGGGTGGCCGCAAGCGCGTCCTCGACGCGGGACTTGCGCTCCTTCATCTCAACCTCGGTGGCAGCGCCGACCTTGATGACCGCGACGCCGCCGGTGAGGCGCGCGAGCCGCTCCTGCAGCTTCTCGCGATCCCAGTCGGAGGTCGTCTCCTCCATCTGCTGGCGGATCTCCGCGGTGCGAGCCTCGATGGCGGCCTTAGTGCCACCGCCGCGAACGATCGTCGTGTCGTCCTTGGTGACCGTGACCAGCCCGGCAACGCCGAGCTGGTCGTCGCGGACCGCATCGAGC
>JBAQGL010000026.1:0-3993 GCA_049287785.1 Candidatus Dormiibacterota bacterium | reverse complement strand
GTTTACGGCGAGCACATGGTGTGGCGGTTCGAAAACCTGCTCGGCCGCACGATGTGGGACTTCTCGAGTCAACGCGCCGAGCCGCTCTTCCTGATCATCCGTTCGCAGGCCGGCCGGGCCGTGCCGGCGGAGATGCTCCCCACGGAGTTGCGCGAGCGGCTCGTCCTCTATGGCGCACTCACGACCCTCGAAGGTGACGACCCGTTCGGAGTCGCGATGGTCCTTCAGGCGGCGGATCGCGACGCCGTCGAGGCGCTCATCGAGGACGAGCGCGCGGGGCTTGGCGAGTCCTCCGAGGTCGAGGTCCACAACTGGGAGTTCGGCGGCCGGCGTTGAGGCGGCTAGCGATTCAGCGAGGGGTCCAGCGTCACGCGGACGCCATCGGGGACCGCTTCACGCAGACGCGAGGTGATCTTTTTTGTATCGCCCCACTCGCGAGGATGGATGACGATCGTGAAACCGTCTTTGCTGTTCACCAGCAGCTGACCGTTGGTCCACTCGCCGAGCACGACGACATCCTTCCATGGGATCGACCGGTTGACCCCGATCGCAAACTCATAACGCAGCGCGTGTTCTTCGAAATACAGCCGGTCTCGGCGCTTTCCGTCTTTGGGCTTGAATGTCTTCAGAGCCTTCTGTGGCACGCACGTCGTCACGATTACTGGCAGCGGGAGCGTTACCTTGACACCTGGGCTCGTGACGACGATCCTCGACTTAAGCATGTCCTGCAGCAGGACGGTCAGGTCTTCCGGCACCACCTGTGTCAGCTCGTCTCGCTGTCGAGACGCATCCCACAGGGGAAACCCCATGAGCTCGTTTTGCGCATTCGGCAGCAGAGACTGGGGGAGCTCGTTGGAGTGATCCGCCTTGTCGTAGTCGCTAATGACGCTGTCAAGGTCCGTCTGCGAAATGCCCCGGTACGCCATGAGGCGGAGCATTCGATCAAGGCCCTCAGCAAAGGGCGCGGCAGTTTCCGGAATCACCGAAGCCCCGAGGGTCATGTGTGCGGTTTGGGCGTCGAGCGCAAGGTAGCTTGGTGTCACTTGATAGGCCATTGCCGTGCCGTACCGGAGCTCGGTCATTGCGCGTGTGCTCAGGATCCGGAGAAGGGTCGTGAGGGGCGCGCCGCGGGGCCCGATCATTGAAACGCCGGCCCCCGGCCATTGGGTCGGCGCCCATCCGGGCAGTTGCATGTCTCGCGCGTGCAGTACCGGCACCGGCATCCGCTGTCCGTCGACGAGATCCAACTCCATACCGTGCGGTGGCTCTCCCGATATCCAGAAGACCGCGTTGCTGTTCGAGAACCAAGCGTCCGCCCAGGATTGTGGATCCGGTGTGTCCTGTCTGAGCAACGCGAGTTCCTCAAATCCGATCGCGCCCCAGTGTTGCAGGCCATATCGGAAACGAAGGAACTGCTCGACAAACGTGGGGTTCTTGCCGGCCATCTCGAGCCGCAGGATCCTGATGTGGTCGGCGATGCGCTTGGTCGGGAGCATCCGCAGCGATTTGCAGACGTGGGCGAAGAACGCCACCAATTCTTCGCTGGTCCCCATCGCATGAAAAGTGGTGCACGTGGGGCCGACGTTTCCGTTGTACGAGTACGGCTGCGACCCGAGCTCCGAGAGAGCCAGGTGCTCGACAAGGTGCGTGATTCCACGCAGGAGAAGCGGCTCATCCACAACGCCCACCCTGAACGTGAGTCCCGCGACCAGTCTCGGTGCACCGTCGCCACGAAGCATCGGGATCGTCCCGATGAGTCCGCGCTCGAGGCGAGGCTCACTCGTCGGTGATCGCTCAGCGGCCGTCACCGCCATCTTCGAAGGACCCGCAGATTGGCCGAGGCTGGCAGGAGCGCGCGCCACGATCTCAACGGCACTGAACCGCGCGCCGTCGTCCGTGCGTACCCCATGAGACTCGCTCCTTCCCCACGCCAATGGACGCGGCTGACCTCTTTGATCATACGGGAGATATGTGGAAACCGAACAAGAAAGCGGGCCCTGAGCAATCTCGGCTCGTTTACGATCGAGGTATGCCGGTCTCAGTCGACGTCCAGACTGTTCAACCTCGCAAGTTGGCCGCGGTGCGGCGCGAGGTCCCGCCGGGCGCGGTTGGCTCGGCGTGGGGGCCTGCGCTCGACAAGGTCTGGAACTTCGTTCGCAGCCAGGCGGGGCTGTGGAGGGTGAGGCTGCGGTAGCCGTCCACCGTGGGCCGTACGACCGCATGAACGAGGCGTACAAGGCGATCGATGAATGGATCGAGACGAACCGGAGGGAGTCGGCTGGATACTCCTGGGAGATCTACGGAGATCCGACGCCGGATCCCGTCGACACTGAGACGACGATCGTGCACCTCTTGAAGTAGCCGTCAGCTGCCGGATACTCTGCGTGACATGAGGCTGGCGAACACCGTCCTCCGATACGAGTCAGCGGCTCGCCCGTGGCGCCGGCTGCTGGAAATAGCAGCCGATAACTTCCCCGACACCGTTGCCGATCTCGCGCTGTTGCGAAGTCGTGGGGTAAAACTCGAACTGCATGTCAACGACGACCGCACCTCCTACGCTGCAACCCTGGTTGGTTCGGATGTAGACCTCGTCGAGGAGAATCGGAGCGCACAGGGAAGAATCCCGCTCAGCCAACCACTCGCCGCGCTGGCCGCCGACACTCAGGAGCACGAAGTGGCTGAAGGCAGGAAACGGGCTCGGGACGTTGCGATGAGAGCGCTCACACTCCGGTATGCGCGGTCGCTGTGTGAAGGGTTTGGGTTCGAGAGCTTTGACGTGGAACTGGCGCGATATCAGGCAGAGATAGCGCAGTCGAAGGCCGCGGCGAAGAGGCGGTCAAAGTAGGGGACGTCCGAGCAGGCGAGCTTGCGTGCACGTACCGTGAGCAGGTTGCGCGGACTGCGTCGACTTAACATAGCGGTGTTGCTTGGCCCGGTTTGCTCGCGACGGCAGGTGCGCGTACCTGCGACCATGAAACGCCCGCATTGCTGCTCTGATCATACAAAGCCGTCGCCACGTTAGCGACGTCCTCGCGAATGGTCACCAGCAGCAACGAGCCCTGCGCATCAATGGAGCAGTACTGGGCGGTGCCGGGCTCACCGATCGCGGGGATGGGAACCGCGAGCCTCTGCCACGACCGTCCCAGGTCGCTGCTTCGGTCGATACCATTGTCGAAACCGCTCACATAGAGCTGACCCGTCGAGTCGATGCTGACCCACTCCGCTCCTGTCGCGGCGACGCTCGCCTTCGGGGGCGCCTCGATGTCGCGTATCGACGTCCAGTGCGCCCCTGCGTCCAGGGTATGGAGGAGACGAACCTCAATCAGGTTGATGCTCTCCTGACCACCGCCCGCAAAGGTGGCAATCGTGCTGACGATGATCCACGCATTCCGCCCGTCAGCCGCCGTGAGGCCGTTGATGGTCGCGTCGTCGCGGCCGCGGCCGACCGACGTGGTTCCGCTGTCGGGCACGTTGTGCGTCGTCCAGGTCCTCCCGCCGTCGGAGGTGGCGAAGCACTCACCGGGCGGGCTCGACGACGTCCGCGTGTCGCCGATCGAGCCGGGCTTTGAACCCCGCGCGCGGCCCTGCTGACACACCCACGCGATGTCGGGTGACGGAAAGCTCGCCACAGTCCCCCACGCGTAGTTGATCGACGGCAGGTTCTTGATCCGGACCCAGGTGCGACCGCCGTTGACAGTGCGCCAGATACCGCCGCTCGTCAGTTCCCACCCGTGTGATGCGTCGAGCACCGTCGCTGTCACCGGAGACGCGACTGGAGCTGTGCCTGACCGATCGTGTGCGATCGGCACGATCGCGCAGCCGGCCAGAAATGCGCTGATCACGACCGCCAGCACCCGCAACGTCGAGCCGACCCCAAATCCCCAGCTCCGGGGCGCACGCATAGCGAGTCTCCTTCGGGGTCTTCCGGAGAGCCCTCGCGCGTTGCCGACCCTCGAGACGCTGGAGTATGCAGAGGGCGCGTGAGTAATAGCA
>JBAQGL010000025.1:0-11467 GCA_049287785.1 Candidatus Dormiibacterota bacterium | reverse complement strand
TCCCGGACGCGCGCTGCACCTCGCCACCGAGCCGGGTGCGCTCGCGAGCGAGCTGGACGCGCTCGATCGATTCATCGGCGCCGGCGGTGGCGGTGCGGAAGGCGCTCTCCGTGCTGCGGCGCAGGTCACCGTGGCTGCCGCAGCGGGCACAGAGCGAAGCGCCGAGGTGCGCGAACAGGCGCTGATCACGCTCGCCGCCTGGGCGTCATTCGTCCGCGATGCCGCGTGCTTCGCCTCTGGCGCGCCGGAGCTTGCCGTCTGGAAGGCGTATCGCTCGGCGCTCGAGGCGTGGGCGCAGGACCTGGATCTCACTCGGATCGTCGAGATCCTGGCGCGGATCCTCGAAACCGCCGAGTCGGTCGCGATGTATGCGCAGCCACGTCTCGCGTTCGAGGCGCTGATGCTCGACATCTTCGCCAGGGCCGACAGCCCGCCCCTCGTCGAGGTCGCTCCCCGAGGCGGGCTCGAGGTCAGCGGCGGCGGCGCAGCACCAGGAAAGTCACGCCGAGCCCCATCAACACGACGGGGATGATCCACGGGCTCTTCGCGGCGATCGAGGAGAGGCGCCGGCCGACGTTGCCGTCAGCGTTCTCGTCGATCTCGAAGGGATCCTCGGTCATCAGGCGGACGGTGCCGGCAACGCGGCGCGGGCGCTCCTCCTCCTCATCGACGATCGCGTCGTGGCGAGCAGGCTCTGAAATGGGCATCCGCGCATTATGGGCTGCTTAAGGAGGGCAACCGGAAATCCGCCTCGGGCGGTCCGAACCCCGCGAGGCGCCACGTATTCTGGTCCGGTGATCAGACCGGCACGGCCCGCAGCCGCTCATGCCTGAAACGACCGTCATCGACCTGAGCGGCTCGGAGGAGTTGTGCACCGAGCCCGGCGCGCTCGAGAGCGTCCGCAGGGCGTACGCGCGGCTCGAGCCCGGGGGTCAGTTGGAGGTGCGGTCCCCGATCGCTGAGCATGCCTTCGCGGTGCGCGCCTGGAGCCGCAAGAACGGCGTGACCGTGATCGTCGACGAGCCGTCGGACGGGTACCGGCGTCTCGTCCTCGCGGCGCCCGCGGCGACCGGGTGACGCCGAGGCGTCTGCCGCAGGGATTCCTCCTCGGATGCGCGACCGCTGCGCACCAGGTGGAGGGCGGGATCGACAACGACTGGACGAGGTGGGTCGCCGATCATCCCGAGGCGGTCAACGGAGGCGGCGACGCGACGGTCGCCATCGATCAATTTCATCGCTACCGCGATGACTTCGCGCAGCTTGGTGCCATGCACCACAACGCGCACCGGTTCTCGGTCGAGTGGGCTCGCGTCGAGCCGGAGCCGGGGCGGTTCGACCTGGACGCGCTCGCGCACTATGCGGACGTCGTGCGCACCTGTCGCCGCGCGGGCATGGAACCGGTGGTCACGCTGCACCACTTCACCATCCCCGTCTGGCTGGCCGATGCTGGGGGATTCGCCGCGCCCGAGGCGCCGGCGCGTTTTGCACGCTATGCCGCCGCGTGCGTCGAGGCACTGGGCGACATGGTCACGTGGTGGGTGACAGTGAACGAACCGACCGTGGTCGCCGTCCTCGCGCATCTCGAAGGGCAGTGGCCGCCCGGCGAACGGTCGCTCCCGAGCGCGATCCGCGCGCTGCGCGGGCTGCTGCGCATGCACGCTGCCGGCGCGCAGGCGATCACGACCGTTTCCGCGCGCCACGGCCGCGCTGCGCAGGTCTCGATCGCGCATCACGAGCGCCGATTCGTCCCGCGCGATCCGTCGTCACGCGTCGACGGTGCGCTTGCGAAGTTGCCCGACTTCCTTTTCAACCGCTGGTTTCTCCGCAGCTGCCTCGCGGGTCGTGTCCTTGCTCCTGTCGGACACGGTGAGGTGGTGCCCGGCCTCGCCGGGTCGCTCACCTACCTGGGGCTGAACCACTACACCAGCGAAGCGGTGTCGTTCGATGTGCGCGCACCCGGAATGCTGTTCACTCGCCACGAGGCGGTGCCCGGCATGCCGTTGTCGAGCACCGGCTGGGCGATCGACGCCGGGGCGCTGCGCCGCGCGATCACTGATCTCTCGGACGAATTCGGCCTTCCGCTGCTCATTACCGAGAACGGCGTCGCCGACCGTGACGATGAGCTTCGACCCGCATACCTTCTCGACCACCTGAGTGCGGTCGTCGACGCAATCGAGTCGGGCGCCGACGTGCGCGGGTACCTGTACTGGACCGCGTGGGACAACTTCGAATGGGTGGAGGGCTACACGAAGCGTTTCGGTTTGATCGCCGTCGATAGGGAGACCCTCGAACGCATCCCCAAGCCCAGCGCCGCACTGTTCGCTGAGATCTGTCGAACGGGCGAACTGCCCGATGCGAAGCCCGGCTAGGCGATTGGCGGAGGCACGCTCACGCGTGCCTCCGCACACACGTGGGTGGCATCAGATGCAGTCGTTACGAGCCGCCCATGGATTGACCACGGCGGAGACGCGCTGCAACACGGTGCGCTTCGAGCATTCAGACTCATCGTAGTAGCAGCGTTGACGCTCAATGGAGCGTTGCAGCTCGACGGCCCGAGTCAGCTCGATGGTGACGAAACCAGACATCTCTTTTCCTCCTTTTGTTCGTTATCAGTGGGTGCGGTGGTGGGGACGCGGATAGGCGAAGAACAGCACTTCGATCGGTGCTGCTCCTTTCGGGCGCTTCTTCGGATTGCCGATGCGCTCGACGAACGGCTTGACGAGAGCGTTCATCTGCTCGTCGAGCTCGTGGAGCTCTTCCACCGTGACGTACAGGAGGAATTCGCTCGCTCCGGTGGCCTTCTGCCACTCGGTCGGGGTGTCCCGGCGCAGGGCGAGCCCCTCCTTCAAACGGTCCAGATAGAACTCGTGCAGCACGCGAGTCAGCGCGGTCGCCGCCAGGCGGGTTTCCGGGTCCTCGCTGACATCGGAGAAGGTCAAACCGGTGTGCACGAGGCGCCACGGACGCTTGCGTCCGGCGACGCCGGCAACCTCCTCGATGAATCCGTACTTGGCCAGCTGGCGGAGGTGGAACGAACACGTCGTCGGGCTCTCGCCGATCAACTCGCCCGCCTGGGTCGCGGTCAGCGGCCCCTCGGTGCCGAGCACCTCGAGGAGCGCGATCCGCACCGGATGGGCGACGGCTCGCATGGCCCGTGGATCGGTCAGCTTGCGCGGCTCGAGGTTGGGAAGCGCGGAGACCTCGGGAACCGTCGCGTCTACGGAGACATTCGTTTCGACATCCATGTATCGAAGTATATCTCTCGAAAGATATCTCTGAAACCTCGCGTCGCCGCCTCGTGACAGGGGGCGTACCATCTCTGGCGCGGGAGCTCGGCGAGACCGGGCTGAGAGGGCTGCTGGTGGCAGCCGACCGCGGAACCTGATCCGGGTAATGCCGGCGCAGGGAGCGCTCCGCCTGCGAGGAGGCGGCTCTCCGGGCGTCGTGTCAATTGGAGGCCGACATGACCGAGGTGATCGATCGCGAAGGGACTGCAACCGAGCCTGCCGCCGCTCCGGCCGGCAACGCCCGCCGGGTCTACGTGCAGGGCTCGCGCCCCGACCTGCTCGTCCCGTTCCGGGAGGTGGCTCAGGCGCCCACCCGCGGCGCCGCAGGGGACGCGGCGAATCCACCACTGCGTCTCTACGACACCAGCGGGCCCCACGGCGATCCCGCGGTGACCGTGGACCCCCAGGCGGGGCTGCCGGCGCTGCGCCGGCCCTGGATCGTCGAACGCGGCGATGTCGAGACCGTCACCGGTACACGCGGCGACGCGCTCCGGGCTCGCGGCGGTGCGGCGGTGACGCAGTTGCACTACGCGCGCCGGGGCATGATCACCGCCGAGATGGAGTTCATCGCCATCCGCGAGGGAGTGGCGCCCGAGCTGGTCCGCGATGAGGTCGCCCGCGGCCGCGCCATCATCCCCGCCAACATCAACCACCCCGAGGCGGAGCCGATGATCATCGGCACCAAGTTCCTCGTGAAGGTGAACGCGAACATCGGCAACTCGGCGGTGCTCTCGAGCATCGACGCCGAGGTCGAGAAGATGCGCTGGGCGACGCGGTGGGGATCGGACACGATTATGGACCTGTCGACCGGCAAGGACATCCACGCCACGCGCGAGTGGATCATGCGCAACTCGCCAGTTCCTGTCGGGACTGTCCCGATCTACCAGGCGCTCGAGAAGGTTGGCGGCAACGCCGACCAGCTCTCCTGGGAGATCTACCGCGACACGATCATCGAGCAGGCCGAGCAGGGGGTCGACTATTTCACGATCCATGCCGGCGTGCTGCTCCGCTACGTCCCACTCACCGCGAAGCGCGTGACCGGGATCGTTTCGCGGGGCGGTTCGATCATGGCCGCGTGGTGCCTGGCTCATCACCAGGAGAACTTCCTCTATACGCACTTCGAGGACCTCTGCGAGATCCTGCGTGCGTACGACGTGTCCTTCTCACTCGGCGACGGGCTGCGTCCCGGTTCGATCGCCGACGCCAACGACGAGGCGCAGTTCGGCGAGCTTCGCACCCTCGGCGAGCTGACTCAGGTCGCGTGGAAGCACGACGTCCAGGTGATGATCGAGGGTCCCGGACACGTGCCGATGCACAAGATCAAGGAGAACGTCGACCTGCAGATGGAGGTGTGTCACGAGGCGCCCTTCTACACCCTCGGTCCGCTCACCACCGACATCGCGCCTGGCTACGACCACATCACATCGGCGATCGGCGCCGCGATGATCGGTTGGTACGGCACCGCGATGCTCTGCTACGTGACGCCCAAGGAGCACCTCGGGCTCCCCGATCGGCAGGACGTCAAGGACGGCGTGATCGCGTACAAGATCGCCGCCCACGCCGCCGACCTTGCCAAGGGACATCCGGGCGCGCAGCAGTGGGACGACGCGCTCTCGCAGGCGCGGTTCGACTTCCGCTGGGAGGACCAGTTCAACCTGAGCCTCGACCCGGAAACCGCCCGGTCGATGCACGATGAGAGCCTGCCCGCCGCGGGCGCGAAGGTCGCGCACTTCTGCTCCATGTGCGGCCCGAAGTTCTGCAGCATGCGCATCACCCAGGACATCCGCGATTACGCGCGCGACCACGGAGTCGGCGAGGACCAGGCGGTGCGGCTCGGGATGGAGGAGAAGTCGATCGAGTTCCGCGAGCTCGGTGGCCGGATCAACGTCCCACAGTAACCAGCCGATGTAACCAGTTCACGGGGCGCTGGTTAGAGTGGTATGACCGTGCGCACGAGACCGTCGACGTGATTCGCCTTCGGCGCCCGGCCATCGCCGCGGTCGGTCTGTTGACGCTCGCCGCCGCGGTCGCGCTTCCCCTGTGGACTCTCGCCGAAGGCAACAGCTCGCACGCGGTCGCGCAGACAACCGGGGGATCAGCGCCCGCCGCGACCCCGACTCCGTCGGCTCCGACCGCCTCGCCGGCAAGCACGGACACCGGCGCGGTGTTCCTGCCCGGCCCGATCATCAAGCAGGACCTCGCGCTCGATTGCGAGTCGGCGGCACTCCAGGTCGCGCTGGCCGTGCAGAACATTGCCGTCCCCCAGGACCGAATCTACGCGAGCCTGCCCCAGGACTCACGGCCGCCCCAGCTCGGTTCCAACGGCGAGCCGGTTCGCTGGGGCGATCCGTACAAGGCGTTCGTGGGTGACGTGAACGGCTACGAGCCTGATTACACCGGGTACGGCGTGTATTACCCGCCGATCGTCGCGGCGGCCGAGCGATACGGAGCGACCGCGAACGGCCACCTGGGCTGGACGATCACTGAGATCGAATCTGAGCTGCGCTTCGGCGACTCGGTCGTGGTCTGGCTGACGTCCGATTTCAAAGCGCACGCCCCGCGCTACTGGACCGCATGGGACGGAGCCAGGATCGCGTGGGCGATCGGCGAGCACGCGGTGCCGGTGATCGGCTTTGACCCGGTTCGAAACACGATCACGTTTGTCGATGTGCTCTACGGGGTGGAGCGAACCATGACCACGCAGGCGTTCGCGGCGGCCTTGACGACGTTCGGTGGGATGGGCGTCGCGGTTTCCTCGGCTCGCTGAATCACAGTTTGGGGGTCGGTGGTTTGAGAGTCACCGACACATTGGCGACGTCGAAGGCGCACGAGAACGCCTCGGTGGTGGCGACGATGCGAATCACCGACGTCGACGACTTCGCCATGGACGTCGAGGCGTAGGCCCCATATGAGCCCCATGCGGAGTCGCCTGCGTCGGGCGTCCGCCCCGTCGCGGTCGTGATCGCGGCACCGACCGGCGTCGAGTTCCAGTAGGCATCGAGCACGCTGCCCGCGACGTTGCAGATGCCCTCCATCGAATCGTAGATCTGGAAGAGGTACAGCTTCCCGGGGATGGTCGGAACGGCCTGCGAAATCGAGGCCCCGTACCCGAGGGCCACGTACTGACCAGAGCCGGGAACGGCGTCGCAGGAGGCCGGCGCGACGAGTTTGACCGTGCCGCTGACCAACCATCCGGCGAGACTCGAGACGGTGCGCCGGCCCGTGATCCTCGGCGTGTCGAACCCGCCGTTGACAACCAGATTGGGGCTCTCTGCGATTGAGCCGGGAGGGATCGGGAAGGTCGCAGGGCAGACGAGGACCGTGGGGCCGGGAGTCCTCGGTTTCGGCATCGTTGAGCACGATGTCGCACAAGCGGCGACCACGAGCAGCGAGAAAGATCGGGCCCACAGGTGCACGGTGGATGGATCGTAAGCCGCCCACAATTGGGATCCTATGAATAACCGGTCCGGGTGGCACGGCGGGGGGAAGCGCCGACCTGCTGACCGGCGCCGCGCAAGACGTTCCCAGAAAACTGAGTGGTGGGGAGTCAGACCGGGCAGCTGAGCGGCGAGGGGTCCCCGCCGTGACAGGCCCCGGACCAGACCTTTCTAGTCGATCCCGACTGCTGTGCGCAGCGCACGATGATCTGGAGCATTATCGGTGTCGGATCAAACCGAGAGGTGCGTTAGACTCCGTCCGGTCACTCGCGCTTGTGCGCTCCGCCTAGTTGGAGGCCTTCAATTGCCACCCTCTGTCCCACGGGAAGCGCCACCGGACCTCCTGGCCAGAGTGGAGGACGCGAAGGTGCGCCATATCGATCTCCAGTTCACCGATGTGGTCGGTGGGGTGAAGACAGTCACGATCCCGGCTTCGCAGTTGAGCGAGGCGATGGCCCACGGGACCTGGTTCGACGGCTCGTCGGTGGACTCCTCCGCGAGGACGGCCGAGTCCGACATGTACCTCGTCCCCGATCCGTCGACATTTCAGCTCCTGCCCTGGGCCGACGAAAGCACCGCCCGCTTGATCTGCTGGGCAACCACCCCGGACGGGGAGCCGTACCAGGGCGACCCTCGGGGTGTGCTCCGGCGCGCGGTGGGGGAAGCCGAACGGCTGGGCTTCGAATACCGGGTCGGACCCGAGGTGGAGTTCTTCCTCCTGGAGCGGATCGCCGATGGAACGCTGGTGCCAACTCGCAACGATCGAAGCTCGTACTTCGACTTCTCGAGCGACGGCAACCGCGACCTGCGCCAGCGGATGGTCAGCGCGTTGATGAGCCTGGGCATTGCCGTCAACACCTCCCATCATGAGATCGCCGGCGGACAGCACGAGATCGATATCGACGCGGCTCACGCCCTCAAGGCAGCCGACGACCTGATCACCTTCCGCTATGCGCTCAAGGCGGTCGCAGAGCAGTCGGGCGTGATCGCCACCTTCATGCCCAAGCCGTTCGACGGCAAGCCGGGGAGCGGCATGCACGTCCATCAGAGCCTCATCCGCCTGCGCGATTCGACCAACGCCTTCGCCGGCGACGACGCCTACGGGCTCAGCGAAGTCGCCCAGCACTTCATCGCCGGCCAGCTCCATCACGCCGCCGGCATCAGCGCCGTGCTCGCCCCCCTGGTCAACTCCTACAAGCGCCTGGTCCGCGGCTTCGAGGCCCCGATCTTCATCTCCTGGGCGCGAACCAACCGGGGTGCGCTCATCCGCGTCCCGCACGTCGGTCGCGCCGAGGCCACTCGGGTCGAGCTGCGCAGCCCGGACCCGTCGTGCAACCCGTACCTCGCGTTCGCGGTGATGCTCCGCTGCGGTCTCGACGGTATCGAGCGGCGCCTGCCGCTGCCGCCGCCGGTCGAGGAATCGCTCTACGGGTTCGACGAGGTCGAGCTGGAGCGACGCAACGTCGGCGTGCTCCCGGACAACCTGAAGGACGCCATCGACGCGCTCGAGGCCGATGAGGTGGTCATCGATGCCCTCGGCGATCACCTCGCGGAGCGGTTCATCGCCGCCAAGCGCCTCGAATGGCAGGCGTACCGCGGGCAGGTGACGCCCTGGGAGATCGATCAGTACCTCGAGCGCTGCTGATCGGATGCACGCGGCATGAGCTCGCCAACGCTCACGGTCAAGGATGTCTGGCGCGGGGTTCTGCCTCCCGGCACCGACCTCCTCGGCGGAGGCGGCGGCCTCGAGCGCCGGGTTGAGTGGGCATGCGCGCTGCGCACCCGCCCGCCGGCGTTCGAGGCGGTGAAGGGCGGCGAGATCGCATTCGTCCCGGTCAAGAGCATCCGCCTGCTCGACGAACGGCTCGACCTGCCCCAGGTGATGGTCAGCTTCGCCGAGAAGGGGGGTGTCGCGGTGGCCGTGGTCGGCGACGTGTCCGTTGAGAGCATCGCCGCGGCCGACCGCCTGATGATGCCGCTGCTTCGGCTACCCGACGGGATCCACGCCACCGATGCGCATCACACCTGCGTCCGATTCATCCTCGACCAGCGGGCCCTCCTGCATGAGCGCGCCCAGGAGCTGCAACTCTCGCTGATGGACCTCGCGCTCGGAGGTGCGGGCCCGGACAAGATCATCGAGCGTCTCGCCGAGGTCACCGGCCTCGCGAGCGCCTGGCTGGACGATGGCGGCGAGGTGCGCCATCTCACCGTCACCGACGCCACCCTGCTCGCCGACGTCGGCGCTGGGGCCGACGCGCTACGCCGGTGGGGGAGCACCATCGTCGCGGTCGGGTCCGATCCGCCGGTTCACGAGTTCACGGTCGGCCGCAACGGCCTCGCATCGCTGGTGAGCCCGGTCCCGATGCGCAGCGGCGTGGGCGGCTTCGTCTGTGTCATCGGGGAGGAGCATCGCCTCGATCAGATCGCCCGCCTCGCGGTGGCCAGGGCGGCGTCGGCGTGCGCCATCGAGTTCGACCGCGAACGCGCCGTGACCGAGACCCGGGACAAGCTCGAGGGCGACTTCATCGCGTCGCTGCTCACCGGGTCGTACTCGTCGGAACGGGTCGCCCTCGAGAGGGCACGCCGTCTCGGTGCCGACCTCTCCCACCAGGTCGCGGTGATCGCGCTTCGTGGCTCGGTGTCAACCGCGTCCTGGGAGCTGCGAGCGCTTCGTGCTGCCCAGAACGTGGTCGCGCGGCGCGAGGTCCGAGGGCTGGTCGCCGCCCACGAGGGTGCCGTCTGTGTGGTGGTGATGCCGGAGGCCGACGGCGCGCTCGACGCCCTGTACCGGTTCGCGGAGCTGGTCCGTGGCGAATGCGCCCGCGCAACCGGCGATGCGACCACCTCGCTCGGCCTCGGACGCACCCACGAGGGTGCGTCGGGCGTCCGCCAGTCGTTCCGGGAGGCCGAGCACGCGCTCGAGATGAGCCGCCGCCTGCTCGGTCCCGGGCGCCAGGCGAGCTTTGCCGATCTCGGCCTGCATCGCCTGCTCTTCGCGATGGCGCAACACCCCGAGCTCAGCGACTACTACCGCGGCACCGTCGGCGAGCTGGTCGCGTACGACGAGCGCTCGAGCGCGGAGCTCATGGCGACGCTCGACGCCTACTTCGAAGCCAACGGGTCACCGACCGAGACGGCTCAGCGCCTGAAGCTGCATCGCAACACCGTGCTCTACCGCCTGCGCCGCATCGAGGAGGTCGGCCGTCTGCGGCTCGACGACCCGGCAACGCGCCTCAACCTCCATCTGTGCCTGCGCATTCGCGATGTCATCCAGGCGGGAGCCGCACGGGGCGCTCAGCCAGAGCCGGAGGGAGTCCCGGGATAGCTGAGCGCCCTTGGTCGGCGGCGCGAACTGTCAGTGGAGCAACTCGAACGTGTTGGTCGCGTCGTCCACGAAGTACACACCGTTGCGTTTGGGTGTCACGACGAGTCCGAAGAGGGCGCCGCTGCCTGGTGGAGAGCCGCTCGTGTCGAGGAACTTGAAAGCGACCTGCGCGCCGGCGGGCGTGGTCTCAACGATGCGGCCGTCGCCCGCGTTGACGGTGAGGATGTCCCCGTTCGGCGCGAGCGTCAGCCCGAGTGGGGCGTTGAGCCAGCCGTTGCTGGTCACGTCCGTGCCCGTCAGTGCCGTTCCCATCCGGGTGAAGGCATCCGGAATCGCAGCGATGCGGTTGTCGGCGGTGTCGGCGATGAACAGGGTCCCGGCAGCGTTCACGGCGTCACCGGTTGGTCCCACAACCAGGGCTGCGGGATCGGTCCGCTCGGCAAAGCCCGAGCCAACGACGGTGCTCGAGACGACCCAGGGGTCCGCGCTCCCCGCGGTGTGAAGAACAAGCCGCACGACGGTGCCGCGGTTGACCACCGCGCCGTTGGCGGCGACCGTGCCGTTGAGCACGTTGGTCACGAAGACGACCGAGTCAGCGCCCCGGTCCACGGCGGTGAGGTCCCAGGGGCCGTTGATGCCGTATGCGTTGTTCAACGTCTCGACGACGCCACCGTTGCTGTCGAGGATGATCAGGCAGCCCGCCTTGGCGGTGGCCGACGTGCCGTCGGAGGTCGGGAGTGACCCCACGATGACCCAGCGGTTCTGCAGGATCCCGAGAGCGGTGGTGAGCCCGACACCGCCGGTGCAGATGCCGTGGACGTCGTGATCGGTGATGTGCGCGAACACCGACCGCCCGCCGTCAGGGGTCATCTGCACGATCGTCGTGCCGGTGCCCTGGAAGTTCGACGAGGCGTTGAAGTTGCTCACGAGCACGTCGCCGGCCACCAGATGGCCCCGGTTCTCCTTCACGACCGCCATGCCGTACGGGTTGACATCACCGTTGTGCGGCACCGTCGATCCGAGCGTGGTGACATGGGTCAGACCGGCGATGAACGGGCCCGACGCCGAAACGGCGACCGAGCCGAGCGCGATGCCGGTGGCCGGGATGACGACCATCGCAAGCCGTCCCAGAAGGTGATTTCCCCTCACTGCGCGTTCTCCTCGGACGCCGGACAGTCTTCCCCGACCGCCTTGGGCAGCGCCACGTGACGAGTACGCGAGCCGGTTACGTCGAGCGAGCCGAGTTCGCCTTGCTAGACTCAAGGCGATGACCTACATCGTCACCGAGACCTGCGTCGACCTGAAGGACAAGTCGTGCATCGAGGTCTGCCCCGTCGACTGCATCCACGAGGCCACCGAGGACCGGATGGTCTACATCGATCCGGACGAGTGCATCGACTGTGGGGCCTGCGTGGATC
>JBAQGL010000024.1:0-3693 GCA_049287785.1 Candidatus Dormiibacterota bacterium | reverse complement strand
GGGTCGAGCGCGCCGCCGACACTCGTGCCGATGAAAACGTCCGCGCCGGCCAGCGCCTCGCGGAGTCCGCCGGTCACGTGCAGTGGATTGGTGGCGGCCGCGTAGATCACCTGCGTCGGGCTGAGGTTGGATCCACCCTCGCTGATGATCCCAGCTCGATCGACGCCGATCACGCTCCCGGCACCGGCCGCGAGGAGCAGGCGGGTGACGGCTGTGCCGGCCGCGCCGACACCGAGGCAGACGACCCGGACATCCTCGATGCGCTTGCCGACGATCTTGAGCGCGTTGATGAGCGCGGCGGTCACCACGATCGCAGTGCCGTGCTGGTCGTCGTGGAACACGGGAATGTCGAGCAGGCCGGTGAGGCGCGGCTCGATCTCGAAGCATCGCGGCGCCGCGATGTCCTCGAGGTTGATACCGCCGAAGATCGGCGCGATGTTCACCACCGTGTCGACGATCTCATCGACATCCTGCGTGGCGAGGCAGATCGGGAAGGCATCGACGCTGCCGAACTCCTTGAAGAGCATCGACTTTCCCTCCATGACCGGGATCGCGGCGTCGGGGCCGATGTTGCCGAGACCAAGCACCGCGCTGCCGTCGGTGACGATGGCAACCGCATTGCGCTTGATCGTGACGTTGCGCACGCGGCGTGGATCCTGGGCGATGGCCATACAGATCCTCGCCACCCCCGGTGTGTAGACCATCGAAAGGTCGTCGCGGGTTCGGATCGCGTGTCGCGGCGTGACCTCGATCTTGCCGCCGAGGTGTGCCAGAAACGTGCGGTCCGAGTATTCGAGCACCTCCACGCCGGGCACGCTCGACATCCGCTGGATGAGCTTCTGGGCGTGGTCCTCGTCGGCGGCGAGCACTGTGATGTCGCGAACGATGCCGTTGCCCTCGACACGAACGATGTCGAGCGCACGGATGTCGCCGCCGACGCTGCCGATCGCCGAGGTGAGCTGACCGAGCATCCCCGGCCGGTTCACGATGCGGCAGCGCGCGGTGAAGGCGAAGCTCGCGGACGGATGCTGAATCACGGCGCGGCCCATCTTGACGTGCCGGCGGCCGCGCGGCGCCCTGATGAGGCAGCGCGCCCCATCAGGGATTCGCGGAACTCAGCCTTTCGTCAAGCCGAAGGTGTTTCCAGCGGGATCGATGAACATCGCCAGCGTGGTTCCGGGGACGATCTCGGTCGGGGGCATCACCACGGTTGCTCCAAGCGCCACGGCCTTGTCGAGCGTCGCCTGGAGGTCGGGGACCTGCGCATACACGGAGGTGCGCGGATTGCCGTCGTCGGACTGTCCGATGCCGCCGGCGATGCCGCTCGACGTCCCGTCGATGAGCGCGTAGTTGCCCATCTCCGGGCCCATCAGCTCTCCGATCTCCCAGTCGAACAGCTGCGTGTAGAACTCCTTGAGCTGAGCCGCATCCCTGCCGATGAGCTCGAAGTGAACGATCGGACTGCCCATGGTTGATTGCCTCCCGCACCGGCTCCTCGACCGCGTCGCAGAGCCGCCTGTTTCGACCGGAGACTTATACCCGATCCGTCGCGACGGCGTCGAAGCGCGCCGGCGGAAACACGGGGTGGCGGGAATACTTCATGTGATGTATTATCTGCGACATGAAGGACCGCTCCCTCCTCCTCGAACGCCTCATGGCCGCCCAGGGGGAAATGCGGCGCCGATTCATCGAGGTCGCGTCGCCGACGCTGCAGACCGAGTTCGCCGAGGTCGGCGGCACCACCCTTCATCAGATGGAAGTGGTCCGGCGTCTCCTGCTCGGCGACGGGATGAGCATGCGCGAGGTCGCCGAGGCGCAGGGCATCGGCCTCAGCGGCGCCACCCAGTTGATCGACCGCCTCGAGCGTCGTGGGCTGGTCACCCGGGTTCGTGACGTGCGCGATCGGCGGGTGCAGCACGTCGTACCGACCGAGCACGCGCGGGATCTCGCAGCACGTTTCAGAGATGGGATGCGTCGAGCATCGGCGGAGGTGTTCACCGCTCTGAACGACGACGAGTTGCAGACGTATGTGGACTTGACCGAGCGCATCGCCGCGACTGTCCAGCATGACGACGGCGAGCATCTCCGGAGGGCCACCGCGTGACGCAGCGCCAGATCTACGCAGTGCTCGGCGCCCTGATGCTCGGCATGCTCCTCGCAGCCCTCGATCAAACCATCGTGGCAACCTCGCTGCCGACCATCGTCGGCGACCTCGGGGGTCTCAACCAGCTCTCCTGGGTGGTCACCTCCTACCTCCTCGCATCGACGGTGTCCACCCCGCTCTACGGAAAGCTCGGCGATCTCTACGGACGCAAGTTCCTGTTCCAGGCCGCGATCGTCATCTTCATCGTCGGTTCGATGCTCGCAGGTCTCTCCCAGAACATGGTCGAGCTCATCGGCTTCCGCGCCATCCAGGGGATCGGCGCCGGCGGGCTCATGGTGGGAGCTCAGGCGATCATCGGCGACGTCGTCCCCCCGCGCGAGCGCGGCAAGTACCAGGGGTGGATGGGAGGCGTGTTCGCACTCTCCAGCGTCGCCGGGCCGCTGATCGGCGGCTTTCTCACCGACGACGTGTCCTGGCGCTGGATCTTCTACATCAACGTCCCGATCGCTGCGATCGCGCTGTTCGTGACCGCCACGGTCTTGAAGACACCGATCAGGCGCATCTCCCACAGCATCGACTGGCTCGGCGCTTTCTTCCTGGCGGCCGGTGCGTCGGCGCTGATCCTGATGACCACGTGGGGTGGCACCCAGTACGCCTGGGCATCGCTGCCGATCTTCGCGCTCGGCATCGTCGGCGTGGTCATGCTCGCGGCCTTCATCGTGGTCGAGCGCCGGGTCACGGAGCCCATCCTCCCCTTCCGGCTCTTCCGTATCCAGGTGTTCAACGTCGCCAGCGGCGTGGGGTTCGTCATCGGGTTCGCGATGTTCGGCGCGATCACCTTCCTGCCGGTGTTCCTGCAGTTGGTGGACGGCGCGAGTGCCACGAGCTCGGGGCTCAACATCCTGCCCCTCATGGCGGGGCTGCTGGTGGCATCGATCTCGAGCGGTCAGATCATCAGCCGGATGGGCAGGTACAAGATCTTCCCGGTCATCGGCACTGCCCTGGCTGCGATCGGCGTCTACCTGCTGTCGACCATCGACCCGCAGACACCCCGAGCTCTTTTGTCGATCTACATGGTGGTCCTCGGGCTCGGCCTCGGCTGCGTCATGCAGGTTTTGGTCATCGCCGTCCAGAACGCGGTGGAGCAGCGCGACCTTGGCGTGGGCACCAGCTCGGCCACGTTCCTGCGTTCCATGGGCGCGTCGTTCGGCGTGGCCATCTTCGGCGCGATCTTCAGCAACCAGCTGGCGTCCAACTTGCGCAGGAACCTCCCGGCGAGCGCGTTGCACTCGGGGATCAACCCCGCCTCGCTCGAGGGAAATCCCGCACAGCTCGCCCACCTGCCGCCGGCGATTCACACCGGGCTCATCAACGCGGTGTCCGAGTCCCTCCATGTCGTCTTTCTCACCGCAGTGCCGATTTTGGTGGTCGCCTTCTTCCTGACCCTGCTGATCAAGGAGGTTCCGCTGCGCACCAAGGCGCAGGGCATCCCGGGCGCCGAGGAAGGCGTCGGGACCGAGGTGGCGACGGACCTCGGCGGCGCCACGCCGGTCGAAGCCGGGGTCGGATCAGAGCGGCGCTAAGCGCCC
>JBAQGL010000023.1:0-9171 GCA_049287785.1 Candidatus Dormiibacterota bacterium | reverse complement strand
TTTCGGGGGATGACTACATACACGAGCGTGCATTGTGCCCCGCCCGTATAGTGGAACCGGAGTGGTCGATGGGCTAATGGGGATATTCGCAACGACGGCGGTATCTGGAGACATGCCATGAGGATCGGCCGCCGGAGACTTCCGCGCCGGCGCGACCCGAGGCGCCGATTTCGTAACCGGCTGCTTGTCGGGATGGTCGGGGTGGCACTGCTACCCCTGGTCGCCTTTGCGGTTCTCGCCGTGTTCGAGCTCGACACAATCGCCAAGAGCACCGCCAATGCCACCGAGAGCGCGATCCTTCAGCGCCAGCAGCTGCTGCTGGACCGGGCGGTCGACCGCAGCGCAGGCCAGCTCGACTCGGGCATGGCCGACATCGATGCCGCGGTTTCAGGACTGATTGGCGCTTTCGCCAAAGCCAAAGACGGCATTCCGGCGAGCGCAACCCTCCCCGCCGAGACCTTCAGCCCGCTCGGCGCCGACTACCAGTCGGTGAGCTCAGGGGGCAGCACGTTGATCCTTCCCGTCGGTGAAACGGCGGGTAAGGCGACTCCCGACGCGCGGTTCGTCCTCGCCAGCGAGAACAAGGCATTCGTGGCCCAGGTGCAGGCGGTCTTCAAGCTTGCCGCGATCAACTCGGTCTGGCTCGAGGATCCGAGCACCGAGGCGATTCGTGCCTTTCGGGCATTCACGCCGTCGACCACCTATGCGACCCACCCCTATGACCCCGCGGTCCGCGACCGCAATCTCAACTACTCAGAAGGCGGCACCACAGCGGCGATCGCCCCGAATGTGTGGAATGCGCCGCCGGGCGCTGACGGGCGCAGCGCGGACGGGCCATTCTGGTCGGATCCGTACCCGCTCCTCGAGGACGCATCCACCGGGGTCAGCGCGTGGTACCAGGTTGGACAGGCTCCTTCGACCATCCGGATCGGGGTCGACGTGTCGCTCGCCAAGCTGATGGCCCCCCTCGTTCTGAGCTCGCCGGCGACAGTGGACCCCGTGGTGGTGAGCGCCACAGGGCGGGTGGTGTACGGCGTGGGCTCCAAGGATTTCCCGAATGCCACCGTCGGCAACCAGATCCCGCGCCTGCAGCCGGGCCTTCGGACAAGCCTCGCCCGAATCGAGACGACCGGCTTGACACCCCCTCCGATCACGACCAAGTTCAACAAGGTCAGCACCGATCTCTTCACCGCACCGGTGTACAGCGGCCACTGGATCGTCCTCGAGCCGATCCCCGTGAGCTCGCTGGAGCCGAACCTCAGCGCGCTGACCATCGGCATCAACGACAGCGTCCACCGGCTCTTCCCGGTGACCGTGCTTCCGGTCCTCATCCTCCTCGTGGCGCTGGCGTTCATCGCCACGACGTTGCTGTCGCGACGCATGTACCTACCGGTGCGTGCGCTCACCGACCATGCCGTCCTCGAGGAGCGGACACGGCTGGCGCGCGAGATCCACGACACGCTCGCCCAGCAGCTGACCGGCATCGTCCTCGAGCTCGAAGCCGCCGACGCGCTCCTGAATCGCGGATCGGAACAGCGGGCGAAGACATCCGTGGAGAAGGCTCGCGAGCTGGCCCGCGGCGCGCTGCAGGAAGCTCGGCGATCGGTCTGGAACCTTCGCCCGGCGCCGCTCTCGGCGACCGGCCTCGTCGCCGCGATCGGCCATGAGGTCGAGGCGTGGGAGGAGCGCACCGGGATCCCGGCGCGGTTCAAGGCTCGGGCTGTGCCGCCCCATCCTCCGCTCTCGCCGACTGCCGAGGTCGCGCTCCTGCGCATCGGCCAGGAGGCGCTCTCCAACGCCGCCCGGCACGGCCATCCCGAGCACGTCGACGTCGAACTGCGTGCCCACGCGCAGGAGCTCATCCTCTCGATTCGTGACGACGGCATCGGCTTCGATCCCGCGGCGAGCGCGCCCCGTGAGGATTGCTTCGGGCTCGATGGCATGGCCGAGCGTGCGCGCAACGCAGGCGGCACCCTCACGGTGGTGAGCACACCCGGTCAGGGGACCACGATCACCACCAGGCTCCCGTTCACCGAGGCCGTGCCCGAAGCGGTCAGCGCGTGATCAGCGTTCTCGTCGCCGACGACCATCCGGTGGTCCGGGACGGTCTCTGCACCATGCTCGAGCTCGAACCCGACATCAAGGTGGTGGGAAGGGCGTCGGACGGCGCCGAGGCTGTTGAGCAGGCACGCCGCACCCATCCCGACGTGATCCTCCTCGACGTCCAGATGCCGGTGATGGACGGCATCGAAGCGCTCCGCAAGATCCGGGCGCGCGATCCCGAGGCGCGGGTGATCGTGCTCACCACCTACCGCAACGAGGACTACATCTTTCCGTCGCTCAAGGCCGGGGCGCTCGGGTACCTCCTGAAGGACGCGACGCGCGAGGAACTGGCTGGGGCGATCCGCGCGGTGGCCGCGGGCGAGTCCCTTCTCGACCCGCAGCTCGTCAGCGATGCCGCCGAGCACATGCCCTCGATCACCCGGCGCGAACGTGACGTGCTGCGTCTGATGGCCGACGGCAAGAACAACGCGGAGATCGCGGTGCTCCTCTTCCTCAGCGAGAACACCGTCAAAACGCACGTGAGCAACATCCTCGAGAAGCTCGGCTGCAAGGACCGGGCAGCGGCGGTGCTGCTGGCCTGGCGACGCCACATCATCTAGGCCTCCATACACTGTCCCGGCGATGGAATCTGTCGGTATCGGCTTGCTCGGGCTCGGAACGGTGGGCACCGCTGTCGCCAAGCGGCTCATCGGCGAATGGGAATTGCTCGGCGAGCGCGCCGGTGCGACTCCTGCGCTGCGCTGCGTCGCGGTCCGCGACACCTCCCGTTCCCGCGGCTTCGACCTCAAGAACGTCCGGGTGGTGGGTGATCCCCAGGCCGTGGTCGCCGACCCGGGGGTGGCGATCGTGGTCGAGGCGATCGGCGGAACCGATCCCGCGACAGGCCTGATCGAGGCGGCGCTGCGCGCCGGCAAAACGGTGGTGACCGCCAACAAGGCGGTGATTGCCGCTTCCGGCCCCCGACTGAGCGCCCTCGCCGCCGAGCACGGCGTCCGCCTGTATTTCGAGGCCACCGTGGGCGCGGGGCTGCCGATCATCGGGTTGCTGCGCGACAGCCTGCTCGGGGATCGCATCTCCGCACTCGACTGCGTCATCAACGGCACCACCAACGTCATCCTCACGCAGATGCGCAGTGCCGGTGTCACCTACGAGAGCGCGCTCGACGATGCCCGGCGTCGCGGTTTTGCGGAGGCGGATCCATCCCTCGACGTCGACGGCTGGGATGCGGTCCACAAGCTGGTGATCCTCGCGTGGCTCGCGTTCGGTGTTCACGTCGCGCCCGACGACGTGGACCGCCGCGGGATTCGTGACGTCGCCGGAGCCGACGTGGGAGCGCTCGCCCAGCTCGGCTATCGCGTGCGTCTCCTGGCACATGCCGAGCGTGCGGTGGGTAACGCGGTCCATTTGCGCGTACGCCCTACCGCCGTCGGACCGGGGCACCTGCTCCACGACGTCGATGATGCTGACAATGCTGTCATCATCTCGAGCGACCTCGAGGGGACGATGATGCTGCGCGGGCTGGGCGCCGGAGGCTCGTCGACGGCGAGTGCGGTGGTGAGCGACGTGGTCACCGCAGTACGGCAGCGCCCAACGCCGGTGGTGGGTGGCACAGCGCCTACCGTGCCCGCAATGCTTGGCGACGAGGATGTCGAGGTTGCGGGGTACGTCCGGCTCCGGCTTTCGGCAGAACCCGAAGCGCGGGCGCTGGTGCTCCAGGCGCTCGAGGACCGTGGGGTCGCAGTCGATGCGGCGGTCGACCTCACCGGCTCGGAGCTCATCGTGCTCACCGGCGTGGCCCCGCGTGCGGTCCACGACCGCGCGCTCGAGACGCTCGACACCTTGACCTCCGTCGATCAGATCCTCGGCGCCCTGGACCGGGTCGAGGCGTAGGCGGCCGTGACCACGCGCGCTCAGGGCGTCATCGCCCGCTGGGCCGATCGCCTTGCGCTCTCGCCCCTGGCGCCGCACATCAGTCTCGGCGAGGGCGGCACCCCATGCGTGGAATCACTCACCATCGGCCCGTCGCTGGGCCTGGCGTCGTTGCACTTCAAGCTCGAGGGCCTGAACCCGACCGGGTCGTTCAAGGACCGCGGCATGGTGGTCGCGGTCGCGGCGGCCCTCCATGAGGGGAGCAGAGCGATCATCTGCGCGTCGACGGGGAACACGAGCGCATCGGCGGCCGCGTACGGGGGACGGTTCGGGCTTCGGACTGTCGTTGTCGTGCCCTTGGGGCACATCGCGTCGGGCAAGCTCGTCCAGGCACGGGTCCACGGCGCGACCGTGGTGAGCATCAGAGGGGGGTTCGACGTCGCGCTCCGCGTCGTGCGCGAGCTCTGCGAGCGCCACCCGGTGACGCTCGTCAACAGCGTGAACCCGAACCGGATCGAGGGCCAGAAGACGGCGGCATTCGAGATCGTGGATGAGCTCGGAGACGCGCCCGACGTGCTGGCGCTCCCCGTCGGCAACGCGGGCAACATCACCGCCTACTGGCGTGGATTCCGCGAGGAGCATCGAGACGGCCGCGCCAGCAGGCTTCCGCGGATGTTCGGCGGCCAGGCTTCCGGAGCGGCGCCGCTCGTCCTGGGACGCCCGATCGACGACCCCCAGACGGTGGCGACCGCGATTCGCATCGGCAACCCGGCGTCCTGGCAGGGCGCGGTCGACGCGCGCGATCAATCCGAGGGGATGATCGCGTCGGTCGATGACGCGGCGATCCTCGACGCGCAGCGGCGTCTGGCGAGCCTCGAGGGCATCTTCTGCGAGCCCGCGTCTGCGGCGGCGCTGGCGGTTCTCGAGCGCGCCATCGCAGAGGGAGCGGTGGCCCGTGGGACGCATGCGGTGTGCGTGCTCACCGGCAACGGTTTGAAGGACCCGGGCGCAGTTGAGGCGGCGCTGCCTCCGATCGCCGAGATCGCAGCGGACGCGAGCGCCCTGGCGCGCGCCATCCAGGTCTGAGCCCATGCGCGTCCGCGTTGCCGTTCCCGCCAGCGTCGCCAACCTCGGCCCGGGGTTCGACATCCTGGCGCTGGCGCTCCAGTTGCAGAACGACATCCGCGCCGAGCAGGTCGACGGCGATGACCTCACCATCGATCCAGGCCCAGGAGCGCCCGACGAATTTCATGATCCGTCGCGCAATCTCGTCTCGCGTGCGTACGTGTACGCGAGCGAGGTCGTGCTCGGCGTCCAGGCCGGGGGTGTGCATTTCTCCTGCGTGAACCGGATCCCGATCGGCCGCGGTCTGGGGTCCAGCGCGGCAGCGGTGCTTGCCGGCGTGCTCACCGCGAGCGCCTTCCACCGGGCTCCGTGGGACGAGAACGATGTGCTCAACCACGCAGAAGCCCTCGAAGGCCATCGGGACAACGTCGCCGCGGCACTGCTTGGCGGTCTCGCGATCTGCTCTCCAGGCGCGCCGGCCGCACAACTGGCGGTTGCGGATGCATTGCGCGCCGTCCTCTTTGTCCCCGATGCCGCGTTTGAGACGGCGGAATCGCGCATCGTGGTGCCAGACGAGTTCAGCCGAGCAGATGCGATTTTCAATGCGAGCCGCTGCGCACTCCTGGTGCGGGCTCTGGCGTTAGGCGACCACGACTCGCTTCGGATCGCGATGCAGGATCGCTGGCACCAAGACGCACGGTTTGCACTTATTCCGGGAGCCCGAGCGATCGTCGACGCGGCGAACGAGGCCGGCGCGTCTGGTGCTGCGCTGGCGGGTGCTGGTCCGTCGGTCGTCGCGCTGACGCCGCTCGACCCGCAACCGATCAGCTCGGCCATGGAACTGGCTGCCGTGGCAGCGGGAGTCGCCGGGCGGATCATGGTCCTGCCGCCGCGCAACTACGGCACCCGCGTTGACGTCTCCGCATGACGCGCGTAGACCTGTGGCCATGACCCGAGTGGTCCAGAAATACGGCGGATCGAGTGTCGCCACGCCGATGAAGCTGCGCCGGGTCGCGCGCCGCATCCGCGAATCGCTGGGAGAAGGGAGCGAGGTGGTGGTGGTGGTGAGCGCCATGGGCGACACCACCGACGAGCTCATCGCGCTCGCCCACCGCATCACCGGCGATCCGCCGTCACGTGAGATGGACATGCTGCTGAGCAGCGGGGAGACGATCACGGCGCCGCTGCTGGCAATGGCCCTGCATGCCGCCGGCACGCCCGCAATCTCGCTGACCGGCGCCCAGGCGGGCATCCGCACGAGCGGCGCGCACCGCACCGCCCGCATTGTCGACATCGTTCCGCAGCGGGTGCTCGACGAGCTCGAGCGTGGCAACGTGGTGGTGGTCGCGGGATTCCAGGGTGCGACCGAGGACATGGACGTCACCACCCTCGGCCGCGGCGGATCGGACACGACCGCGGTGGCGCTGGCGGTGGCGATCCGCGCTCACCACTGTGAGATCTTCACCGACGTCCCCGGCGTGCACACGGCGGACCCCCGCATCGTTCCCGACGCGCGTGTGATCCCGGCCATCGATTACGACGAGATGCTCGAACTTGCCTCGGCCGGGGCTCGCGTGATGCATCCGCGCGCGGTGGAGATCGGCGAGGCTTATTCGATGGAGATACGCGTCCGGTCCACGTTCGACAACGAACCGGGGACAATCATCGCGAAGCAGGACAAGATGGAGATACGCCAGAAGGTGCGCGCCATCGCGCACGAGACCGATGTCGCGAAGGTGACGATTCTTCGCGTGCCTGACAAACCGGGGGTTGCCGCGGCGGTCTTCGGTCCATTCGGTGACGCGGGCATCGACATCGACATCGTCCTTCAGAACGTGAGCCACGACGGCACCACCGACCTCAGCTTCACCATCGCGGAGTCGCATCTGCCCAAGGCTCGTCGCATGCTCCCCTCGGTGGCGAAGAGCGTGCAGGCGCAGGGGTACACGGCCACCGCGGGCATCGCCAAGGTCACGGTCATCGGCAGCGGGCTCAGGGGAACGCCCGGGATCTACGCGAAGATCTTCCGCGCGCTCGCCGACTCGGAGATCAACATCCAGATGATCGCGACCAGCGAGATCCACGTGACCTGCATCATCGATCGTCCGCGCGTCCGCGACGCCGTGCGTGCCCTGCATACCGCGTTCGAGCTGGAAAGGATTTGAGCCTCAGTGTCGGCATCGTCGGACTGCCAAACGCCGGAAAGTCGACGCTCTTCAACGCGATGACCCAGGCCGGCGCCGCGGTCGGCAACTACCCGTTCACCACCATCGAGCCGAACACGGGAGTCGTGCCCGTCCCTGATTCGCGCCTCGACCGGCTGGCCGCTCTGTTCCAGCCGCCCAAGGTGATCCCCGCCACCGTGACGTTCACCGACATCGCCGGGCTGGTGCGGGGCGCGAGCAGAGGCGAGGGACTCGGCAACCGCTTCCTCGGACACATCCGCGAGGCCGATGCCACAGCGCTCGTGGTTCGCGCTTTCGAGGATCCCGACGTCACGCACGTCGAGGGGGGCGTCGACCCGGTTCGCGACATCGACGTGCTCGAGCTCGAGCTCCAGCTCGCCGACCTCGAGACCGTCACCAAGCGTTTGGAGCGCACCGAGAAGAGCGCGCGCCTGCAGAAGGAGAAGGAGCCCGAGCTGATCGCGCTTCTGCGTCGCGTCCAGGAGCACCTCGACCAGGGCCGGCCGGTGCGGACGATGACGCTGACCGCTGAGGAGCGGTCGATGTTGCGCGAGTTCTGGTTGCTCACCGGCAAGCCGTTGATGGTCGTGGTCAACGTCGCGGAGTCCGCGGCGGGGGAGCCCGTACCCGACGAGATCGTGCAGCGCGCCCGGCTCGCGGGAGGTGACGCCATCGCGGTCTCCGCGCGTATCGAGAACGACATCGCCGAGCTCGATGCCGATGACCGCGCCGCGTTTCTGCACGATCTCCATCTCGACGAGCCGGGGCTGTATCGGGTCGCGCGCAGCGCGTATCGATTGCTCCGGCTGATCACGTTCTTCACCGCGGGGGAGACCGAGGTGCGCGCGTGGAACCTTCGCGAGGGCGAGACCGCGCTCGACGCCGCGGCGAGCGTCCACAGCGACATCGCGCGCGGTTTCATCCGCGCCGAGGTGTGCGACGCGAAGGAGCTGCTCGACGCCGGCTCGTACGCGGTGCTGCGCGAACGCGGCAAGCAGCGGCTCGAAGGTCGCGACTACGTCATGCGCGACGGCGACGTCATTCACGTGCGATTCAATGTCTGACACACGGGGGGGTTCCCCCGTGTACCCCCCCGTCTATGAACGTGAACGGCTCGAGCTGATCATCGATGCACCGGCACCGGGTACGGAGAACATGCGTCGCGACCTGGAGCTGCTTGACGCCTGCGCGCGGTGCGAGATTCCGGGTGCGGTGCGTCTGTACGGTTTCGCTCCGGCCTGTCTGAGCCTCGGTCGAATGCAGCCGATCGACGATGTGGATCTCGACGCCTGCGCGCGCGACGGAGTCGACGTCGTGCGACGCCCGAGCGGTGGCCGCGCGGTGCTCCACGATCAGGAGGTGACCTACTCCGTGGTGTGCCGGTCGACCGACCCCGTCTTCGGCGGGCGGGTTCTCGAGTCGTGCTCCCGGATCCACGCGGCGGTCTCTGCGGGACTGGAGGTGCTCGGCATCCGGACCATCGCTCGCGGGCTGCCGGCCGACCTCCGGCGGGATGCGCGCGAGGGCGCCGCGGTTGCCGACTGCTTCGCCCGGCCGGCGGCGCATGAGTTGCTCGACGAGCAGGGCCGAAAGCTGGTCGGTAGCGCCCAGGCCCGCCGCGCCGGAGCGCTCCTCCAGCACGGTTCAGTGCTGCTGGAGCCGCCGCGAGCGGCGGGATATTTGCGTGGTGAGGCCGCGCAGGGTCGCGGTGGCGTCGGGGTGCGGGAGTTGGCACGCCGTCATGTCAGTCGCGAGGAACTCGTTGGCGCACTCGCCGCGGCGTTCCGGCAGGCCCTGGAGATGCCTTTTTAGACGGTCCTTCCCTCGGCTTCGGAGTGTCCTGCTGTCCTGCAGCGCTGCGCTGCGCGCCCCGGGGAATGCTGCCGCCGGGTAGTGGGCCGCCAAATCCATGGCGCTGCGACCCTGCATTCCCTCGGTCGCCGACGCTTCCCCAACTGACCTACGAAACACCGCCGCCCCCGTAAAC
>JBAQGL010000022.1:0-9083 GCA_049287785.1 Candidatus Dormiibacterota bacterium | reverse complement strand
GGCGAAATATGCGGTGTGGTAGTTCATGACGAAACCTGATGCGGCCTCGAAGGTCAGCCCCTCGGGAATCGCGAGCGTCAAGGCCGGTTCCGCGACCGCGACGTCAGCAAAACCGCCGAGCATCGTGAACGCCATCACCCGGTCGCCGGCGCTGAAGCCCGAGCCCTCGGGAGCGGAGCGAACGCGACCAGCCACCTCGACCCCGGGCACGAATGGCAGCGGGGGCTTCATCTGATATTCGCCGCGCGTGAGCAGGAGGTCGGGAAAGCTCACCCCCGCCGCAGCGACCTCGATGACCACACGAGCCGAATCCTCCGGCTCGTCAACCTGCACCAGATGGAGCCCCGATGGGCCAAGGAGCCCCTGAACCTGCTGTGCCCGCACCTCACTCCTCCGTCCCGCTTATGGGCGCAGATCATGCCATTGTGGGCTCCTGATCAGCGGAACCTGGGGTACCCTTCTCCCGGGCAGCGGGTAACCGGAAGCTGACATCAGCGTTTCACTGCAAGGGGAGCCCAACGTGGCGCGCCGGCCCCGCACGATGCACGCGGCGGTCAGCACTCACCTCGGAAATCGAGAAGCAACACCTCAACCATGGCAACAATCAGCAGATCATCCGTTCGCAGGCGACGCCGGTCGAGCTACAACGTGGTTCCCAACTGGGTCACGCGCAAGCGCGCCGTGGTCTCAGTCATGGTCATGTTCTCGCTGCTGCTCGTTGCGGGTGGCATCTACGGCGTGCGCCTCTCGTTCGCGCTCGCCAAGACGTTCCACACCAACCCGATCAGTGCCGTCGTCGGTGCGCTGCAGGGAGGTCACGGCTCGGCAATCGACCATCAAACCAAGACGTACCAGCGAATCAACGTCGTGCTCTACGGGTACGGCGGCGATCAGCACTCCGGCGCATTCCTCACCGACTCGATCATGGTGATCACGATTCAGCCATTGCAGGGCCGCGCGCCGGAGGTCGCCGAGATCTCGGTCCCACGCGACTGGATGGTGACCATCCCACTTCGCAACGGCAAATCGACGCAGCAGCGAATCAACTTCGCATATGCGGCCGGAATGCTCGGTGAGGGACCCCAGCCGGCGAGCGCGGTTGATGCCGGAGCCGCTGTTGCCGACCCCGTGCTCGCGAATGTCCTCGGCATAGGCATCAACTACTTCGTGGGTGTCGACTTCAACGCGTTCAAACAGGCTGTCGATGCGGTCGGCGGCATCAACATCGATGTCCCGACCGGCTTCACGGATTACCAGTATCCCGCCGGGGAATGCGACCTGGGGAACTGCGCCTACGAGACCGTGCGTTTCAAAGCGGGTATGCAGCACATGAACGGGGCGACGGCGCTCATCTATGCACGCTCGCGGCATGGCAACAATGGACAGGGATCGGACTTCGCGCGCAGCCGCCGCCAGCAACAGATCATCGTGGCGCTGAGGTCGCAGATCGAGAGCCTCGGTGGGTTCGGCAAGCTGCCGGATGTCATCAACGCGCTGGGGAGCAACGTGCTCACCAACCTCACCATCGGCGATGCCGAGTCGCTCTACAGCCTGGTGAACGGTGTCAACCCGGCATCCATCGAGCACATCAGCCTCGATGACACCAACTTCCTTTACGACTGCGGTTACCCATACCGGTGCGGCAGTTACTACCTCTACACCAATGACCGCAGCTACACGTCGCTCCGGCATTTCGTCCAGGACATCTTCCCGGCACCCGCAGCCCTCGCCGAGGGTGCGACCGTGACGTTCGTCAACGCGAGCGGGCGCAACAACAACGCGACCACGCGATGGGCATCGGTCATGCACATGCTGGGCTTCGTGACCAAGGCAGGCGGCAGAGTGCCCGCCCAGGCGGTGACGCAGGTGATCGACAACAGCGGTGGCAAGGACGCCGCCGCGGCGCAATGGCTGGCCACGTACTTCGGCGTGAGCGTCACCACCGAGCCGGCGCCGACCGCACCCGTGACCACGCCGCCCGCGACCCCCGTGGCGGCCCCTGCGGGCGGCGTGACCGTCATACTCGGCAGCGCCGAAGAGCAGGCGTTCCTCGGTGATCCGGGGGTCGGTCAGTAGCCTTCCTGAGACTGTAGGGGAAGCGTGGGACAGAGAATTGCCATCCTGACGGGCGGGGGTGACGCGCCAGGACTCAACGCCGCCATTCGCGCGATCGGCAGGCGTGCGCTCGCCGCCGGGGACTCGCTCTTCGGGATTCGCAACGGATGGGCGGGCATGATCGGCGAGGGCGACGTGACCAACCTCGATCGCTCGAAGCTCTCCGGGATCCTCCAGCTCGGCGGCACCATGCTGGGCAGCTCTCGCGTGAACCCGATGAAGCTCGAGCAGGGCATCGACGAGGTCCTGCGCAACATGGAGCGGCTGCATCTCGACGCGCTGGTCGCCATCGGCGGCGATGACACGCTGAGTGTCGCGGCGCGACTTGCCGAGCAGCAGGCACGCGTCGTCGGTGTGCCCAAGACCATGGACAACGACCTCAGCATCACCGAGTACTGCATCGGGTTCGACAGCGCCGTGAGCGTGGTCACCGAAGCACTCGACCGGCTCCACACCACGGCCACCTCGCATCACCGCGTGATGGTGTGTGAGGTGATGGGACGCGACACCGGGTGGGTGGCGGTGATGGGTGGCCTCGCCGGTGGCGCCGACATGATCATCATCCCCGAGTTCAGCGTCACCGTTGACGAGGTGGTCGCACATCTCGATGTGCGCACGCGAGCGGGAAGCGACTTCAGCATCATCGTCGTCGCTGAGGGCGTTGAGATGGAGGGGCTGCAGTCGAAGGACGAGGCGGAGGGAACGCGCGACGCCTTCGGGCATGTCCAGCTCTCGCGACGCGGCGTCGGCGAGAATCTCGCGCGCATCATCGAGGAACGCACCGGACACGAGACCCGGGCCACGGTGCTGGGCCACGTGCAGCGGGGCGGCTCACCCACCGCGTATGACCGCATCTGGGCGACGCGCGTCGGTGCGAAGGCATACGACCTCGTCGTCGAGGGACTCTTCGGCGAGATGCCGGTGGTGACCAACGGCACCGTCGATGTCGCCAGCATTGCCGACGTCGTCGCCGAGCAGCGACGCGTTCCTCGCGAGCTCTACGAGCTCGCCCAGATCTTCTACTAGCCCGACGGACGCTACCGGGACATCACCGGCACGCTGCTGAGCGGCGACCAGCTCGGCGGCGAGGACGCGTCGAAGTCGAGATTGGTGGTCACCCGTAGCGGTGTTGACGGAGCGGCGTTCGAGGCACCCTTGATCCACCACAGCTCGAAGTGGCCCGTGGCATCGCCAGCGTTGTAGTAGACAAGCCCGCTGCCATCCGGCGCCCATACAGGGTCGGCACACAGGCAGTTGCTGACAAGCGTTTTCGGGATTCCCAGCTTGCCGTTGCTCAAGGTCGCAACCTCGAGCCGTGTGCTCTGCAGTCCGGTGCCACCGATGCAGATCATCGCGATCTTGGTGCCGTCCGGTGATGGAGACGGTTGCCCGCAATCCTGCGCGGGCGTGGTCAGGACGATCGGTCTGGCGAGCGGCTTCACCTGGATTGCGATCTCGGAGTACGCGTTGCCATTGCCGATCGCGAACTTCGAGTAGAGGACTGAGCCGTTGGCCAGCGGCGTGGGGTCGACATCGCCGCCGGTGAACGGGTTGGAGTTGGTGAGCAGCTTGCTCGCGAGCTTGCCGGTGAGCGTTCCGGACCATATCGAGAAGTCGACCGCCAGGGTGCTCGAATTCTTCGGCTCGTCGTAGCTGAAGTAGACGGTGTTGCCGTCGGCGCCCATGTGCGGATAGAACATCCAGTTGTTGAGATAGACCTTGTCGATGTGCGGGTTGGAATTCTTGCTGAGCTGGCGGAGGATCGCACCCGAGCTGCTCAGCAGATAGAGGTCCGAGGACTCGGCAGCGCGCAGCACTGCAACGATGTCCTGGGAGTTCGGGATGTATGCCGGCTGCATCCACGAGCCGGCCTTGGTCGAAAGGTGCAGATCGGTGAAGTACCCGTTGCTGAGCCGGTAGATGTCACCGTTCTGGGCGAGGTACAGCGTCCCCGGAAGCACGATGTCGGGGCGGGTCGCGGTGGGGATGAAGACCGTCGCCTCGGTCGGAATCGTGTGTTTCCGCGATGCGATCAGCCGGTTCACCCCAAAACCGAACCCGGCCATGAGCGCGAGCAACACGATCACCGAAATGGCGCGTCTCATCGTTGCCCCCTACACCGCGGGGAAGTACTGATGCGTCTCGGGAAGGATGAGATTCCAGTTCGGTTCCAGGACATCCTCATTGTTGGTCACGGCCGGGTACGTGTAGGGGGACGAGAGGATCACCTGGTGCACGTTCTGCAACTGGACGCTGCTCGCGATCGGCAGCAGCGACGCGATCTCGCCGATGCTCATGTCGGTCGAGAAGTCGTTGGCCATGGCGGTCGCGATGTCCGGCAGGTCGGCGATCCCTAGCAGCTTCGCTTTGGCACGCAGGGCGAGCAGCACCTGCTGCTGACGCTGCGAACGTCCGAAGTCGCTGCGGAGGTCACCGTGCCGTGAGCGGACGTACATCAGCGCCTGCATGCCGGTCATGTGTTGCGGACCCGGCAGGACAGCGACCCGCTCATAGGCGTAGGGGTCCTTGCCGCTCAGATCGGCGGGATAGAAGTCGTCCATGACCGGGTTGGTGGCGACCACGTCGACACCGCCAACCTGGTTGATGAGGTTCACAAGCCCGAGCAATCCGATCCACGCGTAATGGTCGATATGGATGCGGAAGTCCTCCTCGACGGTCGCCACCGACGCGCTGGCGCCGCCGTGCAGGTAGGCGGCATCGATCTTGGCGCTGCCGCCACTCGAGAGTGGCACCCAGAGGTCCCGGGGGATGGATTCCATGACCACCTGCCGGGTCTTGGGGTTCACCCTCGCCAGGATCATCGACTGGGTGAGGACGGTGCCGCCGAACTTGGCGTCGTTGTCTGAGCCGAGGAGGAGCACGGTGAACGGCTGCCCCGGCGCCGCCTCCGCCGTGGGGACCGCGGCGGCTGATGCCGATGCGGCGGCCGAAGCGCTGGCGCCGGGCGTCGGCTGGATGATCGTGTGCCCGGTGTCCTCGAATGCGGTCACGATCGCGGGCATGAAGTACGCCACCGCGCCCATCACTCCGGACAGCACAAAGCCGAGCGCGATGACGAATCCCACCAGGAATCGGTTGCGCCTGACGTGATGCCGGCGCAGCGATGCGCGTTGTCGTCTCACCTGAGGCTTTATAACGAACTCGGCTGACGTCAGGGTTACGGTGGGCGGGATGAGTTCGGGGCGCCGGTAGACTTCCAGCGATGCCCGAACCCCAACTCGCCGAACGCCTGATGGCGGGCGACACGCGCGCGCTAGCTCGTGCCATCCGCATGGTCGAGGACCGGGATCCCGGGATCGCCGACCTCCTCCGTCAAGTTCGCGAACGGGCCGGCATGGCTCGCGTCGTCGGGGTGACCGGCCCCCCGGGGAGCGGCAAGAGCACCCTCTGCGACCAGGTGATCGAGCGCTGGAGGGCCGGCGGACACCAGGTCGGCGTCATTGCCGTCGATCCCTCGAGCCCCTTTACCGGCGGAGCGATCCTCGGTGATCGAGTTCGAATGGTCCGGCACACACTCGACCCCGGCGTCTTCATCCGCAGCATGGCGGCTCGAGGGCACCTCGGCGGGCTCGCCGCAGCCGCCCGCGAGGCGATCCGCCTCCTCGACGCCTCCGGTCGCGATCGATGCCTGCTCGAGACGGTCGGCGTCGGCCAATCGGAACTCGAGGTCATGGAGACCGCCGATACCACCGTGGTGGTCACAACGCCGGCCAGCGGCGACGCCGTCCAGATCATCAAGGCAGGGATCCTCGAGATCGCCGACATCTTCGTGGTCAACAAGGCTGACCTGCCCGGAGCGTCCAAGGTGGTCCGCGATCTGAAGGAACTGGTCCGTCATGGGGCCAGGCGCAACGACTGGTCTCCCCCCGTTCTCACCACCGTCGCCGAATCCGGTGAGGGGGTCGACGAGCTGGTCGCGGCCATCGATCGGCACGGGGACACGATCGCCGCGTCCGGGGAGCTCGAGCGGCGCCGGATCGCCCGTCTTCGGGCCGAGGTCGAGGCGATCGTGGTCGAGCGAGCGGCCGAGCGCGCGCGAATTGCGCTGCATGAGGGGACAATGAGTCGAGAGCTTGAAGGCGATCTGAGCCGGGTGGACCCGTACGCCCTTGCCGAACGCATCCTCAACGGGCACAGCAGAGAACCCAGGAAGCAATGACCCAGACAATCGACCGGGCGGGAGTGCCGCCCGCAGAGCCCGAGATGCCGGCACCCCGCGACGCGCCGCCGATCCCCCCGGACACCCTCGGGGGTCTGCCCCTCGAGACCTGGTACGGCCCCGACAACTCGGCCTTCGAGGTCGAGCGCGATCTCGGTGAGCCGGGGTCGTATCCATACACCCGGGGCGTCCACCGGACCATGTACCGCGACAAGGTCTGGACGATGCGCCAGTTCGCCGGATTCGGCAGCGCGCGCGACACCAACGAGCGCTATCGGTTCCTCCTCGGGCAGGGCCAGATGGGACTCTCGGTCGCCTTCGACATGCCGACGCTCATGGGCCACGACTCCGATTCGCCGCAGGCGCTCGGCGAGGTCGGCCGCTGCGGCGTGGCAGTCGATTCGGTGGAAGACATGCTCACGCTGTTCAACGGCATCGACGTCGGAGCGGTCACCACGTCGATGACCATCAACTCCCCGGCGCCGATCCTCTTCGCGATGTACCTCGCGGCTGCGGACGAGCAGGGGATTCCCTACCCGAAGCTCGGCGGCACGCTGCAGAACGACATCCTCAAGGAGTACATCGCCCAGAAGGAGTTCATCTTTCCCATCCGGCCGTCGATGCGCCTCGTGACCGACGTCGTCGAGTTCTGCACGCGCAACGTCCCGAGCTGGAATCCGATATCGATCAGCGGGTATCACATTCGCGAGGCCGGCAGCACCGCGGCGCAGGAGCTGGCGTTCACGCTCGCCGACGGTTTCGCGTACGTGGAGGCGGGCATCGAGCGCGGCCTCGACGTCGACGAGTTCGCGCCACGCCTGTCCTTCTTCTTCAACGCGCACATCGACTTCTTCGAGGAGATCGCCAAATACCGAGCCGCGCGGCGCATCTGGGCGCGGCACATGCGCGAGCAGTACGGCGCCAAGGACGAGCGCTCGCTGAAGCTCCGCTTCCACACGCAGACTGCGGGGTGCTCGCTCACCGCGCAGCAGATCGAGAACAATGTTGCGAGGACGGCCTTCGAGGCGCTCGCCGCAGTGCTCGGCGGCACCAACTCGCTCCACACCAACTCGATGGACGAGGTGCTCGCCCTGCCCACGGAAAAGGCCGCGCAGATCGCGCTGCGCACCCAGCAGATCCTTGCCTACGAGACCGGGGTTCCGTCGGTCGTCGATCCGCTCGCCGGCTCGTGGTTCATCGAGGATCTCACCAACCGTATGGAACGGGCGGCCGAGGATTACTTTGCGGCGATCGCCGAACGCGGGGGCATGCTCGACGCCGTTGCCGAGGGGTTTCCGCAGCGCGAGATCGCCGATGCGGCCTTCCGCTACCAGAGCCAGCTCGAGACCGGAGAAAGAGTCATTGTTGGCGTCAACGTCTTCGAGCACAGCGTCGACATGGTGCAGCCGCCGACGCTGGTGATCGACCCGAACGTCGAGGTCGAACAGGCGGCGCGACTCAGGGAATTGCGCCAACGCCGCGACAACACCAGCGTCGCCACCCGGCTCGATGCGCTGCAGGAGGTCGCGCGCGGCACCGACAACCTCATGCCGGCGATCATCGACTGCGTCCGAGCTCGTGCCACCGAAGGTGAGATCGTCGAGGCGCTGCGGACGGTTTTCGGCACGTACCGGGAGACGCCCGTTTTTTGACCTTTCCTTAACCCCTCCATAAAGGGGACATGTCTAGGCTCAGCCGGTATCGTGGGAGCCAAGCACATCCTGGTGGTCGAGGACGAGGAGGTCATCCGTGAGACCCTCCGGTTCAATCTCGTGCGCGAGGGATACCAGGTGAGCCAGGCCGCCAACGGGATCGAGGCGCTCGAGAAGGCCCGCGAGCTGCGGCCCGACCTGATCGTGCTCGACCTCATGCTCCCCGAGCTGGGCGGGCTCGAGGTGTGTCGCATCCTCCGTCAGGAGACGACCACGCCGGTGCTCGTCCTGAGCGCCCGGGACAGCGAGCTCGACAAGATCGTCGGCCTTCGCGTTGGCGCTGACGACTACATGACCAAGCCGTTCTCGCTCGCCGAGCTGACCGCACGGGTGATGGCGCTCCTCCGCCGCGCGCAGCCCGCCGTCGAGGAACGAGGTGTCGTCGAGGTTGAGGAATTCGGTGACTTCCGGTTCGATCGCGGTGCACGGTCGGTGCGCGTGGGTGACGATGCGCTCCGCCTCTCGCCCAAGGAGTTCGACCTGCTGTCGTTCCTCCTCGCCAACCCGGGCAGGGTGCACTCCCGCGAGCAGCTGATCCGGCGCGTCTGGGGTCCGAAATTCTTTGGCGAGCGCAAGACCGTCGACGTCCATGTCCGGTGGCTTCGCGAGAAATTCGAGCCCTTCGAGGCGCTGCCCTTCAGGATCACGACGGTCTACGGAGTCGGCTACCGGCTCGACCGCATCATCGAGCAGCGCGAACCCGCAGCGCCCGACGTCGCCGTCATCGGACGGCGCTGACGGCCCGGGAGTTGGCCCTGCCTATACTTGCCGCTCCCACCCGAGTTCGGACCAGGGAGAGGGTCGCCTTGGCATCGCCGCTCGCCGTCATAGACATCGGGTCGAACTCGGCCCGAATCGCGGTTCTCCGGCTCGATGAGTCCGGTCAGCTCGACATCATTGCCGATGCCCGCACGTCGCTCCAGCTGGCCCGCCACATCGATGCTCGCGGCCGCCTCGAGGCGAGTGCGGTGGCCGAGGCGGTGGCTGCGGTGCGCGATTTCCGGGCGGTCGCCGCTGCGGCGGGGGCCGAGCGGATCGTCGCGGTCGCGACCGCCGCAATCCGCACCGCCACCAAC
>JBAQGL010000021.1:0-6504 GCA_049287785.1 Candidatus Dormiibacterota bacterium | reverse complement strand
CTGGTCCTGACTGCGGCCGACCTTCCCTTTGGGTTCACCGATCTCGACGGCTACCTCGGTTTGAGCCCCCGGCCGCCACTGGTGATGGGGTCCAAGACCCACCACGACTCCCAGATCGAGACGCCGGCGGTGCGGCGCGCCATGTCTGCCGGCTTCGGTCTCCTTCGCGCCGGACTCATCGGGCTCAACCTCGACACGCAGGGGACGGTGCTCATCCAGCGCTCCCTGGCGCAGGTGTTGCTCCCGCGGCTGCGAGCAGGCGACTACCTGATCGGCGCCGAGATCAACCTGTGGGCCGTCCACGAGGGCATCACGCCCGTCGAGATCCCGGTGGTGTACACCGCGTCGGGACGCTCCACGGTCTCGCCGATCCGCGACTCCGTCGCCATGGCAGCCGGCCTCCTGACGCTGCGCCGGCGCATCGCCGCCGAGCGCCGCCTGATGGGCGGCGCCCGCGAGGTGGCGTCGTCGTGACCGCCGTCCAGGCCCCGGTTGAGACACGGATTCGGATCTCGGCACCTCAGCTCGGCCCCGAGGTGGAAAACCTGGTCCTCGAGGTGCTGCGCAGCGGTCATCTGGCGCAGGGACCCATGGTCGGTCGCTTCGAAGCGCTCTGCGCCGAGATGGCCGGCACCGCGCACGCCATTGCAGTTGCGAATGGAACGGTCGCGCTCGACGCCGCGCTCGCAGTGCTCGACATCGGTCCCGGCCAGGAGGTGATCACCTCGCCCTTCACCTTCGCCGCGACCATCAACGCGATCCTGCGCAGCGGGGCATCGGTGCGTTTCGCGGACATCCGCGAGGACTTCACGATCGATCCCGACTCGGTGGCGGCGCTGATCGGGCCGAGGACCGCCGCGATCATGCCGGTGCATCTCTACGGACTCCCAGCCGACATGCGCCCGCTCGTGTCGCTCGCAGCCGCGCACGGGCTCGCGATCGTGGAGGACGCGGCGCAGGCGCACGCCGCCGACGTCGACGGGCGCCGCGTGGGCAGCTTCGGGATCGGCTGCTTCTCCTTCTACGCAACCAAGAACGTGACCAGCGGCGAGGGCGGCTGCATCACCACCGACGATTCGATGCTCGCCGAACGGCTCCGCGCGCTCCGCAACCAGGGAATGCGATCCCGCTATGATTATGCCATGGTCGGCCAGAACTGGCGGATGACCGATGTCGCTGCGGCGATGGCCATCCCGCAGATGCAACATCTCGACGAGATCGTCCGGACGCGGCGCCGCAACGCCGCGCTGCTGACGTCGCTGATCGGGAATGACTCGGAGGTCACCACCCCGCGGGTTCCCGAGGGCCGTGGCCACGTCTGGCACCAGTACACGATCCTGCTCGAGCCCGGAATCGACCGCGACCGCGTCGCAGCATCGATGTCGTCAGCGGGCGTCGATACGGGGGTGTACTACCCGGGGCTGGTGTGGGACCACGAGGCGTACCGCAGCCATCGCAACGTTCATCGAGATGACACGCCGCTCGCGCGCGAATGCACGGCGCGCTGTCTCTCGCTGCCGGTTCACCCCGGCCTCAGCAGGCGCGATCTCGAGCGCGTTGCCGGCGCTCTCGACCAGGCGCTGCTCGCGTCCTGACCTCTCCGCAGCCCCAGCGTTACGCCGTTGACTCGACCGCTGCGAGCAGCTCGTCGCCCTGGTCGGTCGGACCGACCAGCGCAAGCCGCACGTCGCCGATGCCGGACGCAATCTCCTCCGCGATCGACTGCACCTCTGCCGCGGTGACCTTCATGATCGCGTCGGCGCGCTCGTCCGGTGTCTCGAGCGGCAGGCCGGCCCGCCAGCGCGTTCCGTAGAAGCGCGCGCTCGCGATTGCCGTCTCGGTGGAACGCAGCAGCCTGCCCACCATCGCCGATTTCGCAGCCGCAAGCTCGTCGGCGGCGACACGCTTCGACGCCATCTTCCGGAACTCCTTGAACGCGAGGCTCGTGGCCTTGCGCGCGTCCTTCGGCCGCGTCGCTGTGGCGATCGCGAAGAGCCCGGTGTCGTCGAAACCGGCATGGTGCGCGAAGATGCTGTACGCGAGGCCATTGCGCTCCCGGACCGTCTGGAACAGGCGTGACGACATGCCCCCGCCGAGCACGTGGGTCATCACCGATAGCTGGGTGCGGCGCGGGTCGGTCGCCGGGATACCCGGAACCGCGAACACCATGTGCACCTGCGGCTCCTCCTGGGCGGTCGCCGGGCGCACGTTGGCCGTGTGGCGATCACCGAGGCCCCACTTGGCCTTTTTGCGGGCGCGCGGCTTGCCCTGGGGGATGTCCGCAAGCATCTCGAGCGCCTGGTCCTGGCTCAACGTCGCGCCACCGGAGATGACCAGGCACATCGACTTGGGCGCATAGAACGCCTGGTGGTATTCGGTGAGCTGCTCGCGCGTCGCCTTCTCGATCACCGCCGGAAACCCCGCCGCTGACCACGACATCGGCTGATTGCCGCCGAAGGCGACGGTGCCGAGCCGGTCCCAGATCCAACCGTCGGGGTCGGAGAGGCGCATGGACAATTCCTGGAGCACGACATTGCGCTCGCGCTCGACCTCCTCGGCGGCGAAGAGCGGCCGGCTCAGCATGTCGCAGATGACATCGGCAAGCTCGAGCATCGCGGTCGCCGGGCCCTCGGCGAAATACGCGACCTCCTCGGTATCGGTGTATGCGTTGGTGTTGGCACCGAGACGGTCGATCTCGCGCGAGATGATCTTGGTCGTCGGGCGACGCTCGGTGCCCTTGAAGAACATGTGCTCGAGGTAGTGAGCAAGCCCGGAGGTCTCCGACGACTCGTCGCGTGAACCGGCACGCACGATGAGGAACACGCCGGAGTTGCGGCTGCTCGAGGGCGCGTTGAGGAGGCTGACACCGTTGCTGAGCACGCTCAGCTCGGGTCGGTAGGGCATGTTGAGCGCCATGGCCTATGTGGTCCCTGATTCCCAGGACGCGAGATACTTCTGCTGCTCGTCGGTGAGCGTGTCGATGGTCACGCCCATCGCCTGCAGCTTGAGGCGCGCGACCTCACGGTCGATCTCCTGGGGCACGTCGTGGACGGCAAGCGCCAGCTCCTTGTGATGCTTGGCGATGTGCTCCGCGCACAGCGCCTGGTTGGCGAAGCTCATGTCCATCACCGCCGCCGGATGTCCTTCCGCCGCGGCGAGGTTGAGCAGGCGGCCCTCGGCGAGCACGTGGATGGTGCGTCCGTCACGCAGGCGGTGCGACTGCACGAACGTGCGCGGGGCGGTGACCTCGACCGACAGATCGTCAATCGCAGCCAGGTTGATCTCGTCGTTGAAATGGCCGCTGTTGGCGATGATCGCGCCGTCCTTGAAACGCTCGATCGAGCCGCGATCGATCACGTTGATGTCGCCGGTCACGGTGATCACGATGTCGGCGTTCGGCGCCGCCTCCGCGAGCGGCATCACGCGATAGCCGTCCATGACCGCCTCGAGCGCTCGCGTCGGATCGACCTCGGTGACGATCACGTGCGCACCGAGCCCGGTTGCGCGGCTGGCCAGGCCGCGACCGCACCACCCGTAGCCGCAGACGACGAACGTCTTGCCGGCGAGCAGCACGTTGGTCGCCCTGATCAGACCATCGATGGTGCTCTGCCCGGTGCCGTAACGGTTGTCGAAGAGGTGCTTGGTGAGCGCCTCGTTGACCGCGATGATCGGGAACTTGAGCGCCCCGTCCTGCGCCATGGCACGGAGCCGGATGACGCCGGTGGTGGTCTCCTCGGTACCCGCGATCACCTCGTCGAGCAGCTCGCGACGACCCTTGTGCAGCTCGGCGACGAGGTCTGCGCCGTCGTCCATGGTCACCTGCGGGTGCGTGTCGAGGACGGACTGGATGTGCGAGTAGTAGCGGGCCGAGTCCTCGCCTTTGACGGCATAGGTCGGAATCCCGTGCCGCCGCGACAGCGCCGCCGCGACGGGGTCCTGGGTCGACAGGGGATTGCTCCCGCAGAGGCTCAGGTGGGCGCCACCCGCCTTGAGCGTGATCGCAAGGTTGGCCGTCTCACTGGTGACGTGGAGGCAGGCGCCGAGCCGCAGTCCCTCGAGCGGGCGCTCGCGTGCGAAACGCTCACGGATGATGCGGAGAACGGGCATCTCCCGCGCCGCCCAATCGATGAGACGCTCGCCCTCGTCCGCCAGGCTTGGGTCGGCGACATCGGATTCCACCACTTTCAGCACGTTGGTCACGCGATTCCTCCATCTGTCTTCGTACGCAACAGCGCCGTGTACGGGCGCCCGCCGAGCGCGGCCGATCCCCCGAGTGCGCTCAGCTCGATCAAAAAGGCAAAGCCGACGATATCTCCCCCCAGCCGGTCGACGAGCGCGGCCGCCGCGCCGGCGGTGCCGCCGGTGGCGAGCAGATCGTCCACGATCAGCACGCGCTGGCCCGGCTCGACCGCATCCGAGTGCATCTCGATGACCGCTTCGCCATATTCGAGTGTGTAGGCCTGCGAAATCCGCGTTGACGGAAGCCGTCCCTCCTTACGGACCAGGGCGAAACCCGCGCCGAGGCGGTCCGCGACCGCGCCACCGAGGATGAACCCGCGCGACTCGATGCCGGCGACGATGTCGACGTTCTGGTCGACATAGGGTGCGGCGAGCGCGGTGACCGCAGCATGGAACGCGATCCCGTCGCCGAGCAACCGGGTGATGTCCTTGAAGACGATTCCCGGCCGGGGGAAATCGGGCACATCACGGATCAGTGAGCGCAGCCGTTCCACCACGTCCTGCTCTTGAATCGTCACCGGAGCCAGTCTATCCGACAGACTCTGTGGCCGTGCCCTGCCCAACGAGCCCTCCGCGATGAGGATCGTCATGGATGGCCGGCCGCTTCAGGGAGCCTCGTCGGTTCGCGGGATCGGCAGCTACGAGCGGGGCCTGCTCGCGGGGTTCGCCCAACTGGCCAACCCTCCCCAGGTCAGCCTGCTGCTCTCCGCACACCAGGAACCGCCCTCCGAGGTCTCGATCGCGCTGCGGCCGTCGACGCGCCGGATCCCGGTGATCCACCCGACTCTCCAGCCGATCGCGGACCTCGCGTTCGTGGCGAGCGCACTTCGCGGCTCTCAAGCCGATCTGTATCACGCAATCGAGTTCGGACAGCCGTTTCGCACCCGGCTCCCGGTGGTGGTCACCGTCCACGACCTGATCCCGTTTGTGATGCCACGCGACTATCCGTGGGTCCGGCGGGCGCGAGTGCCGGGGTTGCGCCTCATCCGTCGAGCCGATGCCGTGATCGCGGTGTCCGACTCGACCCGTCGTGATGTGCTCCGCTTCACGAGGACCGATCCGCAGCGGGTCACCGTCGTCCCGGAGGGGATCTCGCCGGTATTTCGGCCCGCCTCGCCGGAGACGGTGCAGCGGCTCCGCGCCCAGCTGCGCCTGGACCGGAAATTCCTGTTAGCGGTCGGCACCTTCGACCCTCGCAAGCGCATCGCGCTCCTCGCCGAGGTCGTCAGCCGCGTGCGCCGGGACCACGATGTCGCTCTGGTCATCGCCGGTGATCAGGGAACCTTCATCCCATTCGTGACCGACCAGCTGGCGCGCGCCGGTCTCGCCGAGCATGCCCGCGTGATCGGGCACGTGACCACCGACGACCTCGTTGCTCTGTACAGCGCGGCGGAGGTCTTCGTCTTCACCTCCGCGTACGAGGGGTTCGGGCTGCCGCCGCTGGAAGCCATGGCGTGCGGCACACCTGCGGTCATCTTCGACAACTCCTCGCTTCCCGAGGTGAGCGGACCCGTCGCGAGCATGGTGCCCGACGGTGATGCGGGTGCGATGGCCGCGGCGATCAACCGCCTGTTGAGTGACCCGGCGGAGCGCGACCGGCGGCGAACCGAGGGGCTTGCGTGGTCCGCAACCTTCACGTGGCGCCGCGCCGCCGAGATGACCAATGCGGTCTATCGAACCGCTGTCGAGCGCTGACCGCGGAGACGCCTACTCCTTCTCGGTCACGTGGTACTCGAGGTACGCGCCGAACATCAGCCGGGTCTGCGCCTCGAGCGCCGGGATCACGCTCAGCGCGAGTCCGACGACGGGGTAGGTGAACAGTTGCAGCTCCGCCCACCGCCGCCGCCACCATGGCCATTCGCGCGGTTTTGGGCTGATCTGGTAGTCGACCTGCACGAGCAGCAAGGTGTTCAGCAGCGTGATGGTGAGAATGCTCGCGCTGAGACTGCCGAGCAATGCCGAGGTTGACGACAGGCTGTAGTCGAGGTCGATGAATGCCGGCAGCGCACCACCGAAGAAGAGCAGCAACGGCAGCGTCGCCCAGGTCAGGTGGTTGAAGATGAGGTTCGAATACCGCCGCGCGCGCACCCGCCACGGAATTTCCGGGTGGAGCAGCATTCGCGAGGTCACGTAAGGGATATCGGTCGCTCCCCAGGCCCATCGCTTGATCTGGTTGTACTGCGACGCGTGGGTTGCGGCGTAGCCGCGAGCACGCGGTGCGTCACCGTTGACCGTCAGAAACGCTGGGCGCAGATTGAGCTTGCC
>JBAQGL010000020.1:0-2182 GCA_049287785.1 Candidatus Dormiibacterota bacterium | reverse complement strand
ATGCGCAGGCGGAGCAGCGGGACCCGGGTGAGCGCCAGCGCGACCGCGGCGGCCGCCCCACCGGCACCCAGCACGAGCGCCGTCGCCCCCTGACGCGGCCACATCGATCGCTCGCTCAACGCCAGCTCGAAACCGTCGGCGTCGGTGGTCACCCCGAGCAGCCGTCCTCCGCGCACCGTAATGGTGTTGACGACGCCGAGGGATTCGGCGTCGCCCTCGAGGTAATCGCACCGGGACGCCATCACCGCCTTGTACGGCGTGGTGACGTTGCATCCGGTATAGCGCCCCTCGCGTAGCTCCGCCACGAATGCCTCGATGTCCGACGCCGCCAGGTCGCGAATGACATACGTGCCCTCGACGCCCGAGGCCTGCATCGCGGCCTGGTGCATGACCGGGCTTGGCGATCTCGTGATGCCGGATCCGACCAGGCAGAGCCGGAGCGGCACGGTGCTCACCGGCTTGCGCGCGCCGCGGCAATCCGGCGGGCGTCGAGCCAGCTCTGGAGCAGGACCGCAGCGGCGACCGCGTCGATCACCTCGCGCCTGCGCTTTCGGCGGACGCCGCTTTCGATGAGCGAGCGCTCGGCGATGGTGGTGGTGAAACGCTCATCCCAGAGTTCGATCGGCGACGCGGTGCGTTCCGCAAGGGCGGCGGCGAACTGTCGCGCATGCTCAGACGCGTCGCCTTCGCTCCCATCAAGACGGCGGGGCAACCCGATCACCACACGGTCCACGTCGCGATCTTCCATCTCGCGAGCGATGCGTGCCCACATCGTTCGCGAGTCGTTTGGAATCGTCGCAAGCGGAGTGGCCAGGGTGCACGTCTCGTCGGAGACGGCTAGCCCAACCCGGACAGTGCCGACATCGATGCCGAGGACGCGTCTGCCACCGGTACCGTCCCCGGTCGCGCTCACGGCGACTTGGCTGCCGGCGCTACGAAATTCTCGACGATATCGATCTGTGACGCGCGCAGCGGGAGATAGAACAGCTTGAAGGGCCACTCGGAGACGGTCACGCCCTGGACCTTGGCGACATTGCCCTGAACGATCGACTGAGCCTTTCCAGGATTCCGCCCGGTGAGCTGGGCTTTCAGCGCGTTCAGGTTGACCTGCGGCTGGCTGAAGGCGGTGGCGGAACACGCGAGGATGACGGTGCCGTTGACGTTTGCCTGCGTCACCGCGCAAGGCGGTGTGGTCAGGCTGCCGGTTGCCAGGACGTCACCCGGTTTGATCAGCTTGTTGAGATCCGCGATGACATCGTTGTGGACGGCCGCGACGTCGTAGATGGCCGCTTCGGACGTCCCCTTCACGGTCACCGTGGTGGCTGCGAATTGCGCTCCGACCGCGGGGGGAAACGGTTGCGGCGTCACGACGAACGCGGTTGTCTCTCCGTTGCCGGCCGGATCCCTGGCGATCGGTTTCCCGGCCGCGTGGGCCACCAACTCCGCCTGCATCTGACTCGACAGCTGAGCCTCGACGGTGGTCACCTGCGCGGTCCAGTTGGCGACGTCGGTGGCGCTTGCGGCGGTGACCTGTTTGGGATCGCTGCCGCCGGTGGCCGGGTCGTTGTTGGTCACGCTGATGTGAATGCCCGGGCAGAGCAAGGGATTGGGACACGGATCGCCTTGCCACACCGTCAGCGTGCCCGACCCAACGTTGCCGTTTGCCCCAGCGGTGAGATCCACGTAGCGCGCGGTCGCGTTGTATGGATTCGACCCACACGCGGAGTTGCTGGGCGGCGGGTTTTGCGGACCGATGCAGATCACCGTGTTCCGGGCCGGTCCGAAGGTGACCGATTGGTCAGCGCTCTGCACCTGCGAACTGGGGTTGCCGGCTGGGAGGGTGAAGGAGATATCGCTCGGGTCGTCGGTCGAAAAGGTCAAGATCGTCTTCGCCGCCACCGCCGGAAGCGTCTTGGTTCCGGTCGGAGTTGCCGTGAACTGGGACGTCCCGGTACTGCTCACCACGCCGGTGAGGACGTGGTCGGCTGTTGCGGCGGTAGCGGGATTGGTGGTCCCCTGAATCGTCGAGCTCACCGAAAGCGGGGTGGCCGCGATGGTGATCGTCACCTTGGCCGATGGGGCGAGCGCCATGAACAGCACGAGGCCGATGATCGCGATGGCGGCAGCGGCGATGTACAGGAACCGGCGGCGATCCAGTCCGCGCGGTGGTCGCCCGGCTGGT
>JBAQGL010000019.1:0-5477 GCA_049287785.1 Candidatus Dormiibacterota bacterium | reverse complement strand
TAGGAGGGCCGTTTGTGGATGAGGCGGTGGGAACGGCGCTGCTCCTCATTGGCGTGTTGGCGGTTACCGACGCGCGGAACCTGGCACCCATCAGCAACCTCGGCCCGCTCATTATCGGTTTCGTCGTTTTTGCGGTCGGTACTTCGTTCGGCGCCAACACTGGCTACGCAATCAATCCCGCCCGTGACTTCGGGCCTCGCGTGTTCGCGTTCTTCGCCGGCTGGGGCAAAGTGGCGCTTCCCGGCACCTACAACCTCGGCGGGTTCCAATTCAGCAACTACTTCTGGATACCAATCGTCGCTCCACTTGTCGGCGCGGTGATCGGCGCTCTTGCTTATGACTTCTTCATAGGTGACGTGCTGCAGGCGCGCTCGGCGCGTACCGGTAAGAGTGGCGAAGCGCAGGCGGAGCCTGGTGAGGGTCAGCCAAACGTCCAGCCCAATCGGGCGTAAAGGAGCCTCTCATGGCGAAATACGCAGCGGCCATTGACCAGGGCACGACCAGTACCCGCTTCATGGTCTTCGATCACGGCGGCAAAGTTGTCTCCGTCGATCAGAAGGAGCACGAGCAGATTTTCCCGAAGCCGGGTTGGGTCGAGCACGACGCGCTCGAGATCTGGCAGCGCACGCAAGAGGTCGTGAAGGCGGGGCTCGACAAGATCGCGATCGGCGACCTCGCGGCGGTCGGGATCACCAACCAGCGCGAGACGACAGTCGTCTGGGACCGTGGGACGGGCAAGCCCGTATACAACGCGATCGTCTGGCAGGACACGCGCACCGACAAGATCGTCGAGCAGCTGTCGGCCGACGGCGGCCAGGACCGCTTCCGCGCCAAGGTGGGACTGCCGCTCGCAACCTACTTCTCGGGTCCGAAGGTGAAGTGGATCCTGGACAACGTCGACGGCGCGCGAGCCAAGGCCGAGGCGGGCGACCTCGCCTTCGGCAACATCGACGCATGGCTGATCTGGCTGCTCACCGGTGGTACCGACGGTGGCGTGCATGTCACCGACGTGACCAACGCGAGCCGGACGATGCTCATGAACCTCGAGACCCTGGACTGGGACGACGAGATTCTCAGCATCATGACCGTCCCTCGGTCCATGCTCCCGGCCATCCGGGCGTCGAGCGAGACCTATGGGGAGGCCAAGGGCGTGCTTGCGGGTATCCCTGTCGCGGGCGACCTCGGCGACCAGCAGGCCGCCCTCTTCGGGCAGACCTGCTTCGCCGTCGGCGAGGCCAAGAACACCTACGGCACCGGCAACTTCCTCCTCCTGAACACAGGCACCAAGCCGGTGCAGTCGAAGAACGGATTGCTCACCACGCTCGCCTACAAGATGGGCAGCGCGGATGCGACGTACTGCCTCGAGGGCTCGATCGCGATCACCGGCGCGCTCGTCCAGTGGTTGCGGGACAACCTCGGCATGATCGAGAAGTCCTCGGACATCGAGGTGCTGGCCAAGACTGTTGATGACAACGGTGGCGCATACTTCGTACCGGCGTTCTCGGGCCTCTACGCCCCGTACTGGAAGGCGAGTGCTCGCGGCGTCATCGCGGGGCTGACGCGCTACGTCAACAAGGGTCACATCGCGCGCGCGGCGCTCGAGGCGACCGCCTGGCAGACGCGCGAGATCGTCGATGCCATGAATGCCGACTCCGGGGTCGCGCTGACCTCGCTCAAGGTGGACGGCGGCATGGTCTTCAACGACACGCTGATGCAGTTCCAGTCCGACGTGCTCGGCGTGCCGGTGGTGCGCCCGACCGTCGCCGAGACCACCTCGCTGGGCGCCGCCTACGCCGCCGGCCTCGCGGTCGGGTTCTGGGCGCAGGTGGAAGACCTACGCGAAAACTGGGGCAAGGACAAGGAATGGACCCCGCAGATGGACAAGGCCAAGGTCGACCAGGAGTACGCGCTCTGGAAGAAGGCGGTCACGCGGACGTTCGACTGGGCTGAGTGACGCTCGTCTGAGGTAGATGGAGCAGACTGGATTTCGTCCCCCGTGGGAGTTCCGGCGCCGCCTTCTCGGCGTCGACCGGGCCCCCGGGGGGCGAGCGGACGGAATTGGCGAGAGCCACCCTGAAAGGAGATCCAATGGCTGGCGAGGGTCAGGAACCTGACGTCGTCCCCGAGACGGACGACCACGAGCATGGGCACCAGGGCTCCTTTGCCACCGGGCAGGAGACGACGGAGCATCACCCCGAACTCGAGGTAGAGGAAGGCGATTTCGCGACCGGGGAGGAGTTGGTCAAGCCGTCGCACGAGGGCAGCTTTGCCGAGGGCCAGGAGGCCGTCGAGCATCACCCCGAGCTTCCCGAGAACAAGGGCGACTTCGCCGAAGGTCAGGAGGAGGAGCATTCGCATCCGGGCTAGATCGGTGTCTCCCCGGGTGCTCGAGCGATCGGTGCTCACCGACTCGATACGCTCACTCCAATGGCAACGCAGAGCCCGTCACTGAGCTCGCTCGAGGCCGACGTCCTCGTGATCGGGGGCGGTTCGACAGGCGTCGGCGTCGCGCGCGATGCCGCCCTGCGTGGCTTCTCCACCATCCTGGTCGAGCGCCGTGATCTTGCCGACGGGACCACCGGTCGGTTTCATGGCCTCCTCCACTCGGGGGCTCGTTACGCGGTCAAGGACCCATCGGCAGCCCGCGAGTGCATCGCCGAGAACCGGATCCTCCGGCTGACCGCGGCCGACTGCGTCGAGGACACCGGCGGGCTGTTCGTCTCCACGCCATGGGATGACCCCGAGTACGGCGACCAGTTCCTCGAAGGATGCAAGGCGACCGGTGTCCCGGCGGAGGAGATTCCCGTCGCGGAGGCGCTCCGCCGCGAGCCGCGGGTCAACCCGGACATCCGGCGCGCGTTCCTCGTCCCCGACGCGGCGCTCGACCCCTGGAAGCTGGTCTGGGGGTGCGCCCGATCCGCAGAGGAGCACGGCGCTCGCATCCTCCCATACCACCGCGTCCTCGATCTCGAGATGGACGGTGAGCGGGTGGTCGGAGCGCAGGTCAAGAGCGAGCGCAGTGGCGAGGAATTCCATATTCGTGCCACGGTTGTCATCAACGCAGCGGGCGCGTGGGCCGGACAGATCGCCGGCCTCGCCCATTGCACCGTCAACGTCCGTGCCGGGATGGGGCTGATGATCGCGATGAACCATCGCCTCGTGCACATGTGCATCAACCGATGCAAGCGGCCGGCGGACGGCGACATCCTGCTGCCGCTGCGCACCGCATGCGTCATCGGGACCACCGACGTGTTCGTTCCCGATCCTGACCAGACCGAGATCCGTCAGGAGGACATCGACCTGCTCCTCGATGAGGGCGAGAAGCTTGTACCCGGCTTTCGACAGGCGCGGGCGCTGCACGCCTGGGCGGGGGTCCGTCCCCTGTTCGAGGACACCGCGGCGGTTGCGGAGACGCGCGACGTCACGCGCTCGCATGCGCTGCTCGACCACTCCTCGCGCGAGGGTGTCGCCGGCTTCCTCACCATCACCGGCGGCAAGACCACCACCTTCCGGCTGATGGCGGAAGCCGCCGTCGATGCGGCGTGTGAGCAGCTCGGTGGGCCGCGCCCGTGCACGACGGCAGAGGTGCCGCTCACCGGTTCTGAGAGCCACGAGCTCTACCAGATCAGCCACCGCTTGGCGGCTCGTGAGCCCGTCCCGCAATCCGAGGAGATCATCTGCGAGTGTGAGTTGATCACCAGGTCGCGCCTCGAGGACACGATCAAAGAACGCGACACCACAAGCCTCGATGACATTCGCCGTCTGCTGAGGCTGGCGATGGGGCCGTGTCAGGGTGGGTTCTGCATCTACCGCGCAACCGGCATCCTGCACCAGGGAAGGCAGGTCGACCGGCCGGGTGCAAGGCAGACGCTGCTCGACTTCCTCGAGGAGCGCTGGAAGGGGGTTCATCCCATCCTGCACGGCGACCAGCTCCGGCAGGCACGGCTCGACGACTGGATCTTTCAGGGCATCCTCGACGTGGAGCACCTGCCGGTATGAGCTACGACACTGTCGTCGTCGGCGCCGGTCTCGCAGGGCTCACCGCGGCGCTGCGTCTGAGTGAACAAGGGCAGCGTGTGCTGGTCGTCGCTCGTGGTGTGGGGGCGACCCATCTCGCTCCCGCGACCGTGGACGTGCTCGGCTATCTCGACGACGTGCAGGTGGTGAGCCCGGCAAACTCGGTTCCGGTGCTCACCTCGAGCACGACCACGCCCAACCATCCCTACGCACACGTCTCTGCAGAGCAGCTCGCGACCTCGCTCGAGTGGTTCTGCTCGAAGACTGCCGCACTCGGATATATGGGCAGCTCTGACCAGAACATGCTGCTCCCGACGGCGCTCGGCGTTCCCAAGCCGTCCGCGCTTGCGCCGCGCAGCATGTCCGGCGGCGATCTTCGTGCAGGCGGTCGCTTCGTGTTCGTCGGTCTCAAGGGTTTCAAAGACTTCCATCCCACGCTGATTGCCGACAACCTCAATCACGCTCGTCTCCCGATTCCGATCGAGGCCCGTGCTCTCGAGCTGGCGCCTCCGCCGAGCCGTCGTGGCGATCTCACCGCCCGTGTGATCGCGGGGAGGTTCGACACCGAGAGCCTCACCGGCTGGCTCGCCGGCGCCCTCGAGCATCAGGTCGACCCGGATGAGCGAATCGGCATCCCCGCGGTGCTCGGGCTGCGGAGCGGCGACGCCAACTGGCAGGAGCTCCAGCAACGCCTGCATCGCACCGTGTTCGAGGTCGCGACGCTGCCCCCGTCGGTTCCCGGGATGCGACTTTTCGATGCGCTCTCGGGCGCGCTGCGTGCCGGCGGGGGGCGCATCGTGCTCGGTGTCCGTGCCGTCGGCGCCCGTGCGAACGAGGGCAGGATCGAGGCGGTCGACGTGGCCAACGCCACCGGGACGGTGTCGTATCCGGTCAGCTCGGTCGTGCTCGCATCGGGTGGATTCGCCAGTGGTGGACTCGAGCTCGATTCGTTCGGAACCACGCGCGAGACCGTCTTCAGTCTGCCGCTCACCGGCCTCCCGGACACCGATCGAGTTCGTTTTTCCCCGCACTACTTCGACGCGCAACCACTCGCGACCGCGGGCGTCGCCACCGACGATCAACTGCGCCCGCTCGATGGTTCGGGATCTCCCGTGTACGAGAACCTCCACGCGGCCGGTGCGATTATCGGCGGTGCGACTCCGTGGAAGGAGAAGTCAGGCACCGGCATCAGCGTGGTCACCGGGTATGCGGCCGCCGAGGCAATCCTCGCGCCGGCACCAACGCCGGTGTCGGAATCGGTGCGATGAACTACCTCATCCGCGACTCGCTCGACCACTGCGTGAAGTGCACGATCTGCGAGACCTACTGTCCCGTCTCCCAGGTCACACCGCTCTTCCCAGGACCCAAATACGTCGGACCCCAGGCGGAACGCTATCGCGGCGCGGGACCGTCGGCGGACTCGTCGGTCGACTACTGCTCGGGTTGCGGCATCTGCACGC
>JBAQGL010000018.1:0-28905 GCA_049287785.1 Candidatus Dormiibacterota bacterium | reverse complement strand
CCCGGTGCCGGTCCGGTCGGCGTGGCCGTGCGACTCATCGCGTTCCTCCCGACGCCGACGGTCGAACGCGACGGTGACCGCTTCTTCCTGGATGACAAGCGCCCCAAGAGTGTCGGAAAGGTCCGTTCGTACTACGGCAACTTCGGGATGCTCGTGCGCGCATACGCCTATATCCGCGCCTACGGCGATCATCTTCCGTGGGTCGCGCGTGACGCGGTGCTCAATGCGCGCTATCTGCAGTCGAAGCTGACCGGTCTCTTCGCGATGGCGGTCGAGACCCCGTGCATGCACGAGTTCGTGGCAACGACCAAGGGTGGTCGTGTCGATGGATTGCGCGCCATGGATGTCGCCAAGCGCCTGCTCGACTACGGGGTGTACGCACCCACCGTGTACTTCCCGCTCACGGTCCCCGAAGCGTTGATGTTCGAACCCACCGAAACGGAATCGAAGCAGAGCCTCGACGCACTTGCCGGGATCTGCGCGGCGATCGTCGAGGAGGCGGAGAACGACCTGGCGTTCGTGCAGAACGCGCCTCACGAGACACCGGTGAGCCGTGTCGACGAAGTGCGCGCCGCGCGCCACCCGGTGCTGCGCTGGACGCCGTGACCATCGCGACCGACACCGGTCTGCGCGACGAGTTGCGTGAGCTCGTGGCGGTGCGAGCCTTCAAGTTCGGCTCATTCACCCTGACGAGTGGACGTGCCAGCGACTACTACGTCGACGGCAAGCAGGTGACGCTCGACGGCCGCGGACTGTACCTGGTCGCGCGCTTCACGCTGGAGCACTGCCGCGACCTCGGAGTCGATGCCGTCGGCGGGCTGACACTGGGGGCGGACCCGATCGCCGCAGCCACCGCGGCGCTCAGCGGCGACACCGATCACCCGATTGCGGCGTTCATCGTCCGCAAGGAGATCAAGGCGCACGGCACGAGCCGGGCCATCGAAGGACCAGACCTCCACGCAGGGATGCGCGTGCTCCTTGTCGACGACACCATGACGACCGGCGGCACGTTTCTCCAGGCGCAGGAGGCGGTTGTTCCCACCGGGGCGACGATCGCCGGTGCACTCTGTGTGGTCGATCGCGAGGAAGGCGGGCGCGAGGCGCTCGAGGCCGCCGGCATCACGCTGCATGCGCTGTTTCAGCGCAGCGAGTTCAGCCCCCGAAAATCCCCCGCATGACACCGCCCGTGACCGCTCCGGCAGCGCCGGCCTCGACCGCCTGACCCGGCGAGAACTCACCGAGCGACTGCGCGAGCTTCTGCAGCGGCAGTGACTGGAGCCAGACGCGGCCAGGTCCGGTGAGCAGCGCCAGGAAGATGCCGTCGCCGCCGAAGATCTTGTTCTTGATGCCTTTGACCGTCGTGATGGTGAACTGCACCGTGTCCTGGAACAGACCCACATGCGCGGGATGCACGCGGAGGCTTTCGCCAGGCTTCAGGTCGTACGTGATGATCTCGCCGCTCAGCTCGCACCACGCGCGACCCTGACCGCTGATCTTCTCCAGGCGGAAGCCATCACCGCCGAAGAGGCCGGCGCCGAGGGACTGCTGAAATCCGACTGACAGCGTCACGCCGTGCACGCCGCACACAAAAGAATGACGGTGGCCGAGAAAGCCCATCCCGGGTTGCGGCGCGACCTCGAGCGGAAAGATCTGCCCGGGAAGACGGGCGGCAAAGGCGACCATTCCCGGCGCTCCCTGGGCTGAGTACTCGGTCATGAAGATCGAGCTCCCCCCGAGCGCTCGCTTGAACACGCCGCCGACACCGCCACCGCCGCCCATCTGGGTGGACGTCTGCATGACGATCGACTGCGTCATCCATGAGAGTTCGCCCGACTCGGAGAAGAGTGCCTCGCCGGGGTCGAGCGTGATCTCGAGCACGGGCATCGTGGTGCCGATGATCCGGTCCTGCATCTGGTGGTCCTCCGAACGGTGAGCGTCACGCGGAGTCTATAGGTGCGCAGTGCCGTTGGTCACCCGATGCGATCTTCCCAGCCGGTCCACCGACGCTCATGCAGCCTTGGTTGCGTAGCCTGCGTACGAGACTCGCTGGTCCTTCGTCACCACGAAGTGCGCGCGATGCCCGAACTCGCCGTGCGATATCTTCCCCTTGCGGAGCTGGCGGAGCAGAAGGATGAGGCGCGGTGGGTTCACGCCCGGGCCCATACCGACGACGTCGCGCGGCCGAAGCTGGTAGCGGTCGAGCGTGGCTCGCAGCTCGTTCGGCGTGATGAACTGCTCCCATGAATGCAGGTTGGGCGGCATCCAGGCCGTCAGGCGCCACTCCTGAAAGAGCTTGATCATCACGAATCGGCTCAGTCCAGTGCGATTGATCGTGTCGAACAGATAGACACCGTTGGGGCGCAGGACTCGCGACGTTTCCGCAAGGACCGCGTCGAGGTCATTGACGTGCTCAAGGACGTCGACACAGCATGCGATGTCGACACTTGCGTCGTCGAGAGGCAGCTTCTCGCCCGTTCCCTGGCGGTAGTCGATCGAGAGCCCCGATGCCGATGCATGCGCGCGTGCGGTATCGAGTGAGGATGACGACGGATCGACCCCGATGACACGAGCGCCGAGGCGGGCGAACTCCTCGGCAAAGAGACCCCCGCCGCATCCGATGTCCACCACGGTCTTGCCGGCTGGATCGATGCCGAGGTCGCCGAGCACCCGGGAGAAGTACTCGAGCCGTGCCGGGTTGATCGCCGTACGGATCGCGTTCAACGGCTGGTGCTCATCCCACCAGATGTCGCCTGGCCGGTTGTAGATCTCGTTGTCGACCGGCATGGTGTGCCTCCTTCTATGGTGCTGGTTGTTACTCCGAATTGAGCAATCCCCTGACCTCGCCGAGAAGCCGTATCAGCGATTGCCGTTTGGGTTCGGGCATCCTGGCGACCCACTGGGCTTCCCGCCGATGGAGTCGTTCCAGGATCTCTGTGCACGTCGTCCTTCCGTGGTCGGTGAGGTCCACGAGGATCGACCGCCGGTTGACCGGGTGAGCGCGGCGGCGCACCATCCCCAGCTTCTCCAGGCTGTCGAGGATCGACGTCACGCTGCTCTTGGCGACCAGGGTGCGCTCGCCGATGACGGTCGGGGTCTGCGGCTCCGGGTCACCGTGAATCACGGCAAGGACGTTGAAGCTCTTAAGAACCAACCCATACGGAGCCAGGAACTCTTCGACGCGATTCAGTGCGGCGACCCCGGTGAAGGTGAGGTTGAGCAGCACCTCGCTGGCGGAGCGACTGCCGTCCGGATATTCGCGCTCGAAGGCCTCGTGAACGCGAATCGGGGCGAAGCTGCGATCCCTTCGCGCCTGGATTGTCCCCATCTCTCTCCAATGGTATGTGTTGGTCCGATGTCGGATAGTACGGCTCTGGACTGTCCGATTCCGTATGATAAGCGCGCATCGCGTCCTTTCGCAATACCCGCGCTCGACGGCCACGGCGCGCGGCATCGGGTCTGACCACCGACGCCCACTGCGGTCGACGACCTCCCTTAGGCCCCTGTGCTCGTCGAGGCGGAGGTCACAACCCCAGCGCGGTCTTCGCGATGATCTCCTTCATCACCTCATCGGTCCCACCGCCGATGCGGATGAGCCGCGAGTCCCGGAAGTATCGGGAGATGCGGCTCTCGGCCATGTAGCCCATGCCGCCGTGCAGCTGCAGGCAGGTATCGGCGACCTGGGTCGTCACCCGTCCCACCAGGAGCTTGGCCATGGAGATCTCGGTGACCGGGTACTCGTCGCGATTCCACCGGTCCGCGACGCTGTACACGAAATTCTTGGCGACGGTGATCTCGGTGAAGAGGTCGACGAGCTTGTGCCGGTTGACCTGGAACTTCCCGATCGGGCGCCCGAACGCCTCGCGCTCCTTGCACCAGCGCAGGGTCTCCTCGAAAGCGACCTCGGCGCCGGCGATCGCACCCGCGGACCCGATGAGGCGCTCTCCCTGCAGCTCCCACATCAGGTTGTAGAAACCCTGGCCCACCTCACCCAGGACTGCGTCGTCGCCGACCTCCACGTCGTGGAAGGAAAGCTCGGCCGTGTCGCTCGAGTGCATGCCCAGCTTCTTGAGCTTGCGCGACACAGTGAAACCAGGGAGGTTCTTGTCGACAAGAAACAGCGTGATCCCCTGGGCGCCGCTGTCGGCGGGACCCGTGCGCGCGACAAGCAGGATGAAGTCGCAGCGCACACCGTTGGTGATGTACAGCTTGCTGCCGTTGATGCGCCAGTGGCCGTCGACACGCTCGGCACGGGTCCGGATGCTCGCCACATCGCTGCCTGCGTCGGGCTCGGTGATGCCGAGTGCGGCGATCTTCTCGCCTTTGATCGCGGGCACCAGGTAGCGCTGCTTCTGGTCCTCGGTACCCCACTTGAAGATCGGAGGTGTCGCCATCTCGGTGTGCACGCTGATTGCCATGCCGACGCCACCTGAACCGCAGCGAGCCATCTCCTCGGCGAGCACGATGGCGCTGAAGTAATCGCCGCCCTGCCCGCCGTATGGCTCCGGGTATCGCAGGCCGAGCAGTCCGAGCTCACCCATCCGCTTGAACACGCTGTCCGGGAACCCCTCCGCCTCCTCCCACTCGTCCGCGTGGGGGCGCAATTCCCTGGCGACGAAGTCGCGCACCGTCTCTCGGAGCGCGTCGTGCTCAGCCGAGAAATGCACGAGCAATGCCTCCGTGGGCCGAGCGGTTGACGTGAATGTCAATTCTGTCACGCGCCGATTGAGGCGGAAACTGACCCTAGGATGGAGGTGATGCCTCAGCACCGATCGCCCCTGCCCTGGCTTGCCGCCGTCGGGATGGTGTTGCTCGCCGCCTGCTCGGGTGCCTCCCCGCCCACCCCGACGCCGGCCCCGACCGCGACCGCGACGCCCGCTCCATCCCCGACGCCGCTTCCGCCGGACACACTCACGGTCGGGGTGCTCGGCATCGGCATCGGAACCTTCGACCTCGCGGCATTCCCCGTGGCCCGTCTCAAGAACGAGGCCAGGTACCACTCCGCTGCATCGGTGATGGTCCACTTCGTGACGCATCGCGCAGGACGCACCCTGGGTTCTCTCAACTCGGTGGCCGTGAACCTCGGACCCGGCGAGACCCTCGCGGTGACCGCCGACTGCACGGATGCCTGCGACAACGCCACCAGCGTTGCTGTGACGGTCGCCGTCGGGTCCTGGACAACCGCCATCGGCCCGATCTTCACCACCCTGTCGGCCACGTACGTCTGCCAGACGTGCCATTCGTCGCACGGCTACGGCAGCGTCAAGGGCACGCTCAGGCCATCCATGCCGGTGTCTGCCGGAGTGGCGGTGGTCGGCTTCGCGGTCTGCCAGAACCGCGCCGGTGTGATCCTCGGAGGTGGCACGGAGCAGTTCGTCTGGCAGGCCGGGTCGAGCCTCGCCGTGGAGGTCCCGGTCGTGCTCAATGCGTCGCCGGCCTCCTGCGCGCTCGGTGCATCCACCGGTTGGTGAGACGCGTTCGCTTCTTTTGAGCGAGTTGCAGGCACAAGTACCCGTTGTGGTACGGTCGCCGACGGCTCAGATCGCCACGTTGTCGTCGAGACGAGAGTCTCCAGATGGGCAGCAGGGGTCGAGCCGCCGACAAGCCCGGTCAGGGGAGCGATGACCGGAGCCCGACCAAACAGGAGTGACTCGCCTTGCATTTACCCAAGCGGGCACGTGGACTGGTTCTCGGCTGCCTCATGATGGTGGCCGGACCAGCGACCGCAGTGCTCATCACCACGCCCGCCCAGGGGGCGGTTGCCGCATCTGCCTCACTGGTTCGTTCGTCCGTCGGTGAGGTCAACCTCCTGACCAATGTCAGCGCGCGGCCCCTCATGCTTCGGGTCCGGCAGGCCACCCCGCACAGGGCTGCCCCGGCCGCGCCCAAGGCGGCGCCACTGGTTCGCCACCGCGTTGCGATCCGTGCCCGCCCGAGTTTCGTGGTCCCGAGCGGCCTGTCGGTCAGCCAGGCGCAGGTGGTTGCGGACATCACCGCCGCCGCCGAGCACTGGGGTGTCAGTGTCTCCTGGATGCTCCAGACCGCCAACTGCGAGTCGCACTACCACTGGAACTCGGTGAACCCGAGCGGGCCGTACATCGGGGTCTTTCAGTTCCTGATGTCGACCTTCATCGCCAACGGAGGGACCGCGGCGACGATCTGGAATCCCGCCGTGCAGGCGAACATCGCCGCCAAGATGTTCGCCCATGGCCAGTCCGGCGAGTGGTCGTGCGCCTGAATCGCTCCTAGGGGCGTCAAACTCAGAGGGTGATCACCGAAACGGCTTCCGGCGACCCTGGAGCCACGGAGCATCTCCGCGAGACCCAGACGGCCCGGCGGGTGATCTACCAGGGGCGGCTGCTGACCTTCTACGAGGACGACGTGACCCTCGCGGACGGGACTCGCGCTCAGCGGGAGGTGGTGGCACACCCTGGCGCGGTCGCGATCGTCGCCATCGATGATGACGAGAAGGTTGTGCTGGTCCGGCAGTGGCGCCATGCGCTCGGCAGGGCGCTCTGGGAGCTGCCCGCGGGCACACGCGACCGAGACGAGGCACCGGCTCGAACCGCAGAGCGAGAGCTCGCCGAGGAGACGGGTCTGCGCGCGAAGCACATCGTGCCGCTGGCCACCGCGCCGCTCACGCCCGGGTATTCCACCGAGGTGATGCACTTCTTCCTCGCTGTCGACCTCACCGAGGGCCCGACCGATCGTGACGCTGACGAGCGAATGGACGTCGAGCGATTTGACCACGACGGGATCGAGGCGCTGGTCCGGCGGGGCGAGGTGGATGTCAAGACGATGGCCGGCCTCGGGCTCGCCGGTTGGAGAACGAACGTCGATGGCGACTGACCGACCCCTGCGCGATCCGCTTGAAGCAGACCGGCTGATTGCGCGGGCAATCGAATCGGTCCTCGACGCCGTTCCCGAACTCCCCGGAGGCGACACGCTTGCCGCCGAGGCAAGCCCCAAGTCACAGCCGTGGGCTGAGACCGCCGCGCCGCCGGCGAGTGACAAACGACCGCTCGAGGCGGTCCTGGCGGAGTTCGAGGCTCGGGTCGCCGCGGCGCCCGGCGCTCTCGCAGGGCACCCCAACGAACGGCATCCCGGTGAGGCGTATCTCGAGAAGCTGTCGCCGGCGCCGAAGAGTACCGGCAAGCGCTCGAAGCGACGCTGGCAGGGTGGGCGGAAGCGTCGCGGGGGCCGGGGCGGACGCGGCGGCGGCACAGGAGGTGGCGCGCCGGCGTGAGCGACCCCGGGGAAGGGACGGCACGCGGGCTCGAGGGCATCCTCTTCGACTATGGCGAGACGCTCGTCGAATTCTCCCGCCCGCGAGAGGCGCTCGCGGAGGCGGAGGAGCGGATCCTCGGCGCGCTCAGAGCCTCCGGGCGACAGGACCCGGGCATTGCAACGCTCCACGCGATCATGGAGCGCGTCGAGCGCGAGGTGCTCGAGCACCAGCAGAGCGGCTCGCTTGACGAGATCGACGTTGTGGCGGTCTCGCTGCGCGCCTACGGCGACGCCGGACTCGACCTCGACGATGACCTGCTCGATGAGGTCCTCCGCGTCGAGCAGGAGGCCTGGTGGCACGGGGCTCATCTCGACCCGGACGCCGTCCCTCTGCTCGATTCCCTGCGAGATCGAGGCATCGGTGTTGGGCTCTGCTCGAACGCCCCGTACCGTGTTCAGTCGCTCCATGGACAGCTCGAGTTCCTGGGCCTCGAGAGCCATCTGGACGCGGTCACCTTCTCCGCTGAGGTCGGGTGGCGCAAGCCGTCGCCGCGGATCTTCCAGGCGGCGATGCGAGCACTCGGGACCGAGGCGGCATGCACCGTCATGGTGGGCGACAGCGAGGCCGCCGACATCGCCGGCGCGCACGCGGCGGGCATGCGCGCGGTGCTCGTCCGGAGGGGTGGGGGTCGCGACAGTGGCGACGCCGATGCGGTGATTGCCGCGCTTCGCGAATTGCCGGGTGCGCTGCGGAACATGGGCCTATACTCTGAATGAGCGTGGAGTTCAAGGAGTACATCAAAGAACGGTGCGCGGAGAGGGGGATTTCCCTGCACCGGCTTGCCCTTTTGTGCGATCTGAATCAGATCTACTTCTATCAGAGCGTCAACAAGAACAAGGACAATCCACCGCCGTGGGTGCTGCGTCGCGCCGCACCGCATCTGGCGGTTCCCTACATGGAGCTGCTGATTCGCGCAGGCTACGTGCGTGAGGCGGATATCGATGAATGGAGGCAGCACACCAGCAGCTGACGCTGCAGCGCTGTGGGCGCGGCCGTGACACACCGCGCCATCATCCATCTCGACCTCGACGCGTTCTATGCATCGGTCGAGCAGTTGCGCCGGCCAGAGTTGCGGGGACTTCCGGTGATCGTCGGTGGAGCGCCCTCGGGCGATGGCAGCGCGCAGCTGAACCGAGGAGTGGTCAGCGCCGCCTCCTATGAGGCGCGGGCGTTCGGAGTCCATTCCGCGATGCCCCTGCGCACGGCGCTCCGGCTCTGCCCGCAGGCTGTCCTCGTCCCGGTGGATTTTCATGCCTATCGCGGTGCTTCGAAGACCGTCTTCGACATCGCTCGCGACTACACGCCGATCATCGAGCCGCTCTCGCTCGACGAGGCGTTCCTCGAGGTCAGCGGCTCCATCCGGCGCTTCGGCACGCCACAGCACATCGCCGAGGAGATTCGGGAACGAATCCTGGCCGCGAGTGGACTGCACGCCTCCTTCGGAGTCGCCACCTGCAAGACGGTGGCCAAGATCGCCTCGGACCTGCGCAAACCGCGCGGCTTCGTGGTCGTGGAGCCCGGAGACGAGGCGGCCTTCCTTGCCCCGTTGCCGCTGCGGCGGCTGCCCGGGCTCGGGCCCGCAGCCGAGCGGGCGTTGAGCGGGCTGGGAATCTCGACACTCGGGCAACTCGCCGCCCTGCCCCTCGACACGGTGCAGCGCCGCGTCGGTCGCGCAGCCGGGACGTCACTGTGGGAGCGCGCCAGGGGAATCGACACGGCCGCGGTCAGCGTTCCCGGCGCTCCCCGGAGCGTTTCTCGCGAGGAGACGTTCGCTCGCGACGTCGCGCAACGCGATGCGCTGCACGCACGCATCGCGGAGCTCGCCAGCGATGTTGGAGTGCGCCTGCGCACCGGCGGGTGGACGGCACGCACGGTCACCCTGAAGCTGCGTTATTCGGACTTCACGACGATCACGCGCCAGGAAACGCTGGCATCGTCCACGGCCACCGACACCACGGTTCGCGACGCCGCGCTGGCGCTGCTCGAAGCCGCCTGGTCGGGTGACGCTGTGCGCCTGCTCGGGGTCGGCGTGACCGGGCTCGCCGACGCGCCCCAGCTGGATCTCTTCGATCGCCCGGCGAACGATCGCATCGACCACACCCTCGACCGTCTGCGCGAGCGCTTCGGGCAGACCGCGATCCGGCGTGGCACCGGAGAGGGGCTGCACGATCTCGACTGGCGAGGCGACGACCTGCGCCGTTGAGTCAGGCAAGAGCTCGAACGAGCAGCTCGACCCAGCAGCTCGACCTAAGAGTTCGACTTACTCCTCGTCGGTGTCGTCGAGGTATTCGACGATCTCGCTGTCGTAGCGGGCCCGGGCGTCATTGAGGATCGCGCCGACGATGGCGACGCGCTCCTCCGGCCAGCCCAGCTCGGCGGCCAGCTCGAGGACGGTGGGATTCCGTCCGAGCTCGTGGCGCGTTCGGATCTCGGCCGCCTCGTAGATCTCGGTGTCGCGAACAAAGGCCTCGTCGCCCGCCCGTTCGATCGCGGCCAGCTCCACCGTGTCATCCATGTGCGAGGCGACCAACCTGCTCACGAACCGATCGAGCCCGGAGGCGGGGCCCCCCTGTCCCGCGTATTCGAGGACGGCGACCACGCCGGCGATGGTCCCCTCCTGGGTGAGGTCACCCACCTCGACGCCCTTGCCACCCCGGGCCTCGGCGAGCTGGAGTATGGACGCGAGCTGATGCTCGACCAGCTGATCGAGGGCCGGGCCTCTGCCGTGCACGCGAACGTCCTCGAGCAGCCGGGCAGTCGCCGACTCGGTGAGGGCCGGCAGCGATCGCACCTTGGCTTCGAGAACCTCGAGGTCGGCCAGCTCGCTCTTGGTCACCCTGCCGCGCTCCTGGCGTTGTCGCTCTTCCGACCGAAACGGGCGGCGAGCTGCTCGCAGGCTCGAGCCGTCTCCCGGCGCGCGGCTCCCTGGGACGCGAGCTCCACAGCGCCGGCAAACGGACGCCCGGTGACCGAATACCGAGCCGACATCACCACCGTGCAACCGCCGACCACCTTGCGAATGGTGACCTCGAGGGTCAGATCCAAACCTTCCTCGAGCGTCAGCACCATGTGCTTGGGCGGGGTCAGCTCGGTGCAGACCAGCACCCCGCGCAGGTGCCTGCCCACGAGCCCGGCCTCGACCTCGTAGCGCGCGCCCACCCCACCGGACGGTCCGCTGATGTGCCGCAGGCGCCGGACCGCCGGTAGCCAGTCGGCGTGCTCGATATCGGCGACGACCGAGAAGGCTTCCTCGGGCGTGACCGGCAGGGTGACGTCGGCGCTGGTCTCGATCATGGTGGGTGCCGTCTAGTACATCACTGTGGCGAACACGTCCGCCTGTTTGAAGCCGAGGCGCTCATAGAGACGCTGCGCAACCACGTTGTACTGGTTGACGTAGAGGCTGCAGCGTGGAACGTCCTTGAAGACGCTGGCGCACACAGCGGCGAGCCCGGCCCGCGCCATGCCCTGGCCCCGATATTTCGGCGCGGTGTACACGCCCTGGATCTGGACGACCTCGGGCGTCCACGCGGAGAGCTCGGCCTTGAACAGCACCTCGTGGTCGCGCATCCACAGCCAGCTCCAGCGCCGCTCGATGAGGCTGAGCATGCGCATCCGCCACGCCGGCGCGTCGACCACGAGCGGGTCGATGCCCATCTCCTCGCGGTGCATCCGCGCCGCGGCGACGATCAGCGCCTCGAGGTCGCTACGCGTCGAGAGCCGGACATCGGGGGACGGCGTCCCCTGAAGATCGCCCCGATCGAGGACCATCAGCGGTTGCGGATCGCGGAGCTCGCGAGCGGGTCGAGGCGGCCGGAACGCGTTGTGCAGCGCGATGACCGACGCCCGGTGGCCGACGATCATCCGCGGCTGCGCGCTGGCCGCGAGCGCATGCGCAAGCGGTGCCGCGGTCTCGAGATCCGGGATGTACGGCACCACCAGCGACCATCCGAGCACCACTGATGTGAGCTCGCTCTCCTCGAATGCGCCCCACCAGTCGCCTGCCTCGAACCCGAGGCGCAGCTCGCTGCGCAGGTACACGTTGATCACCGGCTCACGATCGATGAGCGCGGCGAGCTGTTCGGCGTGTGCAGGGCCGAGCCGCGAGACACGGAGCGCAGACCGCGTTGTCATGCGGGGGATTGTCCTCGCATCGATACCTGCTGAGCGGGATCGCTCGGCTATCCTCGGTGACGTGGCCTTGTCGTCCGTCTGCACGCGCGCGCTCATCGGGGCCGGGTGCATGGCGACCGTGCTGCTCACGGCGTGCGGGTCGCCCGCGCCGACGGTGACCCCGAGCTCGGCGGCATCGGCGGCGGCGAGCCCGACGGCTGAGGCGACGCCGTTCGCCGGCTCGGGCTTTCGCACCGACATCCCGGAAGGCTGGCAGGACGAGACCACCAGCCAGAGTGCTGCCTCGGCCGGTGGCGGTACCGTTCTCATGGTCCTGGGCGCGCCGGACCACGGCGTCGTGGTCGCGCGGACGGTGCCGCAGCCCGTGGCCGACGACCAGCTCGGGCAATATCTGGCGACCATCATCCCCGCCGGGTCAACCGGCATCAGCCAGGCGGAACCGGTGGACATCGCCGGCGTCTCGGGCGTGATGATGACGTTCACGTATGGCTCGCCCGGAGCCGCGCCGCGCGAGAACCAGGACATGGTGGTCAACCAGGCGGGCAACACCTACGAGATCGCGCTCACCACGCTGCCGTCCGATTTCCCCGCCGACTCAGCCGGTTTGCAGGAGATCCTCAACAGCTGGACGTGGGCCTGAGCCCTGCTTCTCGTAGGATCAGGCGATGTTGGTGCTCATGAACGTGCAGGCGACGCCCGAGCAGGTCGCGAATGTCATCAGGCACGTGCGTGAGCGCGGCTTCGAGCCGATCGAGCTGCCCGGCGCGGACCGCCTCGCGATCGGCGTGCTCGGGAGCAACCCCGGGTCCATTCGCGATGCGATCTGTGATCTCCCGGGGGTGGTTGACGCCATCCCGGTGAGCAAGCCGTACAAGCAGGTCACCCGCGAGTGGCATCCTGAGCCGACTGTGGTCGACGTCTCCGGGGTCAGCTTCGGCGACGGCTCATTCGTCGTGATCGCGGGACCATGTGCCGTCGAGACCCGCGAGCAGGTCCTGGCGACTGCACGAGCGGTGGCGGACGCGGGCGCGACCATGTTCCGCGGGGGCGCGTTCAAGCCTCGCTCGTCGCCGTACTCGTTCCGCGGTCTCGGGATCGACGGGTTGCGCCACCTCGCCGATGCGCGGGCGGCGACCGGGTTGGCCCTGGTCACCGAGGTCCTCACCCCGGCCGACGTCGACATCGTGTCGGAGTACGCCGACATGCTCCAGGTGGGCACCCGGAACGCCCAGAACTTCGCGCTGCTCGAGGCCGTCGGTGGCGCGCAACGGCCGGTGCTCCTCAAGCGAGGGCTCAGCAACACCATCGAGGAATGGCTCCTCGCGGCCGAGTACGTGGTCGCCCACGGCAACCCGAACGTGGTGCTGTGTGAGCGTGGCATCCGCACCTTCGAGGCGGCGACGCGCAACACCCTCGACCTCAGCGCCGTGCCCGTGGTCAAGTCCCTGTCCCACCTGCCGGTGATCGTCGATCCGTCACACGCGACCGGCCACCGTCACCTGGTTCCCCCGATGGCACGCGCTGCGCTCGCCGCCGGCGCGGACGGTCTCATGATCGAGGTCCATCCCGATCCGGAGAACGCGTTGAGCGACGGCGCGCAGTCGCTGACGCCGGCGGCCTTCGCGGAGTTGATGGCATCGATCCGCCGTCTCGCCGTCGCACTGGATCGACAGGTCGCAACAGCTCCGTCACCGGTTTGACCGACGACCCGGGGGTAGGATCGTCCCCGTGGAGTGCCGCCGATGACCACGTTGTACCAACCCAGCGCCCAGGACAGCGGCAACGGCGTCGCCGTGTCCGCGGCCCGGCCCTGCTCGCTTCGCGGGTGCGTGCGCACCGATGCGCAGCTCTGCGCCTACCGGGATCGCCGTGGGCGTCAATGCCCGGCCGCGTTCTGCCCCGCGCATAGCATCGCGTTCTCCGGCATCACCTACTGCCGTCGCCACGCCGGCACCGTGCAGGCGATCGGCGAGCTGGCCAAGGATCCCAACGGTTTCCCCGACCTCAACGACCGTGCGCCGTCACTCGTCAACTGGATCGCTCGCGACCTCGATCAGAGCATCCGGCGGCTGCTCGGCCGCGCGGCTCGCGGCGGCGAGAGCGTCATCGTCGATGAAAGCGTCCGTCTGGCTCACGACCCGGCTCGCCACGCTCGCTGGGAACGGAGCTGGCGGATCGTCGAGCACACGGGCCTGGTGCTCAAGGTCACCGTGCACGTGAGTGAGGACAACGACTCGCTGGTGCATGTGCGCGTCGGTACCGAGATGGTCGCCGACGGCGTTCCGCCCTGGATCGCGCGCCGTCGCGAGGGCCAGGAGGTTGAGGCCGCGATCGACGTGTCGCAGCGACAGCTTTTCTACAAATTCCTCGAGGAGAACATCTCCTCTGCGGTGCTCCGCTTCCGGGCTCGCGGCGACCGCGCACCCTGGGGTCGCTGACCGCTCAAGCCGGCACGGCCTCGGTCTCGGCGCCCAGCACGGTCAACAACCTGCCGAGCAGCTGCTGTCCCTCGGTGCCGGGTCCGGCTCCCGGCGTGCCGCTCGACAGCTGCTCTGCGATGGCGTCGAGCTCGCGGAGCGCTCCGGGTGTGTCCAGGTCGTCATCGAGACGCTCGAAGAATCGCTCCTCATGGCGATGGGCGGCCTCATGACTGATGGTGCCGCCGCCCTGCATGGCGGAGAGATAACGACGATGCCGCGCCGCGGCCACCTCGACCTCGGCGTCGTTGTATGACCACGACTGCCGGTAGTGATGCGCCGCGAGGAGCAGGCGCACCGCAGCGCCGGGCACGCGAGCGACCAGGTCGCGGACGAAGACGAGGTTGCCCAGGGACTTGCTCATCTTCACGCCGTCGAGATTGACCATGGCCACGTGGGTCCAGTGCCGAACGTAGGGTGCGACCCCTCCCGCCTCGGCCTGGGCGATCTCCGATTCATGGTGCGGGTAGATCAGGTCGTCGCCGCCACCATGAATGTCGATCGGGTGGCCGAGCGCGCCGGTTGACATCACGGTGCACTCGATGTGCCATCCGGGACGGCCCAGGCCCCAGGGACTGGGCCAGCTTGGCTCGCCAGCGGCCGAGGCCTGCCAGAGCACGAAGTCAAGCGGGTGCCGCTTTCGCGGGTCGTCCGGGTCGGCGCCGCGTTCACGGCTCAGCTCGATCATGGTCGCGTGGTCGAGGTGGCTCAGCCGGCCGTAGTCCGGATAGGCGCCCGAATCGAAGAAGACCCATCCGTTCACCGCGTAGGCGTAGCCGTCGTCGACGAGGCGCGTGATCCGGTCCACCATCTCCGGGACATGCTCGGTCGCACGCGGTGCCACGTCGACCGGAAGGAGGCCGATCTCCGCCATGTCGTGGTCGAACATGCGCACCTGTTCGTTCGCGAGCTCGCGAAAGTCGACGCCACGTTCGCGCGCGACGCGCAGGATGTCGTCATCGACGTCGGTGACGTTGCGCACGCTTCGCACCGCCAGGCCGGCGTCGCGGAAGCGGCGGTTGAGCACGTCGAAGACGTGATAGACGAACGCATGGCCGAGGTGCGCGGAGTCGTACGGCGTGATGCCGCACACGTAGATGCCGACCCGTCCACCCCGCGGCTCGAAGGGGACCACCTCCTGGAGGGCGGTGTCGAACAACTGCATGCGGGCCCGATTCTACGGCGCGCTCGACGCCGACCCTCGCAACGGCTCGCCCTCGAGCACGCGCCGTGCGGCCTCGAGCACGGACACGCTGCTCTTGAAGCTCAGCCGCGCCTTCGCCTCGTCGAATCCGAACCATGCGGCCTCGGCGATCTCGGCCGGGTCGGGGCGCACCTCGGCATCCGAGGGTGCTTCGACGATGTAGTGGTGCACGCGCTTGAAGACCAGCGGACCGCCCTTGGGCTTGCGGTAGACGTACTCGGTCGGCGGCAGCGGGGCACGGAGGACTAACGATCCAAGCGCGATGCCGGTCTCTTCGGAGATCTCACGCATCGCCGCCACCTCGGGTGTTTCGCCCGCTTCGATGTGGCCCTTCGGGAAGCCCCAGTAGCGCCCGTCGTTGACAAGGCAGACCTCATAGCCGTCGGGGGATCGCCGCACCACCACGCCCCCCGACGAAATCTCGTTGGGGCGCATCGGCCGGCTGGGCATATCACCAACGTACTCCGGTCCACCTGATCGACGGTCGTGCTGATTGGTCCGGTCCGCCATGAGCCCGGTTGCTATCATCGGGTGCTTCGCGGCCCCGTGGTGTAGCCTGGTCTAACACGCCACCCTGTCAAGGTGGAGATCGTCGGTTCAAATCCGATCGGGGTCGCCACCGGAGCCGGGGACGCGAGAATGGTTCCTGATGGACGTTCCTGCTCCACACGGTGTGCCGCCTTCGCATGACGTTCGTGCTGCGCCGGATTTGCATCCTCCGGAAGTGCTGCGCGGCGAGAACGTCACCCTGCGTCGGTACCGGCTCAGCGACAGCGCCGCTGTGAAAGCCGCCATCGCGGCGAGCCTCGATCGTCTTCGCGAGTGGATGCCCTGGGCGCAGTCGCCGCCGACCGACCAGTCGGTGATGAGCTTCCTTGGGCCCGCGGTCGCGCAATTCGGCGGCAACGCCGCAGCCAACTACGCGATCACGCTGCGCGACACCGGTGAGTACGTCGGTGGCTGCAGCCTGATGCCGCGCATCGGGCCGGGTGCGCTGGAGATCGGCTACTGGGTGCACAGCGCGCATCATCGCCGTGGCATCGCGACCGAATCGGCGCGCCTGCTGACAAACACGGCGCTCTCGCTCCCAGGGATCCGGTCCGTCGAGATCCATTGCGCCGAGCGCAACATCGCGAGCGCGAGCGTGGCGCGAACACTGGGATTCCGGCTCGACCGCGTGGTGCAGGACTCCGCCGATCTCCCGCTGCAGACGGGCAGTTCGATGATCTGGATCACCGAGCAATCGATCTGACCGACGATCAGGTGATCGTGATCCCCGCAAGGTCGGCCGGCTCGGGGTACTTCGGGTCCATGTCGGTGAGCGTCTCGATGAGCAGCCGGCTGACGACCCAATTGCGATACCACTTGTGATCCGCCGGCACGATGTACCAGGGTGCGTCCCTGGTTGACGTGCGCGTGATCGCCTCCGAATAGGCGGCCTGATATTCCTTCCACAGCGCCCGATCCTCGAGGTCGCCCCGCTTGAACTTCCAGCGTTTCTGCGGATCCTTGAGGCGTTCCTCGAATCTCCGTCGTTGCTCATCCTTGGAGATGAGCAGGCAGCACTTGACGATGGTGGTGCCGCCTTCGGTGAGCAGCGACTCGAACGCGGCGATGTCGTCGTAGCGCTTCTTCCAGACCGTTTTCGGCACGAGCTTGCGCACACGCGCAACCAGGACATCCTCGTACTGGGACCGGTTGAAGACGCCGATCTGCCCCGCGTGCGGCACCGCTTGGTGCACACGCCACAGGAAATCGTGCGCGAGCTCCAACGCAGTCGGTTCCTTGAAGGCGGTGACGCTCGTCCCCTGCGGATTGACCCCGCTGAACACGTGGGCGACGGTCCCGTCCTTCCCGGATGCGTCAGTCCCCTGGAGAATCAACAACAGCGAGCGGCGGCTCTCAGCCCAGAGTCGGGTCTGCCATTCGACGAGCGCCTGCCGGTCACTTTCGAGTGACGCTTCCGCGGCGCTCCGGCCACCTTTGAGCGCTCGCGTATCCCCCGGGTCGATGGTCGAGACGTCGACCTTTGACCCCGGCTTGACTGCCCACACTTCGCGCATCGCCGGCCAACTCTAGTGCACGCGTCCTGAGCAGCGTCAGAAGAGATGTGATCCAAGCCAGCCGGTCAGATCGGCAAGCACATGGTCGCGTTCCGGCTCGTTGAAGATCTCGTGCCAGAGACCGTCGTACATCTTCAGAGTCTTGTCGGCCGACCCCGCGCGACCATAGACGTGCGGGCCGCAGCCGGGATCCACGAGCCCATCCGACGTACCCTGCATGACCAGCAGCGGGACGCGAAGTTCCGGCAGCCCTGCGTCGACGCGATCCATCGCATCGAGCATCTCAGCGCCCAGACGTGCGCGAATCGGCGTGCGGAACACCAGAGGATCGTCGTTGTACGCCTCGACAACCGCCGGGTCGCGACTGATGCGGTTGAGCGGGAGGCGCAGAACTCCCGTGTTCGGCGCCACGCGTGAGAGCGCTCGTCCGACCGCGAGGGTCAACGGCGAGACCTCGCGGGGACACGCGGCGGGCGCGGAGAGGACGAGCCCGTCGAGCGGCACCGTCTGGCGCACCGCAAGATCGAGTGCGATGAGACCACCCATGCTGTGACCGAGCAGCGCGACGCGCAGCGATGGCCAGCGCGCCCGCACCTGCGCGATCACCGTGGTCAGGTCATCAACGTAATCCTCGAAGCGGACGATGCTGGTGCGCCTGCCCTCGCTGAGGCCGTGCCCGCGGTGGTCGGGCGCACTGACGGCGATCCCCACGGCCGTGAGCCGTTCGGCCACCGCCGCGTACCTGCCGCTGTGCTCTGCGAACCCATGGGCGATGACCACGACACCTGCCGGCGGGCGGTCGGGAAGCCATGACCGCACATGGATCCTGAGACCGCGGGCACCGACGAAGCTCGCGTCCTCAGCCTTGACGCCCGTCGCTCCCTCCGTGTTAGCTCACCCGCACCCGTGGGTCAAGGACCGCATAGAGGGCATCGACGACGATGTTCGCGGCCACGACGAAGAAGGAGGCGACGAGGACGATCCCAATGACGACAGGGAGGTTCTGCACCTCGATCGCCTGGACCACCGCGAGTCCAAGCCCGGGTAAGCCGAAGATCGACTCGGTGATGATCGCTCCGCCCAGGACGGTGGCCAGGTCGATGCCGAACTGCGTGACGATGGGAGTCAACGAGCTGCGCAGGGCATGCCGATAGACAACGCGTCGCTCACTCAACCCCTTGGCACGCGCCGTCCTGATGTAGTCCTCACCGAGCGTCTCGAGGAGCGAACTTCGGGTCAGCCGCGAGTAGGTTGCGGCGGTGATCAGGGCAAGCGTGATCCACGGCAATATCAGGTCGTGCGCCCATTCCAACGGGTTTTGGGTAAACGGGGTCCAACTCCCCGGTTTGGGAAAGATCGCGATCCCGTGAATGGTCAGCAGATAGTAGAAGACGTAGAGGAGGAGCAGCCCGAGGATGAAGGTCGGCATCGACACCCCGGTGAGCACGAACACGGTGGCGCCACGGTCCCAGAGGCTGCGTGGCCTGCGTGCCGCGAGGACGCCGACGCTGATGCCGAGGATCATCCAGATGATCGCGGATCCCACCGCCAGCGAGATATCGATGGGCACCGCCTGAGCGATGATGGTCGTCACCGGCAAGCGGTTGTTGTTGGAGATGCCGAGGTTGAACACTCCCGGCCACGGCACCAGACGCTTCAGGTAGTTCCAGTACTGCACGTAGACCGGTAGGTTGAACCCGTATTCCTTGTTGAGGTTGGCGAGGAGTGCGGGCGTCACCGCCCGTCCCGCCAGCTCTCGCGCCGGGTCGACCCCTGGCCGTGCGTAGTACAGGATGAAGACCAGGGTGATGATCACCCACAGGGTGATGATGCCCAGGACGATGCGACGGATCAGGAAGCGGGTCATGCGGCCGCCTTCTTCTTCCTGCGGCCGGCGAAGATGCGCTCGGTTCGGGGATCGAGGGCGTCACGCACAGCGTCACCGAGGAGGTTGAAGGCGAGGGTTGTGAGGAGCAGGAAGACCATCGGGAAGATGTAGAACCACCACGCCTGAAATCCAACGCCCTCCGCGTCGGAGAGCATGTTGCCCCACGATGGCGTGGGCAGCGCGATACCGAGGCCGAGGAAGGAGAGTGTCGCCTCGAAGATGATGGCGGTGGGGATGAGCAGCGTGGCCAGCACGATGACCGGCGCCACCAGGTTGGGGAGGATGTCCACGAACATGATGCGGAGATTGCCGGCACCAAGCGAGTGCGCGGCCTCGACGTATTCCTTCTCTCGTTGCGACAGCGCCTGGCCGCGCACGATTCTGCCGATGGCGGCGAAGGAGAAGAACGCGATGACCAGGATGGTCAACGGTAGGCTCGAGCCGAACACCGAGACCAGGACGATGGCGAAGAGCACATAGGGGAACGACAGCACGACGTCCATGATTCGGGCGAGGATGCTGTCGAGCCAACCGCCGTAGTACCCCGCGAACAATCCGACCACCACGCCGACGAGTGTGGCGATCGCGGTCGCGAGCACACCCACGAGCAGCGAGACCCGCGCGCCGTAGGCGATTCGCACCAGGATATCGCGACCGAGGTTGTCGGTACCGAGCAGATACCCCGCACTTCCCGGAGGCAGCGGTTGCCCGTTGGCATCGGTGCCGGTGTCGACGTTCGTCTGCGTCGCTCCGTGTCCGGTGATGGCCGCGATGAGTGGCGCGCCGATGGCGAGCGCGATGATGAGGACGATCACCACGATGGACAGCAGCGCCACCCGGTCGGTCCGCAGACGCGCGACCACGAGCTGCAGCGGCGTTCGTCCCTCAATCCCCTTGACAGCCGGATCTTCTCCCGGAATTTCGCCGGCCTTGGCCTCAACCGTGGACAGGCTCATGTTGGTGCCTCCGCTAGGAATCCCTCGACGGTATGCAGAATCGCTGCCTTCTCACTGGCGAGCTTCTCGCCGGTGGCGACAGGGAAGTGGCACGCGGTCAGGTGGCCCAGCGAGTCGTCCGCCCCACGCTTGAGCAGCGGCTCCTCTGTTGAGCAGATCGGCTGCGCTTTCGGGCACCGCGTATGGAACCGGCAGCCGGACGGCGGGTTGATCGGTGAGGGGACGTCTCCGCTGAGGATGATCCGGTCGCGAGTTCGCGCCTTGTCCGGATCCGCCACCACCGACGCCGACAGCAGCGCGTTGGTGTACGGGTGGCGGGGTGTGCTGTACAGGTCCTTGACGTCCGCCACCTCGACGATCTTCCCGAGGTACATGACCGCGACCCGATCGCTGACGTGCTGCACCACCGCAAGGTCGTGGGCGATGAAGACGTAGGTGAGCCCGAATTCGCCCTGGAGGTCCTCGAGCAGGTTGATGATCTGCGCCTGGATGGAGACATCGAGCGCGGAGACGGGTTCGTCGGCGACGATCAGCTTTGGATGCAGCGCGAGGGCTCGGGCGACCCCGATGCGCTGGCGCTGGCCGCCGGAGAACTCGGCCGGAAAGCGGTTGTAGTGCTCGGGGTTGAGCCCGACGACTTCCATCAGCCCCTGCACGCGTTTGCGGCGCTCATCGCCCTTGGCGATGTGGTGGATGGCGAGGGGGTCGCCGATGATCGATCCGACGCGGCGGCGAGAGTTGAGCGACCCGTAAGGATCCTGGAAGATCATCTGCATCCCCCGGCGGTAGGGACGCATCTCCGACCGGTTCAACGTGCTCAGATCGGCTCCGTCGAAGGTCAGATGCCCAGCGGTCAGCGGGAAGAGCCGCATGATGCATCGCGCCAAAGTCGACTTCCCGCACCCGGTCTCTCCCACGAGCCCGAGGGTCTCCCCACGCCGCACCTCGAGACTGACTCCGTCGACCGCCTTGACGCTGCCCACCTCGTGCTTGAAGAAGATGCCTTCCTTGATCGGGAAGTGCTTGACGATGCCCTCAGCGCGAACCAGGACGTCGCCGCTCGCGGACGGATCAGGCATAAACGGCGGCTCCTTCGACGGCAGCGATGACGCCCGGGAGCTTCGCCGACCGTGCGCCACGGTGCGCGCTTGCGTAACGCTGCCGAGCGGTATCCATGGCGATCCCCACACCCGTCATCTCAGGCGGCAGCCAGCATGCCGACGCGTGATTCGGTCCGGCGGGAATCGGCTCGAGATCCGGTTGCTCGTCGATGCACATCTCCATCGCGAACGGGCAGCGCGGATGGAAGCCACAGCCACTGGGGACGCTGATCAGGCTCGGTGGCGATCCGATGATCGGCGTCAGTCGCGTCCCGATCACCCCGGTCGCCGAGGGCACGGACCCGAGCAGGCCCCGCGTGTAGGGGTGGTGCGGCGAGAAGAACACAGTGCGCGCGTCGGCGCGCTCGGCCGCCCGCCCCGCATACATCACGAGCACCTCGTCGGCGACCGACGCGATCACCCCGAGGTCGTGGGTGATGATGATCATCGCCATCCCCACCTCGTTCTGCATCTGGACCAGGAGCTCCATGAGCTGCGCCTGGACGGTCGCATCCAGCGCGGTGGTCGGCTCGTCGGCGATGAGGAGCTTCGGCTTCAAGGCGAGCGCCATCGCGATCATCACGCGCTGGCGCATGCCTCCCGACATCTCGTGGGGATAGGCATCAACACGGCGTTCCGGCTGCGGGATGTTCACCAGCCGAAGGAGTTCCACCGCCTGGCCCCGGGCATCCTGCTTGCTGACATGGGTGTGCGAGCGAATCGCCTCGGCAATCTGCCAGCCGACCCGAAAGTGAGGGTGAAGGCTCGAGAGGGGATCCTGGAAGATCATTGCGATGTCGGCCCCGCGGATCTTGCGCAGTTCCTGCTGGCTCATCGTCAGCAGCTCCTGTCCGTTGAAGAGCGCGGAGCCGGTGATATCGGCTCCGGGGTTGAGGCCGAGCATCGTGAGCGCGCTCACACTCTTTCCAGAGCCCGATTCGCCGACCACCCCAAGGGTCTTGCCGGGCTCGACCGAGAACGACAGCCCGCGGACAGCCTGGACTGTCCCATCCGCGGTGGGAAACGAAACGGTCAGGTTGTCAACAGCGAGCAGTGTCATCTGCGGCCTGATGGTAGTAAATGAAGATGCCCGCCGCATACGCGGCGGGCATCTTCTTGACGTTTTACTCGTCGACGCCTATGACGAGAGCCAGATCTGGGTGTAGTCGTAGCCTTCGCTGAAAGGCTGGTAGATCGCGTTGTGTACCCGTGCCGACCGGAAAAGCGGGGTCAACTGGGTCTGGAATGGAATGAACGCGGCGTCTGCCATGACCTTCTCGTCCGCCTGGTGCCACAGCGAAGCCGCAGCAGAGATGGTGGTCGCCGATTCGGCCTGGTTGACGAGCGCGTCGACTGCCGGGTCGTCGAAGCCACCCCAGTCACTGCCTGGGAAGCTGAGGGCTCCGTCGAGGATGTCCGGGAGGGTGGCACGGCCGTTGGCGGGGCCGAACCAGTCGGGAACCCAGCCGGGCTCGGTGATGTCCCACTTGCCGGCCTTGAGGCCGTTGGGCGAGGTCACGCCGATGCCTGAGGAGCCGTAATAGCCGGTCGCGATCGGAGTCCCGACCACCGTCACGCCGCACTTTTGGAAGTCCGACTGGATCTCCTGGAAGACGGCTGGATGGTTACCGCTGTTGCGGTAGTAGTCCTTCAGGGTGAGGCCGTTCGCGTACCCCGCAGCTGCCAGGAGCGACTTGCACTTCGCAGGATTGCCCTGGCTGTTCGTGGAGGGGTAGTCGTTGAACTGCACGTAGCCCTCTGCGCCTGGTCCGATCACTTGATTGAGCGGCTGGTTGAGGGTGGCGCCACCGTAGATCTTTCCGAGAGCGACCTTGTCGACTGCGTACTCAAGCGCCTGGCGCACCTTGACGTTCCCCAGTGCGCTGTTGTTGTTCGGGCTCTGGACATTGAAGACCAGGTAGGGGTTGGTCGTGCCCGGAGCCGGGAACGTGCCGAGCTGGGCGTTCCAGCTGGGGGTCTCGAGGCCCTGGACGTCGGCAGGAGGCACGTCCGTGTTCCACGAGAGATCCGCGGTTCCGGCTTGCATGTCCTGCTGGACCTCGGTCGCGGCGGCGGAGCCGGCGAGGTCGAGCTTGACGTCGATCTCGTTCACGTACTGGTGCCGGATCGTGTCACTGCTCTGGGTCCACGAGGCGTTCCGGGTGAGGATGATCTCGTGCCCGACGTTGTACGTGGTGATGGCGTACGGCCCATCCGAGTAAATGATGTTGCCCGGGGTCAGCGGCGTGTACTTCAAGTACTCAACCGGTGCAGCCGAGGCGAACGGGAGGGCCAGGATATTGTTGAAGTCGGTTGCCGGCTGGAGCAGCGTGAAGACGATGGTGTTGCTGTCCGGCGTCGCAATGCCCGTCACGCTGGTCATGCCGTTGTTGATGAATGTCGCGCGAGCGGCTGGGCTCTCCGACGGATTCGAGTTCTCGAACGCGGTGCAGAACGCCTTGAAGCCCACGATCGTCGAGACGTAGTAGCCCGGGTTGCCGTTCGGGGCCAGGGTCGGATCGCAGTTCCGGAGGATGCCGCGCTGGAAGTCCTGCGAGGTCACCGGCCGCGGCGTCGGGGTATTCCACATCAAGCCGGAGCGAAGATGGAACGTATAGGTGAGGCCATCGGAGCTCACCGTCGGCATCGCGCTCGCAGCGTCAGCGACGAGTGACACCCCTGTGTTGAAGGTCGACGACGAGGGATACGAAACCAGCTGCCGCGTGTACGTCCGCTCGAGCCCGAAGGCGATCGTCTCGTACTCGGCCTGGGGGTCGGCAGCCGCGGAGAGGTCTGTGCTGCCCTCGACCTTGAGGGTGCCGCCCATCACCGGCGTCCCGGTCGCGTTCTGGTTGTTGGCAAGCCACGACACAGTCGAGGTGCTGAAGTTGGCCGGATTGAACAGGTCGGTGTTCTGCGACGAAGCGGTTGGCGATCCCGTCGTGCTGGCGCTGCCGCAGGCCACCGCCGCAAGAGCGGCAATGCCGACGACGCCCATCCGCTTTGTCAAGCCACGAGGCGATTTCCCCACGCCTCGAGCCAGTACGCTTCCAACGGTCATCGAAACCTCCTTGTTGCCCTGCTCCGGGAGCGGTCACAAATGCACCAGAGCCCGAATGGGCCGGCACAACCGCATCGTATACGCCCTGCGCCACAAGGTGCCTCCCCCTCCGGGGTGATCTTTTTAGGACCAGCGCCAGGCTTCTGGATAGATCTCCAGCAGTGGGTCGAGGGGACGGGCTCCCTTCAGGGCCTTGTTGATCTCGGTCACCGCATAGTCCTGGACGGGGATCCAGAGAGCCGGGAGATCCCGAGCCACGTAGTTCTCGTAGGCGTCCATCGCCTGGATGAAGCCACTGGTTTCGGTGGCCGCAATGTCCGTCTGGGCTTGCGGGTCACAGTACCCGCCGACGTTTGAGCCGGCAAAGACCGCGCCGCTTCCCGAGCCCGAGCAGGCCCAGAGCTGGTCGCCCGACGGGTAGTAGTCCGGCGAGTAGATCCACGGGCTGTCCCAGTACGCCAGGTCCCACGAGCACGCCGTCCCGGGCGTGCAGGGCGCCGCTGTCCCGAGGACCACGTCGTAGGTCGTCTGCGTGACCTTGAGCTGAATTCCGGCCGCCGCGAAGTCTGACGCCAGCTGCTTCATCTCCTGGGTGACCATCGGTGCACCGCTGGCGTATTCGAGGGTGAAGGACGCCGGCTGGCCCTGCTTGATGCCCGCGCCGCATTCGCCGGTGCCCGTGCCCGGCGACACGCAGATGCTCACGCCGCCCGAATTCACGGTCCACCCATTGGCCTGAAGCAGTGATTCCGCGGCGGTGGGGTTGTATGGATAGGGATTCCTCTGCGCCTGGGCATCCGCGAATCGGGACGGGGCCGCGACCGGGACGGGGCCATAGGTTGGATTCGCGTAACCGAGGAACGTCGTTGCAATGAGATGGCGCTGGTCGACCAGGTATTGCATCGCCTGGCGGAAGTACAGCTGCCTGAGGATTGGTCCGCTGATTGGATTGGTGAAGTTCATCGGAATGTAATTGATGGACCAGCCGCTCCACGGGGCGACCGTGTAGGCACTGCTCAATGAGGCGATTTGCTGGGATTCCTCGGCGGGGAGATAGCCGAAATCCACCACCGTGTTGGCCACCGAGGTAGCCGCTTTGAGCCGGTTCAACTCGTCGCTCGCCTGGGGGTAGGCCAGTTCGCGGAAGACCTTCAACGTCGGTTTGACGGGGCCCCCGTATTGGGGATTCGGGACCATCTGCACGTTGCCGGCGGTGTCGATGGACGTGAGCTTCCACGGGCCGGAGACCACGCTCCAGAGCGGGTTGGTGGCGTAGGTGCCGACCGACCGTGACTGCGAGTCAAGGAACTTGTAGACGGCCTGTGCGCCGGCCGGCGTCGCGTCGTAGGTTCCCACCACTCCAGTGGCCGATTCCTTGTCCCAGAGGTGCTGGGGCAGCGGGGTGATCTGACTGAGCTCGTTGTACGTGAAGAAATAGGACCCGTACGCGTGGTTGAGGGTGAACGTTATCTGGAGCGGATTCCGAGGGCTGATGGTTGAGCTCACGACGTTGTCCGGGTACTCCCCGGGGACGTACGCCGGCCAGATCGCCTTGTTGGCGGTGACCAGGTTTTGCCAGAACTGGATGTCCCGAGCGGTGATCGGAACCCCGTCCGACCACTTCCACCCCTTCAGAGTCACGGTTACCGACTTGCCGTCATTTGAGTAGACGGGGGGGTACGCGAGGCTCAGGGCGTTGTTGAGCTGCACCTGCCCATTGGCCCCGAACGAGTAGAGCGGCCGGTACATCAGGTACTGGAACTGGAACACGTTGGCCGCGCTGTAGAACTGACTTGAGGCGAGCGGGAAGATGTAGTTCGGTATCGCGCCGGGTTGCTCGGCGAACGTTGCCGAGGTCTTGGTCACGTTGATCACCCTCGTCGACGTATTGCCGCACGAGGTGAATGCCACGGCTGCGAGGATGGCTAGGGCTGCGGTGGCCCTGGCCCGCCAACTCGAGCGCGACGTGGAGGCATCTCTGAAATCGTCAGGCTGCACGCGAACCCGGCCAGCGTCGTTCCGATCGAGCGAGCGCCACGTCGTAGACCGGGGAGATGCGCAGGCGCCGCGAGAGGACCCGGGTTGCGTGCCGCGTCGAGCGCGTCAATCCCGCGAAAGCGGCCGAGTGGGCCGGTGTCCAGGTCAGCCCGTAGCCACGGCGCAAGTCGGGTGGCAGCAGTCCGGTCGCGATGAAGGCAAGCGTGTCCGTACCGGGACGGAGCAACGGCGATTTGACTGGAGGGTGGAGGACGGTCTGTGCCACCTCGAGCGAGCCGGCACCGGGTTGAGCCTGGCCGCGAAGCACCTCGTCATCCACGTATCGGCGAAGCGCCGCGACGTCCGGCCAGCACTGAGCGCCGGGGAGCCCCATCAAACGGGCGACCGCATCCCATTCGCGCACAAACGTGTCTCGCTCAGCGGTGCTGAGGCCGCCGACCAGCGCGTCGTGGGCAACCAGCATCGAGTCGACGAACGACGCGTGGACCCAGCGAAGCAGGGCGGGATCGCTGGCGGAGTAAGGCGTCCCCGCCGGGACCCTCGAGGTGCCGTTGCCTGCGGGCAGCAGTCCCGAGACGGGGCGGTGGAGGCTGCTCACACGACCCGAGACCCGCTCCGCCTCCCGGGTGGTCCCGAAGCACACGACCGTGACCCACCGGACGGTTCGCTCGAGACGCCCATACGGATCCGACCTGTAGGTGCTGTGCTCGATCGCGCCCTGGGCGACCAGTGGATTCGCCGCCTGCATGAGCAACGCGCGACCCGCGGCGAGCAGCAACCGGGGCTCGCGCATGACCACCCAGGTCACCGAGTCCGGCCCGAACAGGCCGGGGTCGGGGGTCCGGTCGCGGAGTGGAAAGGACTTCGACGACACCGGGGATTGGCGCGTCAGCAGGCGCTGGACGGACCGCGGGATTGCGTTGCCGGGCATGGTCATCCGCGTACCCGGCGGAGTTCCGCTCTCAGGTGGGACACCGGTTCGCCGCCATCGGTGGCCATTCGCAGCGAGTAGGTCAGGACATCGCCGTTGATCTCGAGGTCGCGGTGCAGACCGGTGACCGTCTTGGCGGTTGGGGTGCACTGCACGGTGATGGTGCGCAAGGCCAGGCGGTTGCCCTGCCAGCGCCCAGTCTCGATCTCCACGACACCGATGGGATGGGTCATGGCGACCTCGACGGCGCCATCGGCGAGGGCTCGCCAGAAGCCCGTCTCCGCATGGAGCGGACGTCCGTCGTCGAGGGCCGTGGTTCGCTGGCTATACGCGAGGAACGGCTTGCCGTTGTGGCCGAACGTGACCCGCTCGCGGTAGCCGAAGGGCTCGCCCGCCCCCCATTGCCCCTCACCTTCACCCTGCCAGTCACCAAGCAGCACGGCGAGCAGCCCAAGGTCGGGATGCACGGATTGGTCGGGAGGCATGCAACGAGTGTCGCATGCGTTGCCGGGGCTCCGGCGTCCGCTTTGGCTACCATCTTTCACGTGTCAGAGATCGATGGAATCGAACGCGTCCTGGTGATCGTCGCCCACCCCGACGACTGCGACTTCGGCAATGCCGGAACCACCGCCAAATGGACCGACGCCGGCGTGACGGTGGCCTACTGCATCATCACCGACGGTGACGCGGGGGGATCGGATCGGAGCATCACGCGCAAGGAGATGGCCGCCCTCCGGCGTGTCGAGCAGACGGAGGCCGCCGCCGCCGTCGGGGTGACCGACATCTCATTCCTCGGCTACCCGGACGGACGGCTGACCCCGAGCATCGAGCTCCGCCGCGATATCAGCCGGGTGATCCGGGTGAAGCAGCCACAGCGCGTGATCACGCAGTCGCCGCTGCGCAATTTCACGCGCATCTTCGCCAGCCACCCCGACCACCTCGCGGCCGGCGAGGCGGCGCTCTGCGCCGTGTATCCCGACTCCAGGAACCCCTTCGCGCATCCCGAGTTGCTCGAGGTCGAAGGGCTCGAACCCTACTCGGTGGCCGAGGTCTGGTTGAGTGCCGTGGCCGCCGGAAGCTCGGATGTGAAGGCCGTTGACGTGACCGATACCGCCGACCGGAAGCTGGCCGCGCTCCGCTGCCACCGCAGCCAGTACAGCGACTGGGACGCACTCGAGGAACGCGTCCGCGGATGGCTCGAGGCCACCGCCAAGGCGAACGGCATGGAGCCAGGACGGCTCGCGGAGCAGTTCGTCGTCGTTCCCACCGCATGACCCTGCGCACCAGGGAGAGCGTCACGCCGTCGGCCGTCTGGCCGTCACCGATCACAGCTCAGCAGGCTGCCGCCGGCAAGGTGCGGCTGCAGGACGTCCAGCTCAGCGATGGCGATGCCTACTGGATCGAGGGCCGTCCGGTCGAGCACGGACGCTGCGTCATCGTTCGAGAGCACGACGGGGTGATCTCCGACCTGCTCGAGGCTCCCCATTCGGCACGCACCTGGGTGCACGAGTACGGCGGTGGCGCGATGCGCGCTCACGCGGGGACCGTGTACTTCTCCAATGCGGCAGATGGACGCGTCTACTGCCTCGTGCCGAATATCCCCGGCGCACCCCTTCCCCTGACACCGAGGGCGGCCGGGCTCCGCTACGCCGACTTCGAGGTCGATTCCGCTCGCGACCGCCTCCTCTGCGTCGTCGAGGAACATGACCGCCAGTCGGTCGTGAACGACATTCGCGCGATCCCCCTGGCCGGCGGCGAGGCGGTCACGCTCACCTCGGGCAACGACTTCTACTCGACGCCGCGGGTAAGCC
>JBAQGL010000017.1:0-13536 GCA_049287785.1 Candidatus Dormiibacterota bacterium | reverse complement strand
ACCAAGCCTCCCTCCCAAGACGGCTCGCCCCCAAGGCGAGCCGTCGCTGTATCTGCCACGACTACGATCCCCCGGTGACATCACGTCTGCTGCCCGCGGTCGTGTTCACTGCCGGTGCGTCCTCACTCGCGACGGAGATCTGCGCGACCCGCTTGCTCGCCCCCTACTTCGGCCAATCGACCGTGGTCTGGGCGAACGTCATCGGCCTCATCCTCATCTATCTATCGGTGGGCTACTGGCTCGGTGGGCGGGTCGCCGACCGGCATCCGACGCAGCGCGTCCTCGGCCTCATCCTCGTCATCGCGGCCCTGTGTACAGCGGCGCTCCCTTTTGTCGCGCGGCCCTTTCTCAACCTCGCGTTGCAGGGCTTCGCCGCGGTGAGCGTCGGCACCGTGGTGGGATCATTTCTCTCGACGCTGCTGCTGTTCTCGGTGCCGGTGACCCTGCTCGGCATGGCCTCGCCCTTCGCCTTGCGTCTCGCACTGACCGACATCGATCGGGCCGGTCGCACCAGCGGACGCCTCTCCTCACTCGCGACAGTTGGCGCCATCATTGGCACATTCGGGTCGGCGCTGGTGCTCATCCCCGGAGTCGGGACCCAGCGCACGCTGCTCACCGCGGCGCTGCTGGTTGCGCTGGTCTCGATCCCGCTCCTGCTGCGCCCGGCCATGATCGCGAGCGCGGTGATCATCGTGCTCCTCGTCCTCCCTCCCGGCCTGGTCAAGGAGACGCAGGGAACCCTCGCCGAGCGCGAGACGACCTATCAATTCATCCAGGTGGTGAGCGAGCCGGGCGGCAAGACCGTCATGCGCTTCGATGACGGCATCGCCGATCAATCCGTCTACCGCGCCGATACCGCGCTGACCGGAGGCGAATGGGACATGCCACTCGTGGTGCCGCCACTCCTCACGGGAGGAATGCATCGCGTCCTGGTGATCGGCAACGCCGGAGGGACGACGGCCCGGGCGCTGGCCTCAGAGTATCCCGGCATCGCCATCGACGGGGTCGAGCTCGATCCGGTGGTCACCCAGCTCGCACGTCAATACATGGGCCTCAACGCGATTCCCAACCTCCACGTGATCACCGCGGACGGTCGCCAATACCTCGAGACCACCTCCCAGCGCTACGACCTCATCATCGTCGACGCCTATAGAACCGAGTACATCCCCTTCTATCTGGCGACCCAGGAGTTCTTCGCACTGATGCGCGCGCACCTCGATCCGGGCGGCGGCATCGCCCTCAACGTCGAGCGCGTTCCGGGAAACAACGGACTGGTGCAGGCGGTCGCCGGCACCGTGGCCACCGTCTTCCCCCAGGTGTGGGTGTGGCCCGCGTTGCACTTCAACGAGCTCGTCGTCGGACTGACCACCCCGATCCCACCCTCGTCACTCGATCAGCGACTGACGGCGATGCCGGAGAACATCCAGGTGCTCCGTCCGCTGGTGTTCGCGAACGCCTACGTTGCGCCGCCATCGCAGGATCCGCTCACCGACGATCGCGCGCCCGTGGAATGGCTCACTGATCGAGCCATCCTCGCGTACATCGCCGGTGGCGGTGTCCTTGACGAGCGCCTGCTTCCAACCGCTCCGTGAGGTGTCGAATGTCCAATCTGGTGTGTAGTTTGTTGCGCCGACGCAACCGTTGCATGGCGGATGTTGCGTTCATACACCGCGCGAAATCAATGCTTGCATCGCGGTGACGTGTTTGATAGTCTTACGACGTTCGGTAGTTTTGCACCGATCCGCCGGGGAGACGGCCTTGAGGGATAGGGGGTTGCAAGCGCTCCTGGGTTCATGAACCCGGGAGCGCTTTGCGAAATCGCGCAACGTCACACCGAGCGCGCGAATCCGGTCACCTCATCACAACCCAACACGAATTGTGATGGCCGCTCGCGGCGAACAGTACCAGTCAAACGCATCACTTGCGTCGTTCGTCAACTGTTTGCTACGCTGAATCAGGGAGATCACAGCGATCGGCGCCAATGGTCCGATTGACGAGTCTCCACTCGCGAGACGCGGGAGCGTGTCATCAGGGGAACGCCGGCGCAGCCGGAAGGGATAAGGAGGCATCAGGGGTGGCGAACTTGTTTAACGACGACGGGCGTGATCGCACGCACCGCACGCGCCGCAGCATCGGCAGGGTTCTGGCCGTCGGGGTCGCGGTCGCCGCAGCCGGGTCGGTCAGCCTTGCGACCGTCTCAGCGCACCGCATCGTCTCGACGACTCCGACTCCTTCTCAAGGCGTCGCCGGCACCACTCCGCTCGCCGACACTGCGACCGTCTACGCGGACAGCAGCCGTCATATCGCGTTCTCGCTCTGGGCGCCCAACACCTGCGGCTCCGAGGGAGCAACTCCCGTCTTCATCGACAGCGAGGCGGTCACCAGCTCGACGCTCACCGACAGCACGGTGACCTCCGCCTCTTTCGTGCCCAAGCACTCGGGCGTCTACGAGTGGACTGCCGAAGTCATCGTCAATGCCGACGGGACCATCGAGAACGGTCCGACCGCCTGCACCGATGAGCAGGTGACCGTCACGAAAGCCACGACCCAGATCAGCACGACGCCGTCGAATGCCGACGGCGGTCCTGTCGGGACGGCAATCACCGACTCCGCGGCGGTCACCGGCGGGGTCAACCCGACCGGCACCGTCACCTTCGAGCTCTTCGCCCCGTCGAACACAGGCTGCGTCAGCACCGAGGACAACGGGCAGACCTGGCTCCAGCGCTGGTCCGTTCCTCTTAACGGAGATGGTTTGGCAGCCGTGCCCGCCCCGGGCTACGCGACCACTGCGGTCGGCACCTACAACTGGGTCGCCATCTACAGCGGCGACGCGGACAACCTCGGCGCGCGCAGCGGGTGCGGCTCCGAGAGCGTCACGGTCACCAGGGCGACGCCGACCATCGCCACGGTCGCCTCGAAGGGCGGCCCGATCGGCACCCTGATTCACGACACCGCGCAGGTGTCGGGCGGTGCCAATCCGACCGGAACGGTGACCTTCCTCCTCTTCGCACCCAGCAACCCGGGCTGCGTCAGCACCGAGGGCTCGCCAGGTACGGTGCAGACCGTGACCGTCCCCCTCGGCGCGAACGGGTCGGCGACCAGCGCCGGGAGCCCGTACACCACCCTGGAGATCGGCACCTACAACTGGATCGCCCGGTACAGCGGCGACGCCATGAACAAGGGCGTCTCGACCGCGTGCAATGACGAGCAGGTCTCGGTCGGCAAGGACCCGACGTCGGTCGTCACCGCCGCTTCGGCCGGAGGCGCCCCCGGCGTCGTCCTCCACGACACCGCCAAGGTGACCGGATCGTTCTTGCCCACGGGCACGGTCACGTTCAGCCTGTACGGCCCGTCGAACATGACCTGCACCGCGAGCCCGATCTTCACGAGCACCGTGGCGCTCAGCTCCAACGGGACCGCGACCTCGGCCGGCTTCAGCGGCGCCACCGCGACCGGCACCTACAACTGGGTCGCGTCGTACAGCGGCGACGCCAACAGCGCTCCCTCCAAGAGCAAGTGCGGCGCTGAGCCGGTGAGCGTCACGGCCGGCGGCGTCCAGGGCATCACCACTCCAGGCACCGGGGTGGCGGGGTCACTCGGCCAGATCGGCGTAGGCGTGGGGCTCCTGGTCGGTGGGTTCGCACTCTTCATGGGCGGTGAACTCGTCAAGCGGACGAGAAAGGCATAGCGATTGTTGCCACAATGTGTCGAACCGATGGCCCTGACGGTGGGAATCGGTACCGTGGGTTATCCTCATCACCCGTGCCGGCTTATCGCCAGGCGCGGGTGAGTTTCCCCCAGGAGGTTAGATCTTGATGCCCAAGCGAACCCTAGGTGTCCTCGGCGTGGTCGCATTTGCAGCGCTCGCTCTCCCATTCGGAGTGCCAACCGTGACGCACGCATCGTCGTCGGTTGGGGCCTACGATTCCATCAATATCAAGCCGTTGCCGCTCGAGCAGCCAGGCACCATCGGGACGACTACGGTCACGGCCTGCGTTCAGCCACTCGCGTCCGGGGCTCCAGTTCCAGGGGCATCGGTCCTCCTGAGCATCGATAACGGTCTCTTCACCGCGCCGCCGACGACAGCCACTGGCACCGCATCCGTGGGGACAACTCCGCTCACGGCGACGCCGGTGTCCTTCACCGTTCAAGCCACATGCAACTATATGAATGCCGAGATGAGCGGACATCTTTCGGACGCGGTCCAGGTTAGCTACACCGGGCCAACTACCACCGTGGTTCACGGCCGCGATGTCATCGCGGCGCAGATGACCGCGGGGTCGTTCAACGCGGCGACCGGGCAGTGCGCGCCGAGCAGCGTCTGCAATACCGCGACCTACGTCTTCTCTCCGGTTGGCCAGTACCAGTTCACGAATCCGATCGCCCCGACAGGCTCCTTGACCGCCGGCCAGTCGATGACCGACACGATCACGGCTCTTGACAACTCATCCACTCCACACCCGGTTCCGGGCGCATTCATCGACCTCTCACTGAGCAGCACGGCGGCAGGCCTCGGGACAGCAACCGCTGTCAACAACTTCTCCATGTTCACCAAGGCTCGGATCAACAACTCTCCGAACCGCTTCGGCGCGGATCAAAATGGGCAGGTTGTCCTGACCTACACCGCGGCGACTCCCGTACCGTCCTCGGGCGTCGATACGATCACGATCCAAAGCACGCCGACACACCCGTTGGTGATCGCCGCGACCACGTATACGTACGGCGCGACGTCGACACCCTCGAGCGCGCCTTACACCGCCGTGCCCCCTTACCGCGTCTGCGACACTCGGCCCGCAAGCCGCTACATACCCAGCAATCAGTGCAATAACAACAGTACCGGCGCCGGCAGTGGCCCCCTCACTCATGGCGCAACGCGTGTCATCACTGTTGACAGTTTTGGTGGCCTCCCGGGGTCTGGCGTCAGCGCTGTGGTGATGAACGTCACCGCGATCGCGCCAACCGAAGGAACCCTCCTCACACTCTATCCCGACGGAGGTACTCGGCCGGGGACATCGAACGTCAACCCGTCCGCGGGAGAGGTGCTCGCCAACCTCGTGGAGGTGGGCGTCAGTGCGACGGGGAAGGTGGACGTCTACAACGCTTTGGGGACGATCAACGTCGCGCTCGACATCGAGGGCTACGTCTCCTCCGGATCCCCCGGGAAGTTCACGCCAACGGCGCCCGTGAGGATCTGCGATACGCGAGGAACAGGACCGGGAATCAGTAGCAACCCGTGCAACGGCTTCTCGTCCGTACCGCACCCCATCGGCCCCGACGGCATCCTCAGCGTCAACGTCACCGCTTCACCGAGCCCGATCCCCTCAACCGGAGTGACGGCAGTGGTGTTCAATCTGACCGCGATCGCGCCGACGGAAAGAACCGTGCTGACGGCATATCCGGGCCCCCATTCGAATTCACCTCCAAACGCCTCGAATATCAACATCAATCCCGGGACGGCCGTGCCGAACCGTGTCATCGTCCCGGTTCCGTCGGGATGCAGCGGCGCCACGTGTCTGGTAAACATCTGGAACGGGCTCGGATTCGTGAACGTCGCCGTCGACGTTGACGGCTACTTCAGCGCGAGCGGCGCGAAGTTCACCGCAATTCAGCCGGCACGGGTGTGCGACTCGCGTTCCGGCAACGTCAACGTGGATGGGTGCAAGGCTGTGTTTGTCGGCGCTGGAGCCGCCAACGTCTTCAGCTTCAACATCACCGGTGTCGACGGCATTGATCCCCTTCAGGGAGCAGGAACCCCTCCGCCTCCGCCGGTGGCCATCGTCGCCAACGTCACGGCGGTGAATGCAACAACCTCGACATTCGTCACGGTGTACCCCGGTCCCTCGACGCAGCCTGTTCCGAACGCCTCAGATCTCAACGAGCCGACGTTTGAGCCGGTGACGAATCTTGTGGTCGTCCAGGTGGGAGCAGACGGGACCATCAACCTGTACAACGCGAAGGGCAACGTGAATCTGATCATTGACGTTCTCGGCTTTTACAGCTGAGTCAGCGGACCTTTTGAGGAAGTGAGATGAGAGGGCAAGCGCCGTTGTTCCGGGGGAGCCGGCGCTTGCCCGCCTCCGGTATCGATTCGACCCTTCGGGGATTCCGGGCTCGGGCCGTTTGCATCGCTGCGGCGTCACTCCCGGTTCTGGGTGTGCTGGTCGTCAGCGCGCCCGCAGTCCCCGTCCATGCCTCGGCTGCCACTATCACCGCCCCGACCTACGTGCGCACCATCGGCACGAACGGCGAGTCGACGATGTACCCATCCGGCGTTGCGGTGGATGCGACCGGGAACGTCTACGTCGCGGACACCGGCAACTACCAGGTCGAGAAGTACCAGGCCGGAACCACGACTCGGCTCTGGTCCGTGGGCGTTCGCGGAGAGCCAGTCGGGGGTGGAACTGACAGCTTCATCGCTCCCCGTGACATCGCGACTGACGGCGTTCACGTCTTCGTCGCCGATACCGACAACGCGGACGTCCAGGAGCTCAACGCAAGCGACGGCAGCTTCGTCACGTCCTTCCACCTCTTCGGTCCTGGCAACGCCGACTCGTTTCAGGACCCGATCGGCATCAGCGTTGGTCAGAGCGCGAGTCACGCCGAGGAAATCCTCGTCTCTGACGGTGTGACCGGCAACGTCTACGTGTTCAACACCGCCTTCAGCCTGCAGTTCACGGTGCCGCCCAATCCGCCCACGAACACCACCGAGGGCACGCGCGATGCGGCCACCGACTCGGCCGGGAACATCTACACCGCCGACTATCGCGGAAACACCGTCGACAAGTACTCCCCGACGGGCACGTACATCACGTCCTTTGGCACAGGGGTCGCCGGTTGCGCTGACGTCGCGAAGCCGTATGGTGTCGACATCGATACGGCGGATACGCCGAACCGTGTCTACGTCGCGTCGTCAAACCTCGAGCAGGTCAAGGTCTTCGACACCAGCGGCAACTGTCTCAACGTCGGAGCCACCGGCAGCAACGCGATCGGAGCCGCGGCAACATTGTCGAATGATCCAACCAAGCTCTTCCAGCTTCGCCGAGTGGCAGTCGGCGCGGGCGCCAATCCGCTCATCTACACCGCCGACCTCTGGGGTCTGAAGATCCTCACGTACAATTCCAGTGACGGCACCATTGCGTCCAGCCAGCAGCCCCTGCTCGGCATTGGCACGTACCCCGCGCTTGGAGGGCTGAACGAGGATCACGGCATCGCCATTGACCCGAGCACCAGCCAGATCTTCGTCGCAAACACCGTCAACCAGCGGATCGAGCGGTTCAACCTCCCCAATGGAGATAGCCCCTTCAACTGGGGCACCAAGGGCGTGGACAGCGCTACGTTCAACTGGGCGCAGGGCATCGGCTATGACCCGCAGGACGGCAACGTCTGGGTCGCCAACACGCGCAACAACCGCATCGACGAGTTCAGCACGGATGGCACGCCGATCTCGAGCTGTCCGAACACATCGCGACTGACGAGCAGCTTCAACTGGCCGATGGCGGTTGCGTTCGACCCCGCTGGCACGATGTATGTGGCGGATACGTTCAACAACCGGATTGAAGCCATCGACGTGAGCAAGTGCACCGGCAGCACCGTGCCTACGCTCTGGAGCGTCGGGACGCGCGGATCGGGCAGCGGCCAGTTCATCAAGCCGTGGGACATCGCGTATGACCCCACACAGAATCGCCTGCTCGTGACCGATACCAACAACAGCCGGATCGTCGCGCTCAATCCGAGCAATGGCGCGGTGGAAAGCCTCTTCCCCACCATCACCAAGGGCTCGGCGCCCGGCCAGGTGCAGCTGCCGGAGGGCATCGCCGTTGATGCGTCGGGCAACATCTGGGTCGCAGACACCGGCAACAATCGCGTGGAGGAGTTCACCGGTGCCGGCACATTCGCGAACCAGATGGTCGGCACCTACGGCTGCTGCTTCAATGCTCCGAACACCGATCTCAACGCGCCGCAGGGACTCGCATTCGACACCAACGGCCTCCTGTATGTGGCGGACGCGAACAACAACCGCATCCAGGTCTTCCAGCCGTCGGGCAGCGCGCCGTTCGGTCCCCCGGGACCGTACACCGGGGTAACGCCATTCAGGATCTGTGACACACGGCCGATCGGTCCGGGTGTCAGTGCCAACCAGTGCAACAGCGGCTCCGGCGCGCACGGTCCGCTCGGTCCAGGCGTAGCGCGGTCAATCACCGCGGGGGTCACCGGCAGTCACGTTCCGGCCACGGGGGTCAGCGCGGTGGTGGTCAACCTCACCGCGATCGCACCCACGCTGTCGACCGTTCTCACCGTGTATCCGTCGAGCGGAGCCCTGCCGTCCACGTCGAACATCACGCCCGCCGCCGGCAAGGTGATCGCAAACCTCGTCGAGGTCGCCCTCAGCCCCGGCGGCCAGTTCAACGTCTTCAATGCTGTCGGGACGACGAATGTGGCGATCGACATCGAGGGATACGTGCCGGCAACGACGTCGGGAACGACCGGCCTCTACAACCCGGTAACCCCGACGCGCATCTGCGACACTCGGTCCACCAGGGGCATCACGCTGAACCAGTGCGACCTGACAGGGCATCGGCCCATCGTCGTCGGCCATCCGCTGACCTTGGATGTCCATGGCTCGGGAAGCCCGGTGCCTTCGACCGGCGTGAGCGCCGTCGTCTTCAACCTGACGGCAATTTCGCCGACGGCGGACTCCGTGCTCACGGCGTTTCCGACTGGCGCTCCCGCGCCGCAGGCGTCCAACATCAATGTGCTCGCAGGCGGGGTCGTCCCGAACCGGGTGATCGTCCCCGTGCCGGCGCACTGCGCGGCGCCCAACTGCAAGGTGACCATCGAGACCTCGGCCGGCTCGGTTGACGTCGCGGTCGACATTGACGGGTGGTTCACCGACAACACCGGCACGCAGGGCGGTTCGCTGTTCTCCGGCGTCGCACCCAGCCGCCTCTGCGATACACGATATGGCAATAGCAACGACCCCGGCTGTGACAAGGCAAAGGTGAGCGCCGGGGCCGCCGGCGTCCTCAACATCCAGGTTGCCGGGAAGGCGGGCATACCGTCGATGTCCAGCGCCAACCCGCCGGCAGCCGTGGTGGTGAACCTCACCGGTGTTGGGGCGACGACCGACACGTACGTGACCGCGTATTCGTCGGACGCGCTCAGTCCGCCACGAGTGTCGGACGTCAATGTCCTGGTGGGTCAGGCCGACACCAACCTCGCCGTCGTCCAGGTGGGCTCCGATGGAACCATCAACCTGTTCAACGCGGCGGGGAGCGTGGATATCATCGTCGATGTCTTCGGGTACTACGGCTCGTCATCCGGCCCCATAGTCCCGACCTTCCAGGGCGATATCTTCAATGCGGGTGGCGTTGCGCCGATGTACCCGGCGGGGGGCGGGACGGATCCGTCAGGCAACATGTATCTCGCGGACTCCGGTGGGAGCCGCGTTGACAAGATCACCCCGGGCGGCGCGCTCAGCTACGTCGTGCCAGCCTCCGGCCCCTCACTCAGCAACCCCAGGAACCTGTCGATCGACTCCACGACCTCGAGTGACCTGTGGGTCACCGACACGGGCAACAACGGGCTCGTGGAGATGACCACGACGGGGACGGTCCTGCAGAACTTCAACGCCACGTCCACGCCGGCGCTGACCCTGAAATCGCCGTTCGGCAACGACAACGACAGCACCGGCGTCTATGTCGCCGACACCTATGACGGCCGCATCATCAAGGTCGACAAGTCCACTGGGGCCATCATCTGGTCGCAGACCACCTGCAGCGGAGCGATGTCACGCCCGCGCGATGTCGCGGTGGGGTCCGATGGCAACATCTATGCGGTCGACACGGACAACAACCGTGTGGTCGAGCTCGACCCGACCAGCGGCACATGCATCGCGGCGTGGAACGGCGGATCGCAGGTCCTCCATCAGCCGCGCGCGATCACGAGTGACGGCAGTGGCGGCCTCTGGATCGCCGAGGATGGGCAGAACCCGGCGATCACGCACTACACCAACGCCGGCGTGTTCATCGGCCAGACCCTGAACACCGGAACGGGGGGTGCCGGGTTCATCGAGCCGGAAGGCGTCTTCGTCGACGGCAGCAACGTGGTCGCCGCCGACCCCTTTGCGAACCAGGTGATCACCTTCACGGTCAGCTCAGGCGTGCCCGCGGCTGCCGGCACGGCCACCAACAAAGGGGGGCCTGCGCTCGGCGGCTTCAACAATCCGTTCGGGGTCGCATACGCGCCCAACGGCGACTGCTTCGTCACCGACATGTTCAACCAGCGCATCGAGAAGTTCACCGGCTGCGCCGGCACTCCGATAGCCACCGGCGAGTTCGGTGGGGGCAATGGAAACATGCAGAACCCGCGTGGGATCTCGGTGAGCCCCGACGGTTCCACGGTCATCCTCACCAACAGCGAGGATGAGCGGATCGATCTCTTCAATGCGTCGACGCTGGCGTACGAGTCGTCGATCACTGCGGTGACTTCCACCTGCGGCGGCCAGAACCTCACCTTCCCACATCAGGTTGCGTATGACGCGACCAACGACAGCTACTGGGTCGCTGACACCAACAACAACCGTATCGTCGACCTGTCGGCAACCACTGGAGATTGTCTGCAAAACTGGACAGGCACCGGTGCGACCGTCAGCGCACCACGCGGGATCGCCTGGGACGGCACCAGCGTGTGGGTGGCCAACGCACAAACCGGTCAGATCCTGCAGTGCACCATTGCCGGCGCATGCACGGTGATCGCCGCGCGTACCGGTACGGCGACCACCGTCAACAGCCCCTGGAATCTCACCATCGCCAACGGTCGTCTGTACATTGCTGACGAGGCTGCGGGGCAGGTCGTCGTGATGGACATGACAGCGCCGTTTGACACCGTGTACACGCTCGGGACTCCAGGGAGCAACCCTGACCTTGGCGAACTCGGGTCACCACGATCGGTCTCGGTCAGCGCGAACGGCGAGATCGCCGTCGCGGACTTCACCAACAACGACATCTCCTTCTGGAAGTAGCCTCGAGGGCAGGCTCGCGTCGAGTCATCAGCTGAAGGGACTCGCGTCGAGCGCGTGAATACATCCACGCGCGGAGCGTTCGATGGGCTCGGTACGCAGGTGTTACAGTGCTTGCTCCGGCGCGGCCCTTCAACTCCATATCAGGGACCGGGTCGCGCACGCCATCGGGGACTGGATATGAGCAACATGCTTGGGACCGTGAAGAAGGCCGCCCTCGCGGGCGTCATGTTTGTGGCTGCTGCGGCATTCGCAGTACCGATCGAAGCCCACGCCTCTCCAATCCAAGCACACGCCTCGAATGTGACAATCACGTCTGGAACTGTGCCGGTCGGTCAAGGTGCCCGGAACTACCTCATCATCATCCAGGGCACCGGATTCCAGACCGGAGCCGTCGCAACCCTCTCCGGGACACGGGCCTGGCTGAAGAATGAGCTCGCATTCCAGGGCACGACGGTCTATGCGTACGCGACCGTCGCACCCGACGCGACCCGTGGTGCACGGACATTGACCGTCACCAATCCGGATGGCAGCTCGGCAGTGTGCGCAGGCTGTGTCGTCATCGATCCCGCTCCGGTGGTCACGTCGATCGACAGCCTGCAGACGGGTGCGGGGCAGGCCGGGTCCTTCGCGCAACCGGTCACCGTGCATGGCACCGGATTCGTCGCCGGCCTCGGCAGGGTCTTCGTGAAGGGGGCCGGTATCGTTGCCTGGCCGGCCGTTCAAGTGACCTCCACGACAGCGGCCACGGTCGGCATCGTGGTATCGCCACAGGCGGCGCCGGGCCGCTACGACGTCACGTTCACGAACGGCGACGGCGGCGTCGGTCGATGCACCGGGTGCTTCACCGTCACGGCCGGCCCTCGGCTGGACAGCATGACGCCCAACTCGTTCATTCGTGGCAATCGATACGCGGTCACGCTTTCCGGGCAGCACTTCGCCCAGGGGGCAGTGCCAACCGTCGCCATCCTCCACGGTGGCATCACCGTCTCCAACGTCAAGGTCAGCGCGGATGGCACGACGCTCACGTTCACTATGGCGATATCGCACAAGGCTTTCCTGAACGGCCCCGGCATCGTGCTGTATGTCCGCAACCCGGCGCCGGGCTACGGTTCCATCACACCGGTGCTCCTCACCGTCACCAAGTCCTGCGGGACGACCACCTGCTGAAGTCGCTCGCTGACCGGACGATCACGCCAAACACGCTAATCGCGCCATCAGTTATGATTCCCACGGGAACTCAGGATCCCGCGCCCGGGTCGGCACAAGCGATCAAGCCACGAGGGCGAGTTGGCCGTGTACAGGGGGACAGACGTGGGGGGCTCGACACCAATCATCGAATCGGACCATGAGCTTGCGCGTTTCGCTGCAGTCGAAGCGGGGCGCGCGTTGCTCGCGTTCCGCGCCGATCTCGGATTCAAGAATCCAACAAACCTCCGGGACGGTGGTGACCGTCTGGCGCATGAGCTGATCACCTCGCTGCTGGCTGAGCAGCGACCCGGTGATGCGGTCCTCTCTGAGGAAGGCAAGGACGACCACGGACGGCTGGCCGCAACCCGCGTCTGGATCGTCGACCCGCTTGACGGCACGAGGGAGTTCGGCGAAGACGGACGCACCGACTGGGCGGTGCATGTCGCGCTGGTCGAGAACGGCCAACCCATCGCCGCGGCTGTGTCGCTCCCGGCACGTGATCTCGTGATGACCACGTTCCCGGCGCCCGCGATCCCGCAGCGAGGCCCTGGTCGCATGCGCATCGTGGTGAGCCGTTCGCACACGCCCCCTCAGGCGGTGGCGATCGCCGATGAGCTTGATGCCGAGCTCTGCTTCATGGGATCCGCCGGTGCCAAGACGATGGCGGTCGTTCTCGGCGATGTGGACGCATACCTCCACCTGGGTGGCCAGTACGAGTGGGACTCGGCGGCTCCGGTGGGCGTGGCGCTGGCCGCCGGCCTCAAGGCGACTCGAGCAGACGGTTCGCAGCTCGTGTACAACCGTGCAAGCCCGTGGCTTCCCGATCAGGTCGTGTGCCGGGCGGATCTCTACGACAGGGTGATCGCGGCCGTCCGACGGGCCGCGTGACGGCATCGCCGTCCTGCTGAGGGTTGTCTGAGAGAGCGACGCGTTTGAAGCGTTCTACTTGATTCCCAGGGACCGACCCGGTATCATGGCAAGGGCAAGCAGGGGGTTCGGGGTTGGGCAGTCGCCTCTCGTATCCAGGTGCGGCTACGTCGACCAGCATCCAGTAGGAGGGTGATCCAGGTGCATTTCGCTTCGTCGCCACGCGGTACCGACGACTTGACTTCCCATCCGCGCCTGCGTTCACGCGCCCTTGGGGTTGCGGCAGCTGCTCTTCCACTCGCCGCCGCGTTCACGGTCGGAGCGCCGCTGAGCACAGCCCACGCTGCCGCAAACAGCGGCACCGTCGCCACCCCCACCTACGTGCGCACGATCGGAACCTCCGGTGAGTCCACCATGTACCCATCGGGCGTTGCGGTCGACGCTGCCGGAAACGTCTATGT
>JBAQGL010000016.1:0-18516 GCA_049287785.1 Candidatus Dormiibacterota bacterium | reverse complement strand
GGCCACCTCTGCCTCGAGCGCCCGCGCCCCCATGGTCGCCACACCCATCGCACCCACGACATCGCGTTCGAGGCGGTCATCGGTCGCAACCACGACATCGGCTCCCTCGCCACGCTGCGACGCCTTGTATGCAGCGCGCTCGATGACATGATCCGCCGTCGATCGTTTGGACCCGAAGATCACCGTCACCCCGTCGTGTTTTTCCATCGACGGTATGGCGCCCGGGCGAGCATGCGCATCGAAGACCACGGTCACGGCGATGCCGGTCTGCGCCGCATACTCCGCAAGCGCGCTCACCAGCGCGCGACGCGCATCCTCGAGACCGCGGTCGCGCAGCGTCGCATGCAGCGACGGCCAGGCATGAATGATGTTGTAGCCGTCGACGATCAGCGCTTGCATCGAGTGAAAGCTGGTCTCAGCGCGGAGCGAAACCGCGCTGGCGTTGCGCCTCGAAGAGCAGCACCGCCGCTGCAGCTCCGGCGTTGAGTGACTCGACGTGGCCCATCATCGGGATGGACACGAGCACATCGCAGTGCTCACGGGTGAGGCGGCGCATGCCCGCACCCTCGGCGCCGACGACGATCGCGGCGGGCCCGGCGAGATCGACTGTGTCGTACCGATCCCGCGCATCGGCGTCGAGACCGACTCGCCAGATGCCGGCCGCGCCGATGACCTCGAGTGCCTGGGCGAGGTTGGGCACGGTGACCATCGGCAGGTGCTCAGTGGCTCCCGCTGATGCCTTGACGGCCGCGGCGGTGAGCGGTGCCGCGTGGTGGCGCGGCACCACGATGCCGTCCGCGCCACATGCTTCCGCGCTGCGCGCGATGGCACCGACGTTCTGGGGATCCTGGATGCCGTCGAGAATCACGAGCAGCGCCGGCGGACGCGTCTGGTCGAGCAGGTCGTGCAGGTCGAGCGCGGCGCGCGCGTGGAAGTATCCGGCCACCCCCTGGTGATGCTCGGTGTGGGCGATGTCGTCGAGACGCTGGCGGGGCACCTCCTCCACGAGGATGTCGCGTGCCTCGGCGTGCTCGAGGATCTCGGTGAGCCGCGCCTCCGGACGGATCGCCGCAGCGATGACGATCTTTCGGGCGGGACGGCCCGCGCGAAGAGCCTCGAGCACGGGATTGCGCCCGTAGAGGATGTCCACCGCGTCAGCCGCGGCGCGGCGACGTCCGCTTCCAGCGCTGGCCCTGGGGCGTGTCCTCGACCTCGATGCCGCGGCCGGCGAGCTGCACGCGGAGATGGTCGGACTGGGCGAAGTCGCGGGCCGCGCGTGCGGCGGCGCGTTCGTCGAGCCATCGCTGCTCCTCGGAGTCCGGAGCGGCCTGACGTTCGCGGGCAACCAGGGCGAGCACGCCGAGCACGTCGTCGATGTCGGCGAGAAGATGCTGCAGTGTCCGCTGCGTCTCGGCGCTGACGGAGCCACTGTCGAGCACGCGGTTGACGTCACGCAGCCCGGAGAAGACGATGCCCATCGCCTCGGGCAGGTTGAGGTCGTCGTCCATCGCCTCGTCGAACCCGATGCGCATCCCGCGCACCGACGCCAGCACGGCTTCGTCGCGCGGGTTCCCGTCCTCCTCGGCGGTGTGGAGCCCATCGACGCGAGTCTGAAAGTCGACAAGCCGCTGCACCGCGATCGTGCTATCGGCAAGCAGCTCGTCCGAATAGTCGAGGGCCTTGCGATAGTGGGTCCGCGCGGCGAGCAGGTAGCGGAGCGCCGCGGGGCTCGCTCCCTCCTCGAGCACGTCGGGCACGGTGGCGAAGTTGCCGAGACGCTTGGCCATCTTCTCGCCGCTGACGCGCAGGTGCTGGCTGTGGCACCAGATGCGCACGAAGCGCTTGCCGGTTGCCGCTTCGGACTGGGCGATCTCGTTCTCGTGGTGGGGAAAGATGTTGTCGACGCCGCCGCAGTGAATGTCGAAGCTCTCGCCGAGCAGGGTCATGCTCATCGCCGAGCACTCAATGTGCCAGCCCGGGTGACCCCTGCCGATGCGCGTGTCCCAGCCGATCTCGTCAGGTCCGACCGCCTTCCAGAGCGCGAAGTCTCGGACATCTTCCTTGGTGTAGTCGTCCGCGTCGATGCGGCCGCTGGCGCCGGCCACGAGCCCCTCCGCGCGCGCACCGCTGAGCTTGCCGTACGCCGGGAACGCCGCGATGTGGAAGTAGTAGCTGCCGTCGGTCTGGTACGCGGCGCCCGCCTTCTCGAGGCGTTCGATCAGGTCGACCATCTGCTCGATGTACTCGGTGGCGCGGGGGTAGTGGTGCGCCGGCCGGATCCCCAGCGTTTCGCGATCCTCTTCGAACGCGGCGATCCACGGCGCGGTCTCCTCGTCGAGCGAATGTCCGTGCTCGACGGCGTTCTTGATGATCCGGTCGTCGACATCGGTGAGGTTCATCACGTGAGTGACCGCCTTCGGAAATCTCCGCTCGAGCCAGCGACGCAGGATGTCCTCGAAGATGAAGGTGCGGAAGTTTCCGATGTGGACGCGGTTCCAGACCGTCGGTCCGCACGTGTACATCCGCACGTGACCTCGCTCGATCGGCTCCACGGCGACGAGCTCACGACTCATCGTGTCGTGCAGCTGCAGCGTCACTGCCGGTCCAGCAACACCGTCGCCGAGGCGGCGATCCCCTCACTCCGGCCGGAGAAGCCCATGCCATCGGTGGTGGTCGCGCCCACCGCGATCGTCCCGGGCTCGAGGCCCAGCGCCTTGGACATCGCCTCGGACATCGGCCCGAGATGTGCGGCGAGCCGCGGCTCCTCGGCGATGGCGATGACGTGAGCGCTGCTGATCACCCAGCCCTCCTCGCGGAGCTTTTCAGCCACGATCGTCAGGAACTCGCAGCCCGAGGTGTCCTTCCAACGCGGGTCACCCGACGGGAAATGCCGGCCCATGTCGCCGAGCCCTGACGCGCCGAGGATGGCATCGACGAGCGCGTGCACCACAGCGTCGCCGTCGGAGTGGCCCAGCAGGCCGCGAGCGTAGGGAATCAGGACGCCGCCGAGCATCAACGGCCGCCCCGGGATGAAGCGGTGCGCGTCGATGCCGTGGCCGATTCGCGGGGTCATCGGACCTCCTCGAGTAAGGAGCGGAGCAGGACGAGGTCCTGCGGGAACGTGATTTTGAAGTTGCGCGGGTCGCCGGGAACCACCGTGACCGGGACTCCGATCGCCTCGACGAGCGCCGCGTCGTCGCCGGCGCTGATCTCGTGGCTCGCGGCGTTGAGATGTGCCCGGCGCAGGATGCCGGCACTGAAGGATTGTGGCGTCTGCGCCGCGATGATCGAGGCGCGGTCGAGGGTGGCCGCGACCTGGCCGTTCTGCACCTGCTTCACAGTGTCCACGCAGGGTACCCCTGCGATGGCCGCTCCATCAGCGCGGGCGGCGTCGAGCACCGCCCGGAAGACCTCGGGCGAGGTGAGCGGGCGAGCCGCGTCATGCACGGTGATCCAGTCGTGGCCCTCGCAGCGATCGATGGCCGCGGCGACGCTGTCCTGGCGACGCGCCCCGCCCTCGAGGAGGACGATCTTGGTGAGATGGTGCTCCGCGGCGATGGCGCGGATCGCCTCCCAGCGGCTCGTGGGGGCCGCGATGGCGATGAGGTCGAAGCACCCGGCGGCGGCGATCGATTCCAGCGTGATGGCGAGGACCGGCCGCCCCGAGACGGATACCCAGAGCTTGTCCTCTCCCGCCCTCACACCGAGCCCGAAGGCGGGGACGATGAGCGCGCTGCTCAGCGCTGCGCGACCTTGGCGCGAACCGGCCGCAACACCCGAGGCTTGCCGGAGTCGTCGTCGGCGAGGGTCGCGAAGATCATCCTGCCCGCGGTGGTCTGGAGCACGGTGGTCACGGTCACCGTGACCGTCTCATCGACATGGCTGCGTCCGTTCTCCACAACCACCATGGTGCCGTCTTCGAAGTACCCGACGCCCTGGTGCGGCTCCTTCCCCTCCTTGACGATGGCGATCGCGATGCTCTCGCCCGCGCCGACGATCGGTTTGACCGCGTTGGCGAGGTCGTTCAGGTTGAGCACGCGAACTCCCTCGATCTGGGCGAGGCGGTTGAGGTTGTAGTCCTGGGTCATGAGCGAGGCGCCACGCGCGCGGGCAAGCTTGACCAATCGGGCGTCGACGTCGGGGGTGCCCGGGAAATCGAGATCGACGAGCTCGCAGATGACGTCATCAGCCTTCTGCAGCGCGTCGACGACACCGAGCCCCCGCCGCCCCTTCTGGCGGCGGAACGGATCCGCGGAGTCGGCGACCCGTTGCAGCTCCTCGAGCACGAAGCCTGGGATGAGCAGTCGCCCGGGGACGAAGCCGGCGGCCGCGACGTCGACGATACGGCCGTCGATGAGGACGCTGGTGTCGACCAGAACCGGCTGCCCGTCGATCGGACCGGGACCTCCCTGATCGATGTCCATCGGAGCCGAGCGGCCGAAGACGACTCCGAGCGCGTCGCGACGGTGGCTGCCGGTGCGCACGCCGACGTAGATGAGCGCCGTCGCAAGGCTGAGCGAGAGCAGCACCCCGAGCCCGAAGGGCAACGGGTTGAGGAGGACGGCGACCATCGTCGAGATCAGCAGTGCCGCGATAAGACCGATGAGGGAGCCGATGATCTGCCCTGCCGGGGCCTCGTCCAGGATCCGCTCGAGCCAGAGGTAGGGTTCGACGCTGAGCAGCGGGGCGGCAAGGGCGAGCGATGCGGCGCCCGCGGCGCCCGCGGCGAGGAGTGCCGCCCCCGCCGTGGTCGTGCTGCTGTTGAGCACTCCGGGGGTGCCGGACAGGATGAAGACGCCGTAGAGCACCCCGAAGACGAACCCGACGCTGGCGCCGATGATTCGCGAGACATTTCGCGCCCGCTGGATCGTTCGAGCGGTATGCGTGTGCATCTCAGCGATTGAACCACACGATCTTCGCGCCGAAAGCTGGCGCGACACGACGGTCACCCGAGCAGTGCAACCGCCTCGATCAAGTTGCGGACTTGATGACAGCGAAGTCCGTCGGGAACTGCGCCGCGATAGCTCTCGGGCAGGATCACCGCCTCCATCCCGACGGCCGCCGCCTCGGCGAGGCGCACCTCGGTTCGGGACACCCTGCGGACCTCGCCGCCCAGGCCCAGCTCTCCGATGACCGCGCACTGGCGCGACACCGCCCGGTTCTTGACCGTGCCGGCGATCGCCAGCGCCGCCGCGAGGTCGGTCCCAGGATCCGCGAGACGGATGCCGCCGGCGACGTTGACGAACACGTCCAGCTTGGAAGCGGAGATGGCGGCGCGCTTGGCGAGCACGGCGAGCATGAGGTGCAGGCGGTTGAGCTCATAGCCGGTCGCGGTTCGCCTCGGGAGCGGGAACGGCGAGGGGACGACCAGCGCCTGCACCTCGACGGCCATCGGCCGGAGCCCGTCGCAGGTGATCGTCAGCACGCTGCCCGAGGCGCCGAGGGATGCCGCGTCGAGCATGCCGCGGCTTGGGGCGTCGAGATCGCGCATGCCGTCGCGCTCCATGGTGAGCAGGCCCACCTCGCCGGTCGCTCCGAACCGGTTCTTGATGCCCCGGAGCATCCGGAGTTCTCCGAGCCGGTCGCCTTCGATGTACAGGACAACGTCGACCATGTGCTCGAGAGTTCGTGGGCCGGCGATGGCACCTTCCTTGGTGACGTGTCCGACCAGGAGCACGGGTACACCGGTCGCCTTCGCGACCTCGCTCATTCGCAGCACCGCGGCGCGGACCTGCGACACGCTCCCCGGCGGCCCGGGCGTCCCGGCATCGCGCAGCGTCTGGACCGAATCGACCACGACCAGGGAGGGACGCTCTGCCTCGATCGTGGCGATCACGGTGTCGACGTCGGATTCGACGAGCAGGCGAACCCTGGCACCGGTGCAGCAAAGCCGCCGAGCTCGCAGGGCAAGCTGCTCAAGCGACTCCTCACCGGTGCAGTACAGCGCCGGTGACACCTCGTTGCCGCAGCTGTGTGACACCTGCAGCGCGATGGTGGACTTCCCGATGCCAGGGTCACCACCAAGCAGCACGACGCTGCCGGGAACGATCCCCCCTCCCAGGACGCGGTCGATTTCAAACGAGCCCGTGGCCAGGACGTGGGCCGGCGCGGCCATTACCGCCTCCATAGGCGTCGTGGTCGCGGCGGCGATCGCTGGTCCGGGTTTGCGGCCGGTCAGCCGCACGACGTCCTCGCTGAGGCTGTTCCACGCCGCGCACGCCGGGCAGCGGCCCTCCCACTTCGGCGCCTCGGCCCCGCACTCGGCGCAGACGTAGTGCAGGCGGTGGACGGCGCGTTGCAACTCGATGGCCATGGGCGACGCATCCTACCGAACAGATGTACGCCCGGTCAAGCCCTCAGCGCTCGCGACCCCTCCGGTGCTGACGACCGTCAGGTCAGGCCGGCTGCCCGGCGCGCGCGCTCGGCGGCGGGTCGTATCGGGCAAGCGGCAAGGTGGTCGTCGACCACGCCGCAGGCCTGCATGAATGCGTAGAGCGTTGTCGGGCCGAGGAAGCGAAAGCCTCGGCGTTTGAGTTCGCGCGCAAGGGCCACGGCCTCGGGGGTCGTCGAGGGCACGTCGCTCCACGACGCCGGCGGCCTGCGCCGTGATGCCCTTGGATCCGGCTGAAGGACTGAGGCCAGCGAATCGCCTGCTGTGCGGAGCTGCAGGATGGCCCGCGCGTTCCCAATGGTCGCCTCGATCTTCGCCCGATTCCGCACGATGCCGGCGTCATCCAGGAGGCGTTTGACGTCTGCTGGATCGAAGCGCGCCACGGCATCAGCGTCGAAATTCGCGAATGCGCGGCGGAATGCGTCGCGCTTGGCAAGAATGGTCCGCAGGAGAGCCCTGCCTGAAACGCCTCGAGGCTCAGGAGCTCGAACAGCGCACGCTCATCTGGCGCTGGAAAGCCCCATTCGGTGTCGTGATACCGCTCGTAGAGGGGATCGCCGTCGCCGAAACACCGTTTCATCGGGGCCGCTCCCGAGTCACCTCGGCCGGTCGCTTGTCGTCGCGTAGCCCGAGGAAGCGCGGTTGCCGCAGGCGGCCATCATTCGTCCATTCTGCGAAGCCGATCTGCGCGACCAGTTCCGGCCGGGTCCAGTGCGTACCGCGCGGAATGGGTCTCGCGTCCACGAATGATGGCCCCGATGACTCCAGGGATCGCAGCCGCGCGCCGAGATCACGGAGCCTCGCCGCGGTGTAGCCGGTGCCGACCTTTCCGGCGTAGCGAAGTTGGCGGTCCTCGTGATAACCGACGAGCAGCGCACCAAAATCAGTCCGGCTGCCGGTTGGATCGGTATAACCGCCGATGACGAATTCCTGCTCCCACACGCATTTCAGCTTCAGCCAGTCCTTCGAGCGCCCGGGGGCATACGGCGCATCGGCCCGCTTGGCGATGAGTCCCTCCCACCCGGAACGGCACGCATCGTCAAACCGTCGCTGCGGGTTGTCCCGCCACGCCTCAGAAATTTGTAAGGCCGCGCTCGGCCGGATTGCCCGCGTCAACCGCGCGCGACGCTCTGCGAGCGGCCGGTGAGTCAGGACCTCGCCGTCGATCGCCAGGAGGTCAAAGACGCAGTAGACCACCGGGTACGCGTCCATCTGCTCGCGAGACGGCGCGCTGGTGCCGAGACGCTGCTGCAGGCGGCTGAAGGACGTCTGCTCACCTTGGAATGCGACCACCTCACCGTCAAGCAGGAACTCGCGTGCGCGCTGTGCAGCCAGGGCAGCGCGCACCTCGGGGTACGTGGCGGTGAGGTCCTTGCCGGTACGCGACTCGAGGCGTACATCGCCGCCCGCTTTGCGCGCAACGCAGCGCTCGCCGTCGAACTTGCGCTCGAGGAGCCAGTCGTTACCGAAGTCGCGACGGTCGCTGAGGGTCGCCAGCATGAGGGGAATCGGCACCCCGGCATCGTCCTCCAGCTACCTCGAGTGGACCGGGCGTCCCCTGCCGCGATGGGTCTGCGCGGGCTCCGGTTCCTCCACACCCTCGATGCGCCGCCGGAGCTCCACCAACCGATCGCGCAGCTCCGCGGCACGCTCGAACTCCAGGTCCCGAGCCGCGCGAAGCATCTCCTTCTCCACGTCCTTGGCAAGCCGGAGCACCTCATCGGGCGGGAGTCCGGATGCCTCCTGGAATGCGGCTGCGCGAAGCGACTGCTGGTCGCGATGCGACTCCATCTGGTACACGGCCTTCACGATCGACAGGGGCGTGATGTCGTGCTCGACGTTGTACGCGACCTGGATCGCGCGACGACGGTCGGTCTCGGCAATCGCCCGCTCCATCGCGTCCGACGTGCGGTCGGCATACATGACCACGTGGCCGAACAGGTTGCGCGCAGCCCGCCCGACCGTCTGAATCAGGGAGCGATAGCCGCGGAGGTAGCCCTCCTTGTCGGCGTCGAGGATGCCGATGAACGACACCTCGGGAAGGTCGAGTCCCTCGCGCAGCAGGTTGATTCCCACCAGCACGTCAAACACCCCGAGGCGCAGGTCGCGGATGATCTCGACGCGCTCGAGAGTGTCGATATCGCTGTGCAGGTATCGCACTTTGATGCCGGCCTCACGCAGGTAGTCGGTGAGATCCTCGGCCATCTTCTTGGTGAGCGTGGTGATCAGGCAGCGCTCGTGCTTCTCGATGCGGCGTCGCATCTGGGAGATGAGATCGTCGATCTGGCCATGCGACTCCTTCACCTCGATGGTGGGATCGACGAGACCTGTCGGCCGGATGATCTGCTCCACCACCTGGGTCGCGTGTGACTCCTCATAGGGGCCCGGCGTGGCGCTGACATAGATGATCTGCCCGATCATCGAGTCCCATTCGGCGAAGGTCAGGGGGCGGTTGTCGAGCGCCGACGGGAGCCGAAACCCGTACTCCACCAAGGGGAGCTTGCGAGCGCGATCCCCCTTGTTCATGCCGTCGATCTGGGGTACCGCGACGTGCGACTCGTCGACGATGATGAGCGCGTCGTCGGGCAGGAAGTCGAGCAGGCAGTGCGGGCGTTCCCCCTCGGAGCGATTGCTCAGGTGACGCGAATAGTTCTCGATGCCTGCGCAGGTGCCGGTCTCGCGCATCATCTCCATGTCGAAGTTGGTGCGCTGGCGCAGCCGTTGCGCCTCGAGGAGGCGCCCGCGCGTCTCGAGCAGCTTCACCCGATCCTCGAGCTCGGCCTCGATGGAGACGAGCGCACGATTCATCTGCTCCTGCGGCGTCACGTAGTGCGTCGCCGGAAAGACGGTGAGCTCGTCGCGCATGGTCAAGATCTCACCGGTCAGCGCGTCGAAGTCTTTGATGGACTCGATGGTGTCACCCATGAACTCGATGCGGGTCGCAATCTCCTCATACGCAGGCTGCACATCGACGACGTCGCCTCGCACCCGAAAGCGCGTGCGCCCGAAGTCCATGTCGTTGCGTGAGTACTGCAGGTCGGAGAGCTTGCGCAGCAGGATGTCGCGACGCCACGACTCTCCGCGCTTCACGGTGATCGACTCCCCGAGATAGTTCTCCGGCGACCCGATGCCGTAGATGCAGGAGATCGAGGCCACCACCACCACATCGCGCCGGGTCAGCAATGCGCGGGTCGCACTGTTGCGCAGGCGATCGATCTCGTCGTTCCGCGACGAGTCCTTCTCGATATACGTATCGGTGCGCGGGATGTAGGCCTCGGGCTGGTAGAAGTCGTAGTAGGAGACGAAATACTCGACGGCGTTCTTGGGAAAGAACTCCCGGAACTCCGCCCAGAGCTGGGCTGCCAGCGTCTTGTTCGGCGAGAGCACGAGGGTTGGACGCTGTTGCTCCGCGATGACGTTGGCGATCGTGAAGGTCTTGCCCGACCCGGTCACGCCGAGCAGGGTTTGCTCGCGCTGGCCCTCGGTCAGCCCGCGACTGAGCGCCGCGATGGCGTCGGGTTGATCACCGGCTGGTTCGAAGGGCGCGAGCAACTCGAGGGCGGGCACCCTTCGAGTGTAGTCGCTGCTCTCCTCTCGCCGAATTCGGGCTCAGCGCACCGCTGTGTAGATCTCCTCGAGGCGCCCACCGATCGCGTCCCACGAGTGCTCGGCCAACACGACCTCGCGTCCCCGCGCCCCCGCTTCGGCTCGGCGTGCTGGATCGTGCAAGAGGCGGAGGACCGCCTCGCGCATGGCGGCCATGTCGCCGGGGGGGACGAGAACGCCGCCAACGCCGACCGCGTCGCGCAGGCCGTCAACATCGAAGCCCACGACCGGCGTTCCCGCGGCTTGTGCCTCGAGGGCAACCATGCCCAATCCCTCGAACCGCGACGGCATCAGCACCACCGCCGCCCGGGCGTACTCGTGGTTCAACGCCTCGCGGTCGAGCGCACCCAGGTACTCGATCCGCCCGCCACTCGACTGCGCAGCTCGCCGAACGTCCGCCTCGAGGCTGCCGCCTCCCACCAGAACGCCGTGCACCTTCGGGTCCGCTGAGGTGAGCGCCTGTAATATCGCGACCGCGTCGAGCGCACCCTTCTCCCGCTCCATCCGGCTGACGAAGAGCACCCGACCGTCCTCGTGGTCCACGCCGGGAAGGTCGACGGCCTCGACCCCGTTGGACAGCACCTCGATGCGTGATGCCGGGATCCCCATCTCGAGGAGCGCGTTGGCGGTCGAGCGCGAGACCGGAAGGACCATCGCCGCACCGCGGTATGAGCGCGCCTCGACGCCATTGAGCAGCCGCTTCACCGAGCCGCGCGGGTGCGCCTGACGATAGGTGTGATGGGCGGTGTAGACGAGTGGTGCGCCGAGCTGCTTCCAGAGCAAGACTCCTCCGGGGCCACCCTGCGCATGGATCACGTCGGGTGCAGCGCGCAGCAGGATCTGCGGATATCGATTGAGCTGCAGGGAGAAGTCGAGCGGCGCCCGGCCGGTGCGCCGCGCGAAGGCAATCGCGTGCTCGCCCCGTCCCGAGATCGTGTGGACACGCACCCCACGGCGCTCGAGTGCAGCTCGCATGCCGTGCACCACCACGCCCTGACCGCCGAGCGGCGGGTCGTCGTCATAACTCGCGATGGTGACCCGGGTCATCGCTGGCAGTGCGGGCAGTACACCGTGGTGCGGCCGGCGGTGACGGTGCGACGGAGGGTCGTGCCGCACACGAAGCAGGGTAGGCCGCCGCGCCCATACACCTGGAGGCGCTCCTGGTTGCTTCCGCGCGCGTTCCACACATCGCGGTAGTCGTCGACGCTGGTGCCCCGGTTGGCAACCGCTGCGGTGAGCACGCGCGGGATGGCATCGAGCAGGGCGGCTCGTTCGCGGCGCGTCAGGCGATTGCATCGCCGGGTGGGCCGGACGCCCGCCAGGAAACACGCCTCATCGATGTAGATGTTGCCGAGGCCCGCCACGCCCTTCTGATCGAGCAGAGCGGCTTTCACGGTCCTCGTCGTCGTGCGAAGCACGGCGTCGAGCCGCTCCTGCGAGAAGGCGTCAGAAAGGGGTTCGACACCCAGCTTGGGCAGCACGCGCGCGGCGATCAGCGCGTCACGGGAGCCATAGGCGACGCGCCCGAAGCGACGCGCGTCGTCAAAACGGAGCTCGCTACCATCGTCCAGCGAGGCGCGGATGTGCGTGTGCTTTGCGACCGGCTCATCAGCGTCACAGACGAGCAGGTGCCCCGTCATGCCGAGGTGCACCATCAGCTCGTCGCCGGAATCGAGCTCGAGCAACAGGTACTTGCCGCGGCGATCCACGTTCTCGAAACGTTGACCGGTGAGCAATGCCGGGAGCATGCGTCCGTCGGGGACACGCACGATGTCGGGGCGATCGACGGTGACCCTTTCGATGCGCCGGCCGGTAACCGCTGCGCGAAGGTCACGAGCGACCGTCTCCACCTCGGGAAGTTCTGGCACCCTCAGGTCCTCGCGATGGGCGTCATGTCTCCCCGGACAACGCGTCGAGACGCGTCAGATCTGGTGGTCTGGCAAGCCCGCGGCCGGGGTCTCCCACACACGCTCACGCCAGGTTGGAGGATGAGGCGTTTCGACCTCGGGCGGTGGCAGCGGCTCCGGAGTGAAGGGTGCAGGTGGTTGATCGGGATGGTCGTACCCGTCGAAGACGGTGTCGATGAGCCACTTCGCGTCAGTGCTGAGATCATCGTCCACACTCGCGATGGGGCGGTTGCGATCGAGAATCCAGACCCGCAGGTGTCCCTCGCCCGACTCTTTGCGGACCAGCTCAATTGTCCCGGGCGGTGGCAAGAGGAGCAGAACGGTCCCGAAGTGACCTTGTGGCCCCTTGCTGAGTTCCGTCGTGTCCCGTTCGAATGTTCCACCGGACGCGAGGATAGAACACATCGACTGCACCAAGTACCTTGATTCCATCGGCCAGATCGTCACAGTCGGCCTCGGCCTGGAGCTCACGAGCGTCGCACCTCCTCCTGGCGGGTCATGTCCCCCCAGTTGTCGCCGACCTTGACGTCAACGTCGAGGGGCACCTTGAGTGCCTCGGCTGCACCCATGCGTTCCCGGAGGAGTACGACGAGGTCATCCACCTCCTCCGCCGGCGCCTCGAGCAGGAGCTCGTCGTGCACCTGGAGGAGGATGCGGCTGCGCAATCCCCGCTCGCGGAGCGCCTCATCGACGAGGATCATCGCCTGCTTCATGATGTCGGCCGCTCCACCCTGGATCGGCATGTTCACCGCCATACGCTCGGCCGCGAATCGCAGCTGACGGTTTGCCGCGCGGATGTCCGCGATGTAGCGGCGCCGTCCGATAAACGTTTCGACCCAACCGTACTCCCGAGCATGGTTTCGCACCCCTTCGAGGTAGGCAGTGACTGCGGGGAAATTGCGGAAGTACGTATCGATGAAGGTATGGGCGTCCTCGCGGCTCATGCCGGTGTCGCGCGCGAGCCCGAAGTCGCTCAACCCATACACCACACCGAAGTTCACCACCTTGGCGATGCGGCGCATGTCCGGCGTCACCGCGTCGGGTTCGACCCCGTACACCTCAGCGGCAGTGCGCCGGTGGATGTCCTCGCCGCGCTGGAACGCCTCGATCAGCTCCGTCTCACCGGTCACGTGCGCGAGCACGCGCAGCTCCACCTGCGAGTAGTCGGCGCTCACCAGGCGCTGCCCGGTATCGGCATGGAAGGCGCGGCGGATTCGCTGACCCCACTGGGTGCGCACCGGGATGTTCTGCAGGTTCGGGTCGGAGGACGACAGCCGGCCGGTGGTCGCGACCGCCTGGTTGAAGGACGTATGCACGCGCGAATCCGCCGTGCACAGCAATGGCAGGGCATCGACATAGGTGCTCTTCAGCTTGGTGAGCTGGCGCCACTCGAGAATCTGCTCGACCACGGGATGCTCCCCGCGCAGCGCCTCGAGCGTGTCGGCATCGGTGCTCCGGCCGGTCTTGGTCTTGCGCCCGCTGGCGAGACCGAGGTCGTCGTAGAGGAACCGTCCCAATTGCTGGGTGCTGCCGGGGTTGAACGTGTACCCCGCAACCTCCTGCACCTCGGACTCGATTTCGGCGATGCGCGTGTACATCTCGGCGCTGATGGCGCCGAGCAGGTCGCAATCGACGGCGACTCCCTCCACCTCCATGGCGGCGAGGATGGGGACCAGGGGCAGCTCCATGGTGTCGTGGAGCCGAGTCGCGTTGGCACGCTCCATGTCGCGTACCAACTTCTCGCCGACCGGATCGAGCAGGCCGATCCACACGCCGTAGTACGCGGCGGCCTCCTCCACCGGGACATCCGCGATCCCGCGCTTGCCACGACCACTGCCGAGCAACGTCTCCTCGGCCTCGACGCTCAGCAACGCAAGATCGTGCGCCAGGACCGGCAGCGTCGGAACCTTGAGGCGCGAGTTGGTGAGGTAGGCGGCGAGGAGCGCATCGAACTGCAGACCCTGGATCGCTATACCGCGGCGCCGCCATGCGAGCAGCTCACGCTTGAGGTCGTACCCCCGCTTGGGAATCGTGCTGTCCGCGAGCACTTGCTCGAGCGCTGTGATGGCTGCCGGATCCGCATTGCGCTCGAGTCCGGCGTGCCACACGGGCATGTAGTAGGCGATGTCCTCGCCCTGGGGAGCGAAGGCGACACCGATCATGTCGCCGGTTCTCGGGTTGCCGTCAACCACGGTGCGCACCGCCATCGCTCCGGCTGCGCGGACCCGCTGTATCGCGTCGTCGGCTTGATGCGCATCGACGACGATCTCGACTTCCGTCGCCGGCGATTGCAGGTCGCCGGACAGCGGAGCGGGTTCGCTCGCCGGCGCAACATTTGCCGGCACCGAACCGTCGTTCAGCGCGCGTCCCGGCAGCCGCGGGAGCAGACTGCGAAACTCCAGGCGGTCGAACAGCTCTCGTACATCGCCCTCGTCGTAGTTGAAGAGGCGTGCGTCCTCGAGCGGCAGGTCGATATCGATGTCAACCTTGATGGTCGCCGTCCATTTGCTCAACCGCGCCTGCTCCATATGGCTTTCCAGTGCGCGCTGCACGCGGCCGGGCGGCATGGTCGGGACTGCGGCAAGGACATTCTCGAGCGGCCCGTACTGCTGCACCAATGACATCGCCGTCTTCTCGCCGATGCCCGGGACGCCGGGGATGTTGTCGCTCGGATCTCCTTGCAGCGCCTTGAAATCGACGACCAGAGGCGGCTCGAACCCGTAGCGTTCGCGCACCTTGTCGACGTCATAGATGATCGTGTCGCTCAGACCGCGCCGGCTCGCGAAAACGCGGATGTGCTCGGTGACGAGCTGCAGCACATCGAGGTCACCGGTGACGATGATCACGTCGAGTCCGGCCGCCTCGGCTTTCTGCGCCAGCGTGCCGATGACGTCGTCGGCCTCGAAGGTCGGTATCTCCACGATGGGGATGCCGAGTGCCTCGACGACCTCACGCGCCCACGGGAACTGGGCACGCAGCTCGTCCGGGGCACGCTGCCGTTGCGCCTTGTATTCCGCGAACTTCTCGTGGCGGAACGTCGGACCCGGCGGGTCGAATGCTGCGATGGCATACGTCGGAGTGGTGTCGTTGAGCGCCTTGAACAGCATCGACGTGAAGCCGTAGGCGGCGTTGGTCATCTCACCCCGGCTGTTGCTCAACGCGGGCATCGCGTGGAAGGCGCGGTACACGAGGTTGTGCCCATCCACCAGCAACAGAGTCTCGCGAGCCACAGCGATCCATGGTAGCGGCGAGGCATGGATGTCCTCGCGGGCGCACTTCCGGGGTTATGATCGAGGCATGGCCGACCTGGTGGAAATGACCGTCGACAGCATCAGGGTGCACATGCCGACCGGCCAGCACGTCGTCATCCTGAAGGAGAAGACGGCTGATCGCTACCTTCCCATCTGGATCGGCATCAACGAAGCCAATGCGATCGCCCTCAAGATCACGGGGATCACTCCGGAGCGACCGATCACGCACGACCTGCTCGCCAACCTGCTGAGCGCGGTCGAGGTGACCGTGGAGCGGATCGTCGTGACCTCGCTCAGCAACGAGGTCTTCTACGCGAGGATCCTCGCCCAGGTCGACGGGCGCCGCCTGGAGATCGACTCCCGCCCGTCAGACGCGATCGCCGTGGCGGTGAGGGTCGGAGCCGGCATCTTCGTCGCCGACGAGGTGCTCGACAAGGCCGGCGTCCTCCCCGAGGCGGACAAGGACGGCGAGCTGACGGAGACCGACCCCGAGAGCGAGGAACGGCTCGCCAAGATTCGCGACTGGGTCAACACCCTCAACCTCCCCGACCTCGGGACCGGCGCCTCCGAGAGTTAGGCTCGCTTCAGGCGCGGAAGAGCGACCAGAACCCCGGGTCCTCGAAGCCGAGCCGCCAGGCGGCGATCCCCGCGAGGCCGTACTTGTGCACCAGCGCGACCTTGCGCGCCAGGCTGTCCGCATCGTCGAAGTAGGTGATCAGCGAGCCGTCCGGAGAGACGACGTACGGGGTCTGGGCGCCGAAGTCGTAGTCGACGCGCGCGCCGGGCACGGCCAGCGCGTTGTAGAGCACGTTCGAATATGCCGCAGCGCCGCCGAAGCTGCTTCCCCATGCTCGGCCATAGAGCGGCACCCCGAGGAGCACGTGGGCCGGGTTGAGGTCCGGCAGGGTCGCCTGCAGGATCGAGTTGTCCCAGTCGAGGCCCGCCACCGGGCCCGGCGTGCCCCCATCGCCGTGCTGGTCATATGCCATCAGATCCACATAGTCGGCGACCCTGCCGATTGCGGCGATGTCATACGCGGCCGAGTACGCGTTCACGCCGGCAAAGTTGTGGGGCACCACGTCGACGATGAGCTTCGCGCCGCGGGCGTGCACCGCTGTTGCCAGCTGCTGGACGAACGCCGTGAACGGCGCCTTATCCGCGGGGAGCATCCCCTCGAAGTCCACGTTGATGCCGCGGTAGCCGTCGTAGCGGATAGCGGCGACCATCACGTTGATCAGCCGGGTGACCGCGCTGGGGTTGTTGAGCAGCTGGTCCGTCGCCGGAGGGTTGGTCGAGTCGTTGGCGAGCGAGGGCCAGATCGGCAGATTTGCCGCCCCGGCGCGACCCACCGCGGATTGGTCGGGCGTCCCGAGGATCGAACCGTTCGCCTGCGCCTGCCAGCCGGTCGGGGTGACCTGCGCAACCGCCCCCAGATGAAAAGCGAGGGAGCTGTTCGACGCCGAGGTGTTGATCACGAACGCGTCCACCGGGATCCCGGTGACGGCGGGAGGTCCGGGGACGGTCACCCGGCGGATGGCGTGCCGAGGGATACCGACCAACGAGAGGGTGACCCCGGGATCGAGATGCGCCTCCCCGGCTGTGGGGATCGACGCCGGCAGCGTGATCGACGAGGGTGGCCTTCCTTTCCAGATGATCCGCGCATGGTCGGGGTCGCTCCAGGTCACGGTGGCGCCGGGAAGCGCAGCGGCCATCGCCGGTTGCGAGGGAGCGTCGTCGAACACAGCGTCGACCACCAGGCCGCTGGCAGGATCGATGTGGGCCGCGAGCATCGCCGCGGTGGGCGGGATGACCGTGAACGTGAAGTTCTGGGTGCTCATGCCCGAGACGGCCACAGAGAGGCGGTGGGGCGACGAGAGCGGCAGCAGCGGCTGCACCGTGGCGAGGAGGTCCTGGTGCTGGGCCGCGAGCGTCAGCGAGTTCCCGTCGAGGGTCGCGGTCACATCCGATGCCTGCAGCGGCGCGCCGGTGGCGTGCAGGCGAAGATCGAGATTCGGCGGAACGTCGGCGGCGCCGGAGCGCAGGCCGACGCCTCCCGCAGTGATCACGACGTAGCCGTAGTTGGGGGGTGATCCGAACCCGGTGAAGCTGCAGCCGGAGACCAGCAGCGCCACAGCCAGGCATGCCAGGCGGCGGTGCATTGCCTCCCAGTCTAGTAAAGGAGAGGTGCCGCGGATCGCGCCGCCGGTGGATCAGCGGGTGGTGAGCGTCAATTCCGCGGTGAGCAGCGGGCTGTTCGAGCCGGTGTAGCCGGCCGGGATGGTGGCAACGACCCGCACTTCCGTGCCCGGTGGGAGTCCCGCCGGTACCTGGAAGCTGAGCAGTGGCCCGGTCGTGGTGGGCGATATGACGAATCCGGGCGCGTAGGTCGATCCGGCGCCCTGCGGTTGCGGGGCCGCGACTGCGGGAAGTAGATCCAACCGCAGGCTGGAGCTCACGACCGAGACTGAAACGCACGGCAGCACCGCGCGAGCTGGGAGGGGAGCCGATGCCGCCCCTGGATTGGCCGCCGACCCGAGTGGGACAGACAGCTCGGCATACACCACGGCGGGCTTGCCCGCCGTGACCTGCAGGGTCGGCGCGGCGAGGATCAGGCGCTCCGCCGGCTGCGCCGGGTTGGTGGCCAGATCCTCCTGGCTGAAGCTTGCCGGCAGCCCTGCCCCGGCGATGCCGACGATCGAGGTGCAGGACGTCGTGGGGACTTGCTGTCCTGCTGCCGACCCGTGTTGGCCGGAGTCTGCGGCTGGCCCTTGTAGCGGGTTGCTCGAGGTGCTGGTCGGGGTAGACCCGCTATGCAGGAGGGCCGTGACCGCCAGAAGAACCACGAAGGCGCCGGCGATGGCAGTCGCAGGGAAGCGGCGCACCACGCCGAGGTTGAACCAGCCCAGGCCGATACGCGGGCGGGGCGCACGTTCGGCTACGGGGGCAGTCGAGGGAAGGTGCACCACATGTGGCATCCGGGCCTTCGGCATCTCCCGGAGCGCCTCGACCGTTGACCGGAACTCCGCATATGCCGCAGCGCAGGGCGCGCACGATTGCATGTGTGCGTGGAAGCGCGCCTCCTCGATCGGCGAGAGCTCGTCGTCGTACGCGGCGGAGAACAGGTCGTCCAGGTGACGGCGCGGGCTCATGCGTTCTCCTCGGCGAAGCCGGGGGCTGCGGCGGTGCCGCGGAGGGCTTTGGCGAGCATCGACCGAGCGCGGTTGAGTCGGGACTTGACGGTGCCGATCGGGACGCGCAGCGCTGCGGACATCTCCTCGTAGCTCAATTCGTTGACGTCGCGGAGGACGACGACAGCTCGGAAGTCGGGATGGAGCGTGAGCAGAGCCTCACGAACCGCGGC
>JBAQGL010000015.1:0-2195 GCA_049287785.1 Candidatus Dormiibacterota bacterium | reverse complement strand
GTGCCGGGGTCGCAGATCGCGCACTGCGTCGCCTGGAATGACAGGGTCGCCACGCCGTCCTGCTCAGCTGCCGGCATCGGGCGGGTATGGGTCAGGGTGCTGGCCGCCGCGCGCGCGGCGGCGCCAGTCTCAGGCGGGGACAAGAGCGACCCGCCGCACCGCAGCCACGAGCCCATCAACATCGAGGCCGTTGCGGCGGCGCAGAAATTCCTCGGAACCGGTGGTCTCGCCGACCGGGTCGGTGACTCCGCATCGGGTCAGGCGCACGCCCATACCGTGGTCGGCGATCGTCTCGGCCACCAACGACCCGAGTCCGCCAACCCGACGGTGGTCCTCGATTGTGATGCATGCGCTCTTTGATGCCAGGAGCGCGACCAGATCGTCGGTCGGTGCCGGCGCAATCGAGGCGGCCACGGCGACCGCCGTCTGGATCCCCTCAGCCTGAAGCCGCCGGCGCGCTTCGAGCGCAACCCCGGTCGTCGAGCCGATGGCGACAATTGCGACGTCGCCGTCACCGATGACCTCGAGGCGACCCCAGCGAAACCGACCGGCAAGTTCCGGGTGGCTCGCTGTTTCCTTCGCCAGGCGCAGATAGATCGGCTGCGGGCGCGCGTAGTGATCGCGCAAGGCTCGGTCGACCTGGCCGTCATCCGCCGGTGCGACGATCCCAACGCCCGGCTGCACCCGCATCAGCGCGATGTCCTCGAGCGCGTGGTGGGTCGGCCCGGCGGTACCGTAGGCGAAGCCGCCGCCGATCGCGACGATGCGCACCGGAAGCTGGTGCAGCACAGCGCCGTTCCTGAACTGCTCATAGCCTCGCATCGAGGCGAAGGTCGCGATCGAATAGCAGAATGGGATCAAGCCTTCGTGGGCCATGCCGGCGGCCAGCGACATCATGTTCGCTTCGGCGACGCCGACGTTGAAGAAGCGATCCGGATGCTGTTCGGCAAACGGCTCGAGCACCATGAACCCGAGGTCGGCGGTGAGGAGTACGACGCGGTCGTCGTGGTTCGCGATATCGATGAGCGTGGAGACGAACTGCTTTCTCATCCGATCTCACTCAACGCCAACGTGAATTGCGCGTCATCGACGGGGAGGTAGTGCCACTTGACCTGCCGCTCCATGAAGCTCACGCCCTTGCCCGCAAGGGTGTCGGCGACAACGAAGAGCGGCTTCCCCGGGGTGTTGACGGCCAGGGCAGTGGTCAACTCGTCGACAGCATGTCCATCCACGCGCCGGCATTCCCATCCGAGCGTCCGAACGAGCTGGTCGACACCGCTGAGGTCGATCACGTCGACGGTCGGTGCGAGTGCTTGCTGACCGTTGTTGTCGAGGATGACCGTGAGGTTGTCGAGCTCGTGATGACCGGCGAACATCATCGCTTCCCAGACCGAGCCTTCGTTGAGCTCCGCATCGCTCATCAGTACGAACACTCTGCCGGGTTTGCCCACGATGCGCTTGGCAAGCGCAACGCCGGCACCGAGTGATGGTCCATGACCGAGCGAGCCGGTGGAGAAGGTGATGCCGTCCAACGTGTGGTCCGGATGCACGCCAAGCTGAGTGTCGTCGCCGCAGTACGTGTCGAGCATCTGATGTGTGATCAACCCGAGCTCGGTGAGGACGCAGTATTGCGCCAGGGCGGCGTGACCCTTCGACAGGATGAAGACGTCCACCTCCGGATCGATGGTCCCGGAGTAGAGCGCAACCAGGATGTCCGCGATCGAGAGTGCAGAGCCGATGTGTCCCACATGGGCGCGTTTTGACTGCTCGATGATCAAACGCCGAACGCGCACCGAGCTGAGAGCTCGAGCGGTGTTTCCGCTTGTCATGACCACGTCTTCTTGGGCTTGTTACGTCTTTGATCCGATCTCAAAGCGGCCCGAGTGTAGCCTGGCTAGGACGGCAGAACCGGCGGCGAGCCACCCCCGATATCAATCCGTAACGCGGCCTCAACCACGCCAACCCAGAACCCCGATCCCCAGGCGACGTGCAGCACCGGGAAGATTCCAGGGATTCGCACGCGTACCGATGCGGTCTCGCCCGCCCCGGCCTGTATGCCGGCCCCGATGCACGCCAGCGCGTACCCGGCGGCGCCGCCTGCGACTGCGCGCCGTCCCCGCCGCGTGAACCCGAGCGCCGCAGCCACCGGGATGGCTGCCACGAGGGCGGGCGCGGCCAGGTGATACGGATGGATC
>JBAQGL010000014.1:0-1588 GCA_049287785.1 Candidatus Dormiibacterota bacterium | reverse complement strand
GAGTCATCACATCGGTCAGCGACGGCATCGCGCGCATCTACGGCCTCGAACGTGCGATGGCCGGCGAGCTGCTCGAGATGCCGGGGCCGGGTGGCAAGGGTGTCGTCCTCGCGCTCGCGCTCGACCTCCGCGAGGACGGTGTCGGCGCGGTCATCCTCGGTCCGTACGAACACCTCCAGGAAGGCGACAACGTGCGTACCACCGGTCGCATCGCCGAGGTGCCGGTCGGCGACGAGCTTGTCGGTCGCGTCGTCAACGCGCTCGGTGAGCAGCTCGACGACCGCGGACCGATCGAGACCGCGCAGACGCTGCCCACCGAGCGTGTGGCGCCAGGCGTCATCCAGCGCGAGAACGTCGACACGCCGATGCAGACCGGCCTCAAGGCGATCGACTCGATGATCCCGATCGGTCGCGGTCAGCGCGAGCTGATCATCGGCGACCGCCAGACCGGCAAGACGGCCATCGCCATCGACGCGATCATCAACCAGAAGGGAACCGGAGTCATCTGCATCTACGTCGCCATCGGGCAGAACGCGCAGAAGGTGGCGCAGATCAAGGCGACGCTCGAGACCCACGGCGCCATGGAGCACACCATCATCGTCGCCGCGACCGCGTCCGACCCGGCGCCGCTGCAGTTCCTCGCACCCTACGCCGGCTGCGCGATGGGCGAGTACTTCATGCAGAAGGGCGGCCACGCTCTGATCATCTACGACGATCTCACCAAGCACGCCGATGCGTATCGCGAGCTCTCGCTGCTGCTCCGGCGCCCACCGTCTCGCGAGGCGTATCCGGGTGACGTCTTCTACCTGCACTCCCGGTTGCTCGAGCGCGCGGCGCGCATGAGCGATGCGGAAGGTGGTGGCACGCTCACCGCGCTGCCGATCATCGAGACCAAGGCGAACGACGTGTCGGCGTTCATCCCGACCAACGTCATCTCGATCACCGACGGCCAGATCTATCTCGAGACCGACCTGTTCAACGCCGGTATCCGGCCCGCGATCAACGTCGGACTGTCGGTCTCCCGTGTCGGTGGTGACGCGCAGACCAAGGCGATGAAGCAGGTCGCCGGGCAGTTGCGTCTCGACCTCGCGCAGTATCGCGAGCTTGCGGCATTCGCGCAGTTCGCCGCCGACCTCGACAAGGGCACGCGCGACCGCCTCGACCGAGGCCAGCGCATGACCGAGCTGCTCAAGCAGCCGCAGTACGAGCCGATGCCGTTCGCCAAGCAGGTCATCAGCATCTTCGCCGGCGCGCGCGGCTTCCTCGACGATGTTCCTCTCGACCGCGTGCGCGATTTCGAGAAGAGCCTGCTGCGCTTCATGGATGCGGAGCATCCCGAGGTCGAGGAGGAGATCACCAAGACCGGCCGCATCTCCGACGAGCTGGAGAAGTCGCTCCGCGGCGATGTCGAAGCGTTCAAGAAGACCTTCGCCGGATGACCGTGGGTCGCGCCGTCCAACCTGCCACCCGCCGTCTCTTCAGGGGCTGACCTTCCATGCCCAGCCTTCGCGATCTGCGCCGCCGCATCAGGGGCGTCCAGAACATGCGCAAGATCACCAAGGCGATGGAGCTCGTCGCGGCAGCGCGC
>JBAQGL010000013.1:0-5243 GCA_049287785.1 Candidatus Dormiibacterota bacterium | reverse complement strand
GCTCTGGCCTGGGGTGCTCATCGCAGGCACCGCCATGGAGATCCTGACCCTGGCGTGGCCCCTGTACACCCACTTCTCCAAAGGATCGTCGACCTACGGCGCCATCCTCGGGCTCGTCTTCCTGCTCGCAAGCTGGCTGTACTTCCTCGCCGAGTTCATCCTCCTGGGAGCCGTGGCCAATCGAATGCACGGAGGCGAGGCTCACGCGCGAGGGCTGCTCGGCGAGCGCGCCCCGCGTCGAATACCGGTGACGGAGGGGTCTCTTACCGGTGGTGAGGTTTCCCCGAAGGGGGCGTGACGTATGATTGTTAGCGTCATGGCAATCACCTCCCCGTCCATCGTCACGATCTCCGACACCGCCCGTGAGCAGCTCAAGGGCCTCATCGCCGATCAGCCGGCCGATCGCGCACTCGGACTTCGGGTCTTCATCCAGTCCGGTGGGTGCTCCGGCTTCTCGTACGGCATGGGCCTGGATGAGAATCCGCCGAAGGAAGACGACCAGGTCGTCGACGTCGATGGAGGCATCAAGGTGTACGTCGACGCGTACTCCTCGCAGTACCTCCAGGGCGCCGAGATCGACTACGTCGATGAGCTGATGGGCGGTGGATTCACCATCCACAACCCGAACGCGGTCCGGACCTGCGGCTGCGGCCACTCGTTCCAGACCTCGGACTCCGCGGGCGAAGCCAAGTCCTGCAGCCACTGAGCTAGCAAGGAGTTCGGACGCGGCTGCGACCGGCCGCCAGTCCGAACGACCTGCGGAAGTCGGCGGCTTTTAGGCCGCCGGAACCGGTGTCTGTGTTGCCGGAGCAGATTGGCGGCGCATCGTTGAGGCCGCATCCTTGTCGCGGATGGCGAGGGCGATCATCGAGCCGACGAAGGTAAAGCCCGCAGCGGCGAAGAAGGCGATGCGAAAGACCGTGACGTTGCCGGCGAGGCCGGCCGCGGTGGTCTGCGTGCCCACGATCGTGGACAGCGTTGCCACGCCGAGCGCGGAGGCCAGTTGGCGCTGCGCGTTGTAGAGCGCGGTGGCCCTGCCGGTGTCACGTGGTGACACCTGCGCGAAGAGGCCGGCGTTCAGCGATATCACCACGTAGGCCCAGCCGATCCCGACCAGGAACATGATTCCTCGGAAAATCCAGAGGTTGCCGTTGAGCACGAAGGCGAGGACGCACGTCGCGACGGTGACGCCGATGAGCCCGCCACTGATCAACCTGCGCGGCCCGACGAGCGGGTAGATGCGGCCGACGAGCTGGGACGACACGAGGACGCCAAGCGCCTCGGGCGCGGTGCTCGAGCCCGACACCAGCGCGGAGAGCCCGCGCCCGGTCTGCAGCCAGATCGGTGCGATGAAGAGCAGGCCGAGGAATCCACCCGAAGCGAACAGCGAGGCCAGGTTGGCGACCCCGAAAAGGCGGTTGCGCAGCAACCGGAAGTCGATCATCGGTTCGTCGGCGTGCAGCTCCACCCACACCAGCGTGGCGATCAGCACGGCTCCGAACAAGGCGGTGACGTCGATGACCGGCGACGTCCAGCCGAGGGTCGCCGCCTCACTGAGCGCGTACAGGAAGAGTCCGAACCCGGCGGCAGCGAGGACAAACCCGGGCACGTCGAATCTTTCGCCGGCGCGCTCCCGGTTCTCCTTGAGCTTGAGGGTGCTGAAGATGAGCGCGGCGAGGCCGATGGGGACATTCACGAAGAACACCCACCTCCAGGAGAGGCTGTCGACCAACGCACCGCCGATGAGCGGCCCGAGGGCTGGTGCCATCACCGTCGGGATCACGAGAATGCGCGCCAGGCGGGGGCGTTGCGCCGGTGGGTAGGCGCGATAGAGCATCGCCATGCCCACGGGCGTGAGCATGCCGCCGCCCGCGCCCTGCAGCACTCGGAACAGCACCAGCTCGAGCACCGACTGCGAGAGGCCGCAGAGCGCCGACGCGAACGTGAAGACGGCTATGGCCACGATGAACGTGCGCTTGGTGCCGAAGCGATCACCGACCCACCCCGACGCTGGGATCCAGACGGCGAGGCTCACCAGATAGCCGACCACGACACCATCGGTGGCCGCCGGGCTTACGCTGAAGCTCCGCGCGATCGAAGGGAGCGCGACGTAGACGATCGTGACGTCCATGATCGTCATGAACATCGCGGCGACGTAGATCATCGCGATGATCTGCTGATAGGAGAGCCGCAACCCGCGCACGACCACCATCCTCGCTCAGCCGCTCCGCTGGATGCCTCGGGAGACGCCGGTTTGGCCCGACACGCTCCGGGTAAGCTTCATGCCATGGAGATCAAGGAGCTGGGGCATATCGTCCTGTACGTTCACAACATCGAGCGATCCGCCGGCTTCTACGGCGATGTGCTCGGATGGAAGCGACTGGTACCCGCCGAGGGCGGCCCGCTGGGCAATGTCCCAGTGGCGCTGTTCAGCAGCGGCCGCACCCACCATGAGCTGTTGCTCATCGAGGTTGGGGAGGACGCTCAAGATCTCCCCCGTGGGCGACATGTCGGGCTGTACCACTTCGGCCTCAAGGTGGGCGACTCGGACGACGAGTTGCGCGCCGCGATACGGAGCTGTCAGGAAGCCGGCGTCAACATCGTCGGCGCGAGCGACCACACCGTCACCCACAGCCTGTACATCACCGATCCCGATGGCAACGAGATCGAGCTCTACATCGATGTCCCCGGCGTGAGCTGGGACCTGGAACACGTCATGGCGCCGGTGAAGGCGCTAGCCCTGTAAGGAATATTCGCCATGCCTGCTGTGACCGTTGACGACATCACCGCGCTGCCGCACATCCCGCAACCCGATCCCGCCGCCTCGTCGTTCCGTCCGGTGATCAGCGTGGTCACGGCCCCGCGCGGATTCGAGGGCGAAGGGTTCCCGGTCCATCGCGCATTTGCCGGCACCGACCCCGCGCTCATCGACCCGTTCATCCACATGGACCAGATGGGCGAGGTGGAGTACGCACCCGGCGAACCGAAGGGAACGCCGTGGCATCCGCACCGTGGTTTCGAGACCGTGACGTACATGATCGACGGCACCTTTCAGCACCAGGATTCGAATGGTGGCGGTGGGCTGATCACCAACGGTGATACGCAGTGGATGACCGCCGGCGCGGGCATCCTGCACATCGAGCGTCCACCCGAGGAGCTGATCGCGAGCGGCGGTCTCTTCCATGGCTTCCAGCTGTGGGTCAACCTCCCCGCCGCGCAGAAGTGGGTGCCGGCTCGCTACCAGGACATCCGCGCCGGAAACGTGGCGCTGCTCACCTCGTACGACGGTGGCGCATTGCTGCGGGTCATCGCCGGTGAGGTCGCCGGGCATCGCGGTCCGGGGGTCACCTATACGCCGATCTCACTCGCGCACGTGACCGTCAGCCCCGGAGCGAAACTCGTGCTGCCCTGGCCGCGTGACTTCAACGCGCTGATCTATGTGCTGTCCGGCAGCGGGACGGTCGGTGAGGAACTGCGCCCGATCGAGTCAGGCCAGCTTGCCGCGCTCGGTACCGGTGACGTGATCACCGCGACCGCGGGGACGCACCAGGAGAGCCGTCACCCGAACCTCGACCTGCTCATCCTCGGCGGCCGTCCGATCCGCGAGCCGGTTGCCCACTACGGTCCGTTCGTGATGAACACGCACGCCGAGATCGCCCAGGCGCTTGCCGACTACCAGGCCGGCAGGATGGGCGCGGTTCCAGCGAACCACATCGGCAACTGACCTACAAGCCGTAGGTCTCGAGCAGGCGGAGCCAGATCTCGCTCACCGTCGGATATGACGGGACGGCGTGCCAGAGCCGGTCGAGGGGGACCTCGCCGACCACCGCCACCGTGGCGGCGTGGATGAGATCGCCGACGCCCGGCCCGGTGAAGGTCAGGCCGACGATGACCCTGCGATCCTCGTCCACGACCATGCGCGCGTGGCCCTTGTATCCGTCGGCGATCAATCCCGCCCCGGAGACGTCGCCGATCTCGTAATCGACTGCCCGGACATTCAGGCCGGCCTTCACCGCCTCGGCGTGGGTGAGGCCCACGGCCGAGACCTCCGGGTCGGTGAAGATGACCTGCGGGATGGCCGCGTGATCGGCGGTCGCCGCGTACTGGGACCAGGGCGGCGGATCACCCTGGAGGTCGCCCCTGGCGCGGGCCACGATTGCGTCGCCGCAGGCGCGAGCCTGGTACTTGCCCATGTGGGTGAGCAGCGCCCGATGATTGAGGTCCCCGGCCGCGTAGAGCCAGTCACCGCCGCCCTCGACGCGGCAGGTGTCGTCGACGGTGAGCCATGATCCCGGGCGGAGGCCGACGGTGTCGAGACCGATGGCGTCGGTTCTCGGCGCACGGCCGGTCGCCACCAGAAGCTGGTCGCCGGTGATCGTCCTTCGATTCCCGCCACCGAGGTCCGCGATGTCGGCCGAGACCTCGCCGCTGGCTGCGCGAGTGACCCGTTCGGTGGCGGTGTCGAACAGCACCGTGATGCCCCGCGCTTCGAAGGAGTCGAGAACCGCCTCGCCTGCGAAGTCCTCGGTATTGCTGAGGATCCGCCCCTCACGCACGATGAGGGTGACCTCCTCGCTCCCGAGCGTGCGCCAGGCATCGGCCATCTCGCAGGCAACCACGCCGCCCCCGATGATGACCAGACGGCGCGGCACTGCCTGGGCGCTGGTGGCTTCCCGGCTCGTCCACACGCCGGCGGACTCGATGCCCGGGATGGGCGGGATCGACGCCCGGCTGCCCGTGCAGACCGCGACCGCGTGGCGGGCGGTGAGGGTGAACTCGGGGCCCTCCGACGGGGTCACGATGACCTGGCGCTCGCCGGCCAGCCGTCCCGTCCCCCGGGCGAGATCGATGTGGTTGGTCTCGAGCCACTGCACCTGCGAGTCGTCCTTCCAGTGGGACGTGAAGCCGTCACGCCGGCGCAGCACCGCGGCGCTGTCGATGGTGCCGGTGACCGCCTGACGGGCGCCGTCGACCGCGAGGGCTTCGCGAATCACCTGACCACTCCGGAGCAGGGCCTTGCTCGGCATGCACGCCCAATACGAGCAGTCACCGCCGACCAGTTCGTTCTCGACCACCGCGCAGGTCAGCCCGCCCTTGACGGCACGACCGGCAACGTTCTCGCCGGTCGACCCGGCGCCGATGACGACGACGTCGTACGTGAGGTCCCGCATGTCAGTTCCCCTTCGCTGGGTGGCCGAGACGGACGGCCGAGATGAGGAAGAAGATGGCGCCGGGAATGGCGT
>JBAQGL010000012.1:0-9346 GCA_049287785.1 Candidatus Dormiibacterota bacterium | reverse complement strand
GAGCAGAGGAGTGTGAAAGTACCTACCGCCAAAGCCGTATCCCACCATTGCGAAGCGCACCGGGGTCATCGATGTGCCGTCAGCAGGAGCGGGCGCGCCATTTTCGCCGGTCATCGCTCGCCCGGGTAGACCACGCCGACTGCGGCCCGAGCACCGTCGAGAATTTCCAGGATGGCGATCGTATCGGCATGCGGGATCAGCGGGCTCTCCAGAAGTCCGGCGCGGAGGCAGCGCTCAACCTCCTCGATCTCGGGCTGGTAACCGCGACCGTTCCCGGCCAGCGGGTCGGGCGTGTGCACCTCACCCGCGTCCGTGTGAAGGATCAGTCCGGTGGGCCGGTAGGCCTCAGGCAGGAACGAGATCCATCCCTTTGTGCCAAGGATGGCAGCTTCATTCGGAGCATGGATGAGCGCGGAGGTCCAGAGCTGTGCTCCCGGATGTTCGCCGTACATCCACTGCATGGCCACGGTCTCATCGGACCCGGTGGGGGAGAGTGTTCCGACGGTGCGGACCTCGTCGGGTTGTCCGAGGAACAGGAACGCGAACGTGGCCGGGTAGACCCCCAGGTCGAGGAGCGCGCCGCCGCCGTTGGCGAGCTCGTAAAGCCGGTTCTTGGGATCGAAGGCTCGGCCGAGCCCGAACTCGTTACGTACGCATCGGACCTCGCCGATCGCTCCATCGGCGATCAGCTGCTGCGCCTGACGGATCAGGGGATTGGTCCGTGTCCACATGGCTTCCATCGAGAACAGATCCGCCGCGATCGCGGCGGCGAAGACGTCGCGCGCGTCGCCTGCGTTGAGGCAGACAGGCTTCTCGATGAGCACCGGCTTACCCGCGCCGATTGCGAGGAGAGCGTGCTCTCGGTGATATGGGTGCGTCGTCGTGACGTACACGACATCGACCTCATCGTCGTTGACCAGCGAGCGGTAGTCGTCATAGCTGCGCGCCGCGCCGTGCTTGGCGGCGAAGCTCGCAGCACGCCCGGCGTGGCGTGCGGCAACCGCCGTCACGACGTTGCCGCTGGTCAGGTTGATGTCGCCGCTGACGGTGTCGGCGATGCCGCCCGCGCCGAGGATGCCCCAGCGAATCGGACGGCCGTCGGCAATGGGTGCTGGCATGCTTCTGTTCCTCTCTCAGTGGGATTCGCGTGAGATGCTGTTGCCTGAGGACCCGACCAGGAAGTCGAGATCCGCGCCGGTGTTGGCCTGCTGGACGGTTTCCACATAAAGCCGCTCCCAGCCGCGCCGGGGTTTCGCGTACGCGCTGACAGTCGCCTCGCCAGGTGACCGTGCTGCGAGCTCATCCGCGGGCATGTCAATATCGAGTCGCCGAGCGGCGACATCGAGGATCACGAAATCGCCGGTTCGAATCAGAGCAAGGGGTCCGCCGGCTGCGGCCTCGGGCGAAACGTGGAGCACCACCGTGCCGTACGCAGTTCCACTCATTCGGCCGTCACAGATGCGAACCATATCGCGCACGCCCTGGCGCAGGAGTTTCTCCGGCAGCGGCATGTTGGCAACCTCCGGCATGCCCGGATAGCCCCTGGGACCGCAACCGCGCATCACCAGGATGGAGTCGGCATCGACGTCCAGTTCCGGGTCGTCAATGCGCGCGTGCATGTCCTCGATCGAGTCGAAGACGACCGCTCGACCGCGGTGGTGGAGGAGGTGGGGCGATGCCGCCGCGGACTTGATCAGCGCGCCATCCGGCGCGAGATTCCCGCGGAGCACCGCGATGCCGGCGTGGAGTTGCAGCGGCTCGGCCCGCGGGCGGATGACCTCCCGGTCCCAGATCTCGCCGTTGCCGAGATGCTCGACGAGCGGTTTGCCGGTGACCGTCATCGCAGTTGGATCGAGTAGGTCGCGCACCTCACGGAGCACGGCGTGGAGCCCACCCGCACGGAAGAGGTCCTCCATCAGGAAGCGTCCCGCCGGCTGGAGGTCGACGAGGAGCGGGACGTCCGCACCGGTGGCATCGAAGTCATCCTGCGTGAGGTCGACCCCGAGCCGTCCCGCGATCGCGAGCAGATGGACCACCGCGTTGGTCGAACCGCCGATCGCGGCCAGGGTGACGATGGCGTTGAGGAAGGAGCCGCGCGTCAGCAGGCTTGACGGGGTCCGGTCGGCCGCGACCATCTCGACGGCGAGCCGCCCGGTCTCATGCGAGCGCTCGAGCAGACGGCTGTCGGCGGCCGGAGTACCCGCCAGCCCAGGCAGGACCATCCCCAGCGCTTCGGCGAGCAGGCCCATGGTCGAGGCGGTGCCCATGGTGTTGCAGTGCCCGCGGCTGCGAATCATGGATGACTCGGACTGAAGAAACTCGGCTTCGGACAGGGTGCCCGCACGGACCTCCTCCGACAGCCGCCAGACGTCGGTGCCGCACCCGAGCGGCCGGCCGCGGAAGGTGCCGGTCAGCATCGGGCCGCCGGGGATGGCCACTGCGGGCAGGTCGACCGAGGCCGCGGCCATCAGCAGCGCGGGGATGGTCTTGTCGCATCCGCCGAGCAGGACGACACCGTCGATCGGGTTGGCGCGGAGCATCTCCTCGATGGCCATCGCCGCCATGTTTCGCCAGAGCATGGCCGTCGGGCGGACCAGCGTCTCTCCGAGCGAGACCACCGGCAGGTTCAGCGGGATGCCCCCGGCCTCGTAGACACCCTGCTTGACGCTCTCGGCAACCTCGTTCAGATGCGCATTGCAGGGCGTCAGGTCCGAGGCAGTGTTGGCGATGGCGATGTGCGGCCGGCCGTCAAAGGCGTGCGCGGGGAGGCCGCGTCGCATCCATGCACGATGGATGTAGGCGTTGCGGTCGGTCCCCGCGTACCACTGACCGCTGCGATGCTCCGCCACACTTGACCACCTTTCGACGTACCGGAACGGGGCTCTTGAACGAGGTCATATATTGTCGAGCGCTGATGCCATCGCGTCGCGCCGACCGACGCACACGGGTCATCCTGTGAAACGGTTCCAGGCCGTGCCGGCGACCGGTGAGCGCTACGTGCTGGCTGAAGGTCCCTACTGGGACGGCGACCGCGACCGGGTGCTCTGGGTCGACATCGCCGCCGGCGAGGTGCACACGGGCAGGCTCGCGGCGTCGCGAGTGATCCCGGAGGCGGTGCTCACGTTCCCCGAGACAGTCGGGGCGGTGGTGAGCTCTCTTGATGGCGAGCTCCTGGTGGCCGGGGCGCGCCGGCTCTACATGGTCTCGACAGAGGGTGACGTCAGCCCCGGCGCCGAGATCATCGGCGCTGACACTGCAAGCCGCCTCAACGACGGTGGCTGCGATCCGGCCGGTCGCTTCCTGGTTGGAACCCTCGCGCTCGACGACCGGGTCAGGAGCGAGATCCTCGTTCGCGTCGAACCTGACGGCGGCATCCTCGTCATCGACGATGACCTCGGTCTCTCCAATGGCCTGGCGTTCACGCCTGACGGCGGCGCCCTGTACAGCGTCGACACTCAGGCTGGGACCGTGTGGATTCGCGCGTACGACGCGCGGACAGGCAAGGTCGGGCGCCGCCGGGAGTTCCTGCAGATCGACGGCACGCCGGACGGTCTGTGCGTCGACGAGGAGGGCAACATCTGGGTCGCCCTCTGGGGATCGGCGGAGGTGCGCTGCTACTCCGCAGCCGGAGAGCAGATCGCGGCTATCGACGTCGCTGCGCCGAACACCACGAGCGTCGCCTTTGTGGGAGCCGCCCTCGACACGCTCCTGATCACGACCGCGTCGGAGCAGCTCTCGGAAGCGCAGTTGAGTCGATATCCGGACTCGGGGCGGTTGTTCACCGCCGACGTGGGCGTGCGCGGGATCCCGGTTCCGCAGTGGGCGGGAACGCCGGACTCCGCGAGGACTCGGCACCCGTGAAGGCATTTGTCGTCACCGGGCCTGGCGAAGGCACTGTCCAGGACGTCCCCGACCCCGTCGCCGGGGCTGATCAGGTCATCGTCGACATCCACCGGGTCGGCGTCTGCGGCACCGACGTCGAGTTCTGGACGGGGGAGATGGCATACCTCCACCAGGGACACGCCACCTACCCGCTGCGGCTCGGGCACGAGTGGTCGGGTGTGGTCTCGGCTCTTGGAGACCGCGTCGATCGCGCGTGGTTGAGTCGCCGTGTCACGGGCGACACCATGCTCGGCTGCGGGCGGTGCCCGCGCTGTCGCTCCGGTCACCACAACGTCTGCGAAGACCGGGTCGAGATCGGAATCCGCGGTGGTTTCCCGGGCGCCCTCGCGGAACGATTGGCGGTACCCGCGTCGGCGCTGATCGAGCTTCCTGGCACCGTCGATGACACCGCGGGCGCGATGGTCGAACCCGGCGGCAATGCGCTGCGCTCGGTCCGTGCGGCGAACCTGGCGGAGGGCGATCGCGTTCTCGTGCTCGGCACCGGAACGATGGGGCTCCTCGCTGCCGAGTTCGCCAGAGCCCGTGGCGCCGAGGTCCATCTCATGGGTCGCTCGCCGGGAAGCATCGAGTTCGCCCGAGGACTTGGTTTTGCCGGGGTCTGGCAGCGCGCTTCGTTGCCTCCGGTTGCATGGGACGCGGTCATCGACGCATCGAATGCCGTCGAGCTCCCGGCGCTGGCCCTTGACCTCGTTGAGCCCGGGAAACATGTCGTCTACCTGGGTCTCGCCGGCGCCCCGAGCCTCATCGACACTCGCACAATGGCGCTGAAGGACGTGACCGCGGTGGGAATTCTCGCCGCGTCTCAGGGCCTCGCCGGAGCCGTCGAACACTACGCTGCGGGGTCGGTGGACCCCCGGCCGCTTGTCGCCGCGACGGTCGGACTCGATCGAGTCGGTGACGTGCTGTCGGGGTGGCGCCCCGAGACCGCCTCGGCGGGACCGAAGGTTCACGTCGACCCGCGTGCGTCCGTCGACCCTACGGCAGAACACGAGGCGCACCGCAACCAATGACTGCGGCAGGATGACTGACATGAGTGACTTCGACGGACTGGTTGCGGTGGTCACCGGTGGCGCCAGCGGGATCGGCGCGGCGACCGCCGCCCAGTTGCGCGACCGCGGCGCGCGCGTGGCGGTGCTCGATCGTGCATACACCGACGTGAATCAGGCGGCGCTCCTCGAGATCCCGTGTGACGTCGCTGATGCGAGATCGGCGCAAGCGGCCGTCGAGGTTGTGGCCGATTCGCTCGGGTCCATCGACATCCTGGTCAACAACGCGGGCATCGGGGCGATCGGTGATGTCACCCAGAACGACGACGAGGAGTGGCATCGCGTCCTGAGCATCAACGTCATCGGCATCGCCCGTCTCACGCGTGCGGCTTTGCCGCTCCTGCTCAAGTCGGGCCACGCGGCGATCGTCAATACGTGCTCGGTGCTTGCCGACGTCGGGGTGCCACAGCGGGCGCTGTACTCGGCGAGCAAGGGCGCTGTGCGGTCACTGACCCTCGCGATGGCGGCCGACTTCGTCAAACAGGGGATCAGGGTGAATGCGGTCACCCCCGGAACCGCCGACACTCCGTGGGTGCAACGCCTCCTCGAACAGGCACCGGACGCTCAGGCGGCGGCGTCCGCGCTGCGTTCGCGCCAGCCGATGGGACGTCTCGTCACCGCCGACGAGGTTGCTCATGCGATCGTCTATCTGGCGAGCCCGCTCTCCGGTTCGACGACCGGCACGATCCTCGGGGTCGACGGAGGGATGGGCGGCCTGCGGCTTGGCTAGAGGTGCGGGTCGCCGGACATTTGCACCCCGTCGTGACGCGGGGTGCGTCGCATTACCGTCAGACCCCGATGCGATGTGTCCAGGTGCCGGCGATCATCGTCGCCGCGACCGGCATCGACCGCAGCGCCCATGAGTCTGCGGTGAACGGATCACCGTCCAGGATGACCAGGTCAGCGATATCACCGTCGCGCAGCGCAATGCCGCCGCGTCCAGCTGGCATCGATGCGGCGAGCGCCTCCGCGACGGAGATCTCCTGCTCCGGGTGCCAGCTTGGACGCTCGTCGCGCGTCCGGTGAACAGACGCGGCGATCGCCATCCACGGGTCGAGCGGTGCCACCGGCGCATCCGAACCGAAGCTCAGGGTTGCGCCTGCATCGAGGAGGGAGCGAAACGGGAAGGCCCGCCGCGTCCGTCCGCGCCAGTGGTGGTCGGCGACGTCGCGATCGTCGAGCGCATGCTCCGGCTGCACGCTCGCGATCAGTCCGAGCCCGGCAAATCGGGCGACGTCCGCATCGTCGAGCAGCTGCGCATGCTCGATGCTTCCGCGCGCACCCGTACGTGCGAAGGCCTGCAGCGCAAAGGCGTTCGCGGCATCGCCGATGGCATGCACCGCGCAGTCGAAGCCGGCATCCCTGGCTCGCGCCATGAGCTGCGACAGCTCATCGACCGCGACCAGCAGCACTCCGCGCTGTTCCGTCGATCCTGCTTCCCCGGCGTACGGGTCGTGGCAGTACGCAGTGCGCGTGTTGAGCGAACCGTCGGTGATGACCTTGAGCGGCCCGACGCTGAGCAACCCATCGCTTCCATCGACCGCATCACCGGTGTGGAGTCGCTGCGCGATGGCGTCCGCAAGCCGCTCCGACCAGACGGCGCTGACGACACGGAGCGATCGATTGCCGCCGGCGATGCGCCGTCGCCACGCGTCGAGTGACCACGGCCTTTCCATGTCGACAATGCCCACGGTGCCGCGTGCGGCCGCGGCGCGCGATGCCGCAAGGCACCACGAGTCGGCGACATCGTCGGGGACATGTCCGACCTCGCCGATCACCTGCATCGCCGCTTCCTCGCGGAGCAGGCCCGTTGCATTGTCCGCGTGGCCGAAGCGGCGCAATGCCGCCGTGTTGAGCCAGGCACTGTGCAGGTCGCCGCTGATCAGCACCACGGGAACGGCGGCGCACGCCGCATCGAGCACCTCGCGTTGTGGCGGGTCGGCCCAGAGGGCATCGCGAAACCCGTACCCGACCACCGCCGCGTCAGCGGACATTTCGCGCGCAGCGACGTGCTGCGCAACCACCCGCGCCGCCGCCGTCGCCGAGCCGGCAGACGAGAGATCGAGGCGCGCGCTCACCTGTGCCCATTGATCGAAATGAACATGGCGATCCCACAGTCCGGGCAGCACGAACCGTCCGGCGAGGTCGATGACGTCTGTGGGGTCGTTGGTGGCTTCCCCCTCCGACACCACGGAGACCCGACCGCTGGAAATCACAAGATCCTGAATGGGTCGCTGCGGACCGAGGCGGACGCGGCGCAACAGCATGTTCGTCACGCATAACCCTCCACGCCGGGTCGAGAGCGTGATCCACTGTGGGCCGTGAACGGCTTGCAGACCGGCGCGGTCATCGGCATATCCCTCGCCGCATTGATCGCCACGTTAGCGGCGAGCGAGGTCCTCGTGCGAGGCGTCGGGCGCCTCGCCTGGAACCTCGGCCTGCTCGGTGGCGTGGTCGGCTTGATCGTGGCGCTGGGCGCGGACTCGCCGGAGATCTCGTCATCCGTCTCCGCGGTTGCCAACGGATCCGCCGCGACCGCGGCCGGTGTCGTCTTCGGCTCGAACGTGTTCAACATCGCGGTGCTGCTGGGCGGTGCGGCGCTCGCGGCCGGTGGCGTGAGGATCCCGCTCGCCGCGCTCGTGATTGACGGAGGAGTGGCGATCCTCGTGACGCTCGCGATCGGGCTGGTCGTGCTCGGCGATCTCCCCGTGCCGCTGGGATTGGCGCTGATGCTGGTCGTGTTCGTTCCGTATGTGATCTTTCTCACCCTGCGCCCTTCGACCATTGCGCGAGTGCCACTGCCGGGTCGCCTGAGCATGTTCCTGGTGAGCGCGTCGCAGGAGGCGGGCGTCGAGGGAATGGAACTCGAATCAGAACTCGAGGACATCGCCCGGCGGACGCATTCTCGGGACTGGTGGCCCGTCGCGCTCATGGTTCCGGCGCTGGCGGTGATTGTCGGCGGGTCGATCGTCATGGTGCAGGGAGCGGTTACCCTCGGGCAGCGATGGGGGATAGCCAGCGTGCTCGTCGGGGTCGTGGCGCTCGCGGCAGCGACGAGCCTGCCGAATGCGTACGCGGCAATCCGGCTCGGTCTCGACGGGCATGGGGCCGCCGTTGTCAGCGCGACCTTCAACAGCAACACGCTGAACCTGATCGCCGGAATCGCCGTGCCGATCATCCTGTTTCCCGCGCTCCGCGGCTCGGTGCCGCCGGCATACGTCATGTGGCTTCTCGGCATGAGCCTCCTCGCAGTGCTCATGCTCGCCACCGGGCTCACGCGTCGCGGAGCGGTGCTCATCCTTGCCGCGTACGTGGCATTCGTGATCTACGCGGTGGTCACGGCTTAGCGCGATATCCCCAGAATTGCGGGAGCACCGCGCTCAGCACCGCGGTTCCCACCACGCAGAGGATGCCGCCGCTCACGACCGACGCGCGCACCCCGGCAAGGGAGCCGACCACCCCCGCCTCGAGATTGCCGAGCGCCGGTCCCGACGTGTAGCTGATCATCTCGATACCGGCCAGACGTCCGCGCATCGCATCCGGGATCGTCTGATTCCACAGCGTCGAGCGAAAGAGCCCACTGATCACGTCGGCCGCACCCGCGAATGCCAGCGCCAGCAGCGCCATCCACAGCGAGCTCGCAAGGCCGAACACCACGATCGCAACGCCCCAGGCCGCGGCGGCGAACGCGATCGCACGACCGTGGTGGCGCACCGCTCGCGTCCATCCGCTCGTGAGCGTCGCGACCAGCGAGCCCGCCGACGGCGCGGTGTAGAGCAGTCCGAGGACTGCGGGCCCGCCGAGTCCGGAGGCGATCTGCGGGAACAGCGCCATCGGCATGCCGAAGAACATGGCGTTGATGTCAACCAGGTATGACCCGAGCAGGTCCGGGCGGCTGGCGGCGTAGCGCAGGCCCGCGAGCGCCGCTCGAAGATTCACCCCCTCAGCATCTGGCGCCGGCGGCACGGCGCGCATCAGCGTCAGCGCAACCGTGGCCACGAGGAAGGTGGCCACGTCGACCCCGTACGTCACCGGCAAGCCGACGGTGGCGATGAGAATGCCCGCGAGCGGCGGGCCAAGCAGCTGCCCGAGGTTGCCTCGGAGGGATTCGAGTGCGGCCGCCGCGGACAGCTTGTCGCGCGAGACGATCCGGGGAACAAGCGCATCGAGCGAGGGCCGCTCCAGGGCATCGACGCCCGCTGCGGCGATCACCACGACGAACAGCACCCACAGTTGTGGGTGTGGCAGCGCCGCGTTGACGACGAGGATGGCCACCACGACGCACGCACTGACCTGCGTGATCCGCACCATGCGGCGCCGGTCGACCGCATCGGCGAGCGCGCCGCCGACAAACGACATCAGCAGGATGGGAATCAGCTCGGCGAGGCTCACGAGAC
>JBAQGL010000011.1:0-1806 GCA_049287785.1 Candidatus Dormiibacterota bacterium | reverse complement strand
CGCGCCGGCCTCTAACGGCCGAAGCCCGAAGGCCACCTCCGCATAGAGCGGCACCAATGCGTAGATCCCGAAAATAGCTGCTCCATACAGGAGATTCAGAGCGTTGACGATCGCAAATTGCCTTTCTCGAAGGAGCACCATCGGGATGATCGGATAGCGCGAATATCTCTGCCTGACGGCGAACCCGCACCCCAGGGCGACCGCGACCACAATCAGAATCCACGAATCGAGTGAGGCCGAACCCTTCCGACCCAACTCACCAAGCCCCAGCATCAACGACAGTAGCCCCAGCGACATCAGAGCTAAGCCGATCGCGTCAATGCGGAGACTGTGCCTGGCACCGCGATCGTCAGCGGGCACCAGGCGCGAGAGCAGAACAATGAGCAGTACGCCCACCGGTATGTTGATGGCGAAGATCAGACGCCACGAAAAATAGGTCACGATCACCCCGCCGAGCGCGGGGCCGATGAGCGCTCCCAAAGGGAAGATGCTCGTGAGCAGGCCGATCGGCCTGTCCCGGTCGGCTCCGAACTGATCTGACACAATTCCGGTGACCGAAGGGACGAGTCCGGCTCCGCCCAACGCCTGAATGAACCGAAAAGCCACGAGCAGATAGATGTTCGTGGCCAGGCCGCACGCCAGCGACGCCAAGGTGAACATCGAGATGAACAGAAGGAACATCCGCTTGCGACCGAAGCCGTCGCTGAGCCTGCCGGCGATCGGCAGGGCGGTCACCGCGCCCAACTGGTATCCGGAGATCGTCCACGCACTCCAGTCGACGCTTGTGTGCAGGTCGCTGGTGAGGGTCGGCAGCGCCGTGGCGACGATGGTCGTGTCGATGGACATCATCAGCAGCGCAACCGATGTTCCCGCGAAAATGGCGTTGCGCGAACGTGTGGTGGGCGATCGCGCATCCAGAAGAGGAGCTCCGGACACTTCGCCGCTATCCAGCCTCGCTAAGCCACTCGCGCCCCGTCATGACCTCGGCCTGCCGAGGGAAAACCTTTCGCACCAGAACGTCATGCAGCTCGGGGTCCGAATCGGCGCAACAGTCAGACAGAACGACAAGACGGTAGTCGCGGTCTGACGCTTCCCGTACCGTCGACAAGACGACCCCGCTGGTGGCGATCCCGGCCAGGATCAGCAATTGGGTATCGCTGGCGCGGAGAACGATCTCCAGGTCGCTCCCCGAAAACGCGCTGACCCGCCGCTTGGTCACGATGATGTCGCCTGGTAACGGAGCGATCGCCGGCACGATCTGCGAAGCTGCCGCAGTCTCCGCGAGTTGATCCAGGTAGGGCATGCCTGAAAACAAACGGTTCCGAGGGCTCACCTCAGGATGACCGTCACGAAAGGCCACCTTCACGTATATGACTTGGGTCGCCGTTTTGCGAGCACCCACGATTGCCTGGCTCAGGCGCTTCATGTAATGAGCGTCCCGCACAGACCGAGCGACGACGCCTTCCTGAACGTCCATGACCAGGAGCGCGGCGTGGTCACCGGCTGTCGGCGTCACTCGCTTCTCCAACGTCTCGGGACGCGTCCCTGCGCTTCGATCCGTCTGCGCTGTCTGCTTTCACTGCCGGCTAGAGCCACTGATATGCGCGCAGCGTGAGGAAGTCCACAAACTCATCCGAGAGCGCAACCTCCTTGAGGATTTCGCATGCTCGGAGCAGGGCATCCACCGGCTGGCCTCGGCTCTTCCGTTCGCGACTCAGCTTCGCAACCTCTTCATCCAGAACGGTTGTCGCGAAGCGAGCATCGAAGTCCATCCCGCTCGACAGCAGGACTCGGTTGCGTAACCAC
>JBAQGL010000010.1:0-1675 GCA_049287785.1 Candidatus Dormiibacterota bacterium | reverse complement strand
GCGCCGACCCGATGCCATCGTTGCCTGACCCGCCACCTGGTGTCTCGGCGCCCGCTGATCCGGCTCCCGCTGATTCGGTGTCTGCCGACCCCGCTATGGGCTCCGCGACCCCGGGGGACGGAGAGATGGTCCTTGAGGCGATCGGGAGACGCGACCTGACCACCATCGACGGTTGGACCGCCGAGTGGCCGGTGGCGATCGAGGCGGTGGCACGTGCGAACAAGGGGCTCGCCGGGGTCCTGCGCGACTGCAGGCCGGTCGAAGCCGACGCCGGCAGCGTGACCATCGGCACCAACGGTCGCTTCCACCACGAGCAGATCAGCGACCCCGAGAAACGGCGTGTGATCGCCGAAGCGCTGTCGTCGATCGGGGGGCGTCCCATCGAGGTGCTCACCCGTTTTACCGGCGAGGAGCAGCCGCGCGGGCCCTCGGGGTCGGTGAGCGAGGTCACCCAGGCGGTGCTCGACACATTCGCCGGCAGCCGGGTCACGGCCACCCGCCTCCACGACGACACGCGGCTCGGAGCGCCACGATCGGCCAACGGTGCGTAGACTGCCCAACGAGGTCTGATGTGAAGAACCAGCAGCAGATGATGAAGCAGCTCCAGCAGGTGCAGGCCCGCATGGCCAAGATGCAGGAGGAGCTCAACGACGTGACCGTCACGGGCACCGCGGGTGGCGGTGTGGTGTCGATCACAGCTGACGGCCATCAGAAGATCCTCTCGGTTGCCATCGAGCCCGAGGCGCTCGAGGAAGGCGCCGAGCTGCTCGCCGACCTGGTCCTCGCCGCCTGCAACGACGCGCTCGACAAGTCTCGGGAGGCGGCGGCAGCCAACATGTCGCAGCTGACCGCCGGCTTGGGGCTTCCTCCCGGCCTGCTCTGACCGGGAGCCGGCGGCGCGTGATGTCGGAGGAGGCACGTGCCACTCGTTCCTGAGGCGGTCGAGCGGCTCGCCGCGGAGTTCGGACGGCTGCCGGGAATCGGCCCGAAGACCGCGCAACGACTGACGTTCTACTGCCTGCGCGCCTCGGCGGAGATGTCCCAGCGACTGGCAGGTGCTCTGACCGACCTGCACACGCGGGTCCGTCCCTGCTCGCGCTGCTTCTTCATCGCTGACGGTCCGCTGTGTGCGATCTGCACGGATGCGAAGCGAGATGGATCGTTGTTATGCGTTGTCGAGGAAGCGCTTGATGTGCTCGCCGTCGAGCGGAGCGGCGAGTTTCACGGCCTGTATCACGTACTCGGGGGCGCGTTGTCTCCGATGGACGGCGTCGGCCCCGACGAGCTTCGCATCCGCGAGCTCGAGGGCCGGGTTGCGGAAGGCGCGATTCGCGAGGTCGTGATCGCCACCGACCCCGACGTGGAGGGCGAGGCGACCGCGTATTACGTCGCCGAGCGGCTGGCGAGCCTCGGGGTCACCGTCTCGCGACCGGCGCACGGCCTGCCGGCGGGCTCCGATCTCGAGTATGCGGACGAGCTCACAATGGCCCGGGCGTTCGCGGGTCGTCGCGCGCTCTGAGCGGCCTCGCCGGCCTTCGTGTGGGCTTTCGCCCGCCGTCGACGTCGGGTTCGGGCGAATGGTTTCCTAACGGACACATGAAAGGTATGCGTACGTGGGACCATCGACCCGTCTTGAAGATCCTTTGTCCTGCGTGCGGAGCCGACCGCCTGATCC
>JBAQGL010000009.1:0-11876 GCA_049287785.1 Candidatus Dormiibacterota bacterium | reverse complement strand
TTCCTGTCCCAGCCGTTCTTCGTCGCCGAGGTGTTCACCGGGCGTGATGGCAAGTACGTGCCGCTCGAGGAGACGATCCGCGGGTTCGGGGAGATCCTCGACGGGAAGCACGACGACCTTCCGGAGGACGCGTTCTACATGGTGGGTACCATCGACGAGGCGGTACAACGCGCCGCCGCGTTGAAGGGTGACCAGGACAAGGAGGCGAAGCCTGCTGAAGGTGCGGCTGAGACGCCGGCTGCGGACGGGGCCGCGACGGCCGAGACCGCGGCTGCTGAGGCGACCGCCGGCTCCAGCGGCGAATCGTCCGATGCCGCCACCACACCTGCCGCTGACGCATCCGCCGATACAACGCCTGCCGCAGACGCAACCGCGGCCAAGCCGGACGAGCCCACCAAGGAATAAATAGCCATGGCCAAGCTCCAGGTCGAACTCGTCACCCCGGAGGGTCGCGTCTTCAGCGAGGAGGCTGATTTCGTGCTCGCGCCGGGCGTCGAAGGGGACCTCGGCGTCCTCCCGCAACACATCGCGTTGCTCACGCCGCTCCGCACGGGCGTCGTGACCATTCGCAACGAGGACGCCGAGCACGTGCTCGCGGTCTCGGGTGGATTTCTCGAGGTCCTGCCCGACAAGGTGACGATCCTCGCGGACGCCGCCGAGCGCGCCGAGGACATCGATGAGGCGCGCGCCGAAGAGGCGCGCAAGCGTGCGCAGGAACTCCTCGCCCAGAACGTCGGCAGTGAAGAAGCGGTGATGGCTCTCGAGCGCGCCACACTGCGACTGCAGGTCGCTGAGATCCGGCGCCGCCGGCACGGGCACTCGCCGCCTCCTCAGTGACGTCGCCGCCGGGGCTCGACCTCGAGGCGCTCGCCCGATACCTGGAACCCCGCGTCAGCGGACTCGCCGGGGCGTTGCGCGGCGAGGTGATCCCCGGCGGACGCTCCAATCTCACGTACATCGTCGACGACGGCGAGCGCCGTTTCGTGGTTCGCCGCCCGCCGCTGGCGCACGTGCTCCCAACGGCACATGACATGGCGCGTGAGTACCGCGTGCTCGCGGCGTTGCAGGGCACGGGCATCCCGGTACCGCACGTCATCGCGCTGTGCGAGGACGACTCGGTCATCGGCGCGCGCTTCTACGTCATGGAGTGGATCGACGGACACGTGGTTCGCGACATATTGCCGCCCGAGTTCCCCGACACGACGGACACGAGGCGCGCGATGTCGTCGGCACTGGTCGCCACGCTTCTGCGCCTGCACGCGATCGACCCCGATGCGATCGGCCTTGGCGACTTCGGGCATCCCGACGGCTTCCTCACTCGCCAGGTGCGGCGGTGGTGGCAGCAGTGGCAGGCGTCGAAGACGCGCGAGCTGCCGAGCATCGAGGAGCTGCGCCGCCGGCTCGATGAGACGGTGCCGGTGCAGTCGCCGCCCGGAATCGTGCACGGCGATTACCGACTCGACAATGTCATGTACGCACCCGCGGATCCGTCACGCATCGTCGCGGTGATCGACTGGGAGATGTGCACCATCGGCGACCCGCTGTGCGACGTCGGCCTGCTCTGCGTGTACTGGGCCGATGACACGTCGGAGGCGGCGGCCCGCACCCTGCACGGCCGGGCGATCACAGTCGAGGACGGTTTCTACAAGCGAGCCGACCTGCTCCGCGACTACGCTGCGGGAACGCAGCGCGACCTGACCTCGCTCGACTGGTACATCGCGCTCGGCGCATACAAGCTGGCGATCATCGCCGAGGGCATCACCGCGCGGTACCTGATGGGGATGACCGTCGGCGAGGGCTTCGAGACGATGGGGGAGATGGTGCCGGCCATCGTCGAGAGTGGCCTTGTGGCACTGGACCGGTTGCGTTCCACCGAAGGAGGCTGACATGGATTTCGCGGAGACCCCGAGGGTGCGTGAGCTCAGCGAGAAGGTCTGGCGCTTCATGGATGAGCGCATCCGGCCGGCCGAGGACGAGTACTGGCGCGGCTTCTCCGCGGAGACGACCCCACAGCGCATCTCCCCGGTCATGGAGGAGCTGAAGACCGAGGCCCGCCGGCGCGGTCTCTGGAATCTCTTCCTGCCCGACAAGCGATTCGGCCCCGGCCTCACCAACCTCGAGTACGGTGCGCTCGCCGAGATCATGGGATGGAGCTCCATCGCGTCCGAGGCGATGAACTGCTCGGCGCCGGACACCGGGAACATGGAGGTGCTCGCCCAATTCGGGACCCCCGAGCAGCAGGAGACGTGGCTCACGCCATTGCTCGCGGGAGAGATCCGCTCCTGTATCGGGATGACCGAGCCCGAGGTTGCCAGCTCGGATCCGACGCAGCTGGCCACGCGCATCGATCGCGACGGTGAGGATTACGTCATCAATGGCCATAAGTGGTTCACCAGTGGAGCGGCGCATCCCAGCGCCAGGGTGATCCTCCTCATCGGCATGACCGATCCTGATGCCGAGAGGCACGCGCGCCACACCATGGTGCTGGTGCCGATGGATGCACCCGGGGTGACCATCGTCCGCCAGCTCAAGGTCTTCGGCTTCGACGATCCGGGGAGCCATTGCGAGGTGCTGCTGGAGAACGTCCGCGTGCCGCAGTCGAACCGCATCGGCGATGAGGGAACGGCATTCATGATCGCCCAAGCGCGGCTCGGGCCGGGCCGTCTGCATCACTGCATGCGGTTGATCGGTGCCGCCGAGCGCGCGCTGTCATTGATGTGTGAGCGCGCCAAGTCACGCACCGCGTTTGGAAAGCGTCTCGCCGAGCAGGGTGTGGTGCGCGAGCAGATCGCCAAGTCGCGCATCGAGATCGAGCAGGCGAGGTTGTTGTGCCAGAAGGCCGCGTGGCTGCTCGACACTCAGGGCAGCCTCGGTGCACGGTTCGAGATCTCAGCGATCAAGGTGGTCGCGCCCAATGTCGCGCAGGCTGTGATCGATCGCGCCATCCAGGTGCATGGCGGGGCCGGCGTCTCCCAGGATCTGCCGCTCACCCAGATGTTCGCCTACGCCCGGTCGGCCCGATTCATGGACGGGCCGGACGAGGTGCATCTCTCGATCATCGGCCGCGAGGAACTGAAGCGCGAGGAGGGACGCGCGTAGGCGCGACCTGTCAGCGCACCTCGCTGATGCGGATCAGATTGCCCGCGGGATCGCGGATGGCGCAGTCGCGAATCCCGTACGGCTGCTCGGTCGGCTCCTGGACGACCTCGGCGCCACTGGCCTCGAGCCGCTCGAAGGCGCCGTCGAGGTCGGGGGTGGCCAGGACGATGATGCCGTAGGTGCCCTTGGCCATCATCTCCTCGATGGTGCGTCGCTCGTCGTCGGTGATGCCGGGGCTGGCGAACGGCGGGTACAGGACGATGGACGTCCCGGGCTGGCCGGTGGGACCGACCGTGACCCAGCGCATCCCCGCATAGCCGACGTCGTTGCGAACCTCGAAGCCGAGGGTGTCGCGATAGAAGGCCAGCGACTCGTCCGGGTCGCTGTGTGGGAGGAAGGTCGAGTTGATGCTGATGTCCATGGCGGTCACTCTAGGTGCTGATCGCCGACCGGCGCTTCTCGATTCCTGATGGGTCCACGTAGGCCGCGAGGTACTCACCGGTGAGGGTGGAGCGGGCGGCGACAAGGTCGGCAGGGGTGCCCTCGAAGACGATCCGGCCGCCGTCATGGCCGGCGCCGGGGCCGAGGTCGATGATCCAGTCGGCGTGCGCCATAACTCCCTGGTGATGCTCGATGACGATCACCGACTTGCCCGAGTCGACGAGCTGGTCGAGGAGGCCGAGCAGCTGCTCGACGTCGGCGAGGTGGAGGCCGGTGGTCGGCTCGTCGAGGACGTAGACGCCGCCCTTCTCGGCCATGTGCGTGGCCAGCTTGAGCCGCTGCCGCTCGCCGCCGGACAGTGTGGTGAGCGGCTGGCCGAGGCTGAGGTAGCCGAGTCCGACATCGGCAAGACGTTCGAGGATGGCGTGCGCAGCCGGGGTGTGTGCCGGGCCCGCGCCGAAGAACTCCCGGGCCTCGGTCACGGACATGGCGAGCACCTCGCTGATGTCGCGACCGCCGAGGTGGTGTCGCAGGACCGACGCCTCGAAGCGCTTCCCCTCGCACTCCTCGCAGGTGGTGGCGACGCCGGCCATCATCGCCAGGTCGGTGAAGATGACGCCGGCACCGTTGCAATTCGGGCACGCGCCCTCGGAGTTGAAGCTGAACAGCGCCGCGTCGACGCGGTTGGCTTTCGCGAACGCCTTGCGGATCGGGTCGAGCAGTCCCGTGTAGGTCGCCGGGTTGCTCCGTCGCGAGCCGCGGATCGCCACCTGGTCCATCGACACCACACCCGCGCCGGCCGGGATCGACCCGTTGATGAGGGAACTCTTCCCGGAGCCGGCGACGCCGGTGACGACGACGAGCACCCCGAGCGGGATGTCGACGTCGACGTTGCAGAGGTTGTGTGTTGTCGCGCCGCGGATCTTCAGCGCGCCGTTGGGCATTCGCAGCGTTTTCTTGACCGCGGCCCGATCTTCGAGATGGCGACCGGTGAGCGTGTCACTGGCGCGCAGGCCCATCACCGTGCCCTCGAAGCAGACGGTGCCGCCCGCCGCACCGGCGCCGGGCCCGAGGTCCACGACATGGTCGGCGATCGCGATCGTCTCCGGCTCGTGCTCAACGACGAGCACCGTGTTGCCCTTGTCCCGCAGCCGCAGCAGCAGGTTGTTCATGCGCTGGATGTCGTGTGGATGCATGCCGGTGGTGGGCTCGTCGAAGACGTAGGTGACATCGGTGAGCGAGGAGCCGAGGTGCCGAACCATCTTCACCCGTTGCGCCTCGCCGCCCGAGAGCGTGCCCGCCGGTCGCTCGAGCGAGAGGTAGCCGAGTCCGATCTCCGCGAACGACTCGAGGGTCTGCAGCAGCGTGGCGAGCAACGGTGCCACCGACGGCTCGTTGAGGCCACGGACCCATTCGGCGAGGTCGCTGATCTGCATCGCGCAGGCGTCGGCGATGTTGATGCCGCCGATTCGCGAGGAGCGGGCTGCGTCGCTGAGCCGGGTGCCGCCACAGTCGGGGCAGGCCTTGAAGGTGACGGCGCGATCCACGAACGCCCGAATGTGCGGCTGCAGCGCGTCGGGGTCCTTGGAGAGCATCGACTTCTGCAGCTTGGGGATCAGCCCCTCGTACGTGAGGTTGACGCCGTTGACCTTCACCTTGACCGGCTCCTTGTAGAGGAAGTCCTGGAGCTCTTTCTTGGTGTACTTGCTGATGGGCTTGTCCCGGTCGAGGAAGCCCGACTCGATGAAGACGCCGGTTGTCCACCAGCTGTCCGTCTTGTAGCCGGGGATGGTGATCGCGCCCTCTGCGAGCGACTTGGAGTCGTCGAAGAGCTGGGTGAGGTCGATATCGGAGACCGTGCCCCGGCCTTCGCAGCGCGGGCACATGCCGCCGGTGCTGCTGAAGGTGCGTTTCACGGTCTTGCCGGCACCTCGTTCCATCGTGATCGCCCCGGCCCCTCGGACCGACGGGACGTTGAATGAGAACGCGTTCGACGAGCCGATGTGTGGCTGCCCGAGCCGGCTGAACAGGACGCGCAGCATCGCGTTTGCGTCGGTGGCAGTGCCGACGGTGGAGCGGGCGTTGGCGCCCATCCGCTCCTGGTCGACGATGATCGCGGTCGTCAGGCCGTCGAGCACGTCGACCTCGGGCCGCGCCAGCGTCGGCATGAAGCCCTGGACGAACGTGCTGTACGTCTCGTTGATGAGCCGCTGCGACTCCGCGGCGATGGTCCCGAACACGAGTGAGCTCTTGCCCGACCCGGAGATGCCGGTGAAGACGGTGAGCCGGCGCTTCGGGATCTCGACGCTCACGTCCTTGAGGTTGTTGACGCGGGCGCCCTGCACCCGGATCAGGTCATGGGTGCCGGTCGTTGGTGGTGTTGTTGGCTGTCGCGTGTTTCTCTTTGGCGTCGTCGGCGCGGGTGCAGTCGGTCGGTTCGCCGCTCGCACGCTGGTCGAAACCGGCGTGCGCGACGAAGGCGTCATCCGGTTCCCGCGGCGGCGCATGGAACTCGCCGGGCGTGGGGTCGCCTCATTTGTCCTGAATCAGACCCAGCACGTTCCCGTCGGGATCGGCGAAGGTGGCCACAAGGCGGCCATTACCGACGTCGTTCGGGGCTTGCTTCACTGTTGCACCCGCGGCGGTCACCTCGGCGAGCTTCGCCTCGATGTCGGCAACGTGCCAGTACGCAGTTGGTGAGGTCATGCCTTGCACTGCGCCGTTCGGCACCAACCCGATCTGCTGGCCCTCGGCCTCGTAGCCGACGTAGTACGGCGCGTCGGCCATCGGCGCGACGCCGAGCAGCGCGGTGTACACCGGCTTGGCCTTCTCGAGGTCGGACACGGGGTGCAGCACGGTCTTGATTCCCATCGTTGTCGAGGCGGTCATGGTTGCTCCTGATTTGTCGGTGGTGATGTCCATGACGGTCATGCTAGTTGCGGTTCGTTGATGGGCGCTTCTCGATTCCTGACCGGTTTGGTCACCTGCTTCGCGACGCATGACGGCATCCCCTCGGTGGTATGCGCGGCGTCGCGGCGGTAGGTGCTGGGCGGTACGCCGACGAGTTCGGTGAAGCGCGTGCTGAAGGTGCCGAGCGATGAGCAGCCGACTGCGAAGCAGACGTCGGTGACGCTCATGTCGCCGCGACGCAGGAGGGCCATCGCGCGCTCGATGCGTCGCGTCATGAGGTAGCCGTACGGCGCCTCGCCGTATGCGAGCTTGAACTCGCGGCTCAGGTGCCCGGCCGACATGTTCGCGCCGCGTGCAAGCGCCTCGACGTCGAGCGGTTGCGCGTACTCCCGGTCGATCCGGTCGCGGACGCGCCGGAGTCGGGCGAGGTCGCGGAGGTGCTGGACCTCGGCGGAGATGGTGGTCACGGTGTAGATCGTGCCATTTCGTCCCGCGATGGGCCGGCTTGGGCTGGGGCGGTCGTCTCTGCTTAACTGCGGGTCCGTGAGAGTGCTCTTCATCGCCGGCTTTGGACCGATCTCCTCCGATCTGGAGGAGTCGCGTCGGCTCTATGAACAAGCGCTCGGCATCCACTTCACCGTCGAAGCGGGTGACTACCTCCACACCGAGAAGATCGACGGGGCCAAAACTTTCGCGGTGTGGCCGCTCAGCCAGGCCGCCGAGTCGTGCTTCGGCTCCGGGACGTGGCCGTCGGACGTTGTCACGCCACACGCCTGGCTCGAGTTCGACGTCGACGACATCGAGATCGCGAGCCGCGAGTTGGAAGAACGTGGGTATCGACTGCTCGTGCGCGCGCGTACTGAACCATGGGGTCAAGTGGTGACCCGCCTCATCAGCCCGGAGGGGTTGTTGGTGGGCGTGACGGTCACTCCTTCGATGCGTTCCGGGTAGGGGTCGACGCGAGGGGCCGCCTCGGCGAGGAGACCGGGCGGGCGCCGCACTGAGGGCTGCTATACACATGTTTGTGTATACTACTGCAATGTGTGATGGCGGCGGCGATGTTGAAGCGCTCGAGCGGCTGCTCGGGGCCATCGAGACGTTCGTGGCCCTCCCTGCCGGCGAGGTGACGCCCTTCGAATTGGGTGAGCGTCTGATCCGGCTCCGCCACGGTATCGACCTCCTCGAACTCCGGTTCGCCCGCGAGGCGGCCGGCTTCGCGTCCACCGAGGAAGCGATCGCCCAGGGCTCCACGTCACCGATCGACTGGATACGTCATCAGTGTCGAATGTCTGCTCAGGCGGCGGGCCGCTCGGTGGCGACCGGCGAGGAGGTTGAGCGGCTGCCGGCGAGTGTCGCCGCACTGGAAGAGGGGCGGATCGGGTTCGCCCACCTCACCCTGCTGGCCGGGGCCGAGCGGGCACTCCAAGGGGCTGTCGGGACCTTCGATGAGGGTCCGCTTCTCGAACAGGCCCTCGAACACTCGGTGAGCCGCTTCTTCCATGACTGCAACCACGCCCGCCACGCCGCCGATGCCGCCGCGGTGCTCGCCGAGCACGTCAACGCGATCGAGTGCCGGCGGCTCGAGCTCTCACGCTGCGAGGACGGCCGAGTGGTTGTTCGCGGCCTGCTCGACCCGGTCGGTGGCGCAGCGCTCAGGGTCGCCCTCGGACCGCTGTGCGGACGCTCCGGTGCCGGCGATGACCGCCCGCGAGCACGACGCCTGGCCGACGGGCTCGTCGAGCTCGCGATGCACTCCCTCGACCATGGATTCACCACGGAAGGGGGCGGCCCGCGCACCCACCTTCAGCTCACCGCATCGGTGGAGACCGTCGTGGGCCTGAAAGGAGCTCCGGGCGGGGAGCTCGAGTTCGCCGGGGTGGTCCCGGCGGCGACGGTGCAACGGCTCGCGTGTGATGCGAGCATCCGCCGGGTGCTGCTCGGCCCGGATGCGGCGGTGATCGAGGTGGGTCGGGCGCTGCGGGTGCCCTCGGGAGCGGGACGGGCGGCGCTGCGTGTGCGTGACAAGGGCTGTGTCTGGCCGGGCTGCGACCGGCCCGCCTCGTGGACCAATCCCCACCACGTGTTCTTCTGGGGTCACGGAGGGAACTCCAACGTCCCGAACCTGGTGCTCCTCTGCCACCGGCATCACTGGAACGCCCATGAAGGCGGCTGGCAGGTGGTCAAGGGCGAGAACGGACGGGTGCTCGCGATCCCGCCCTCGTTTCCCTATCGGTCCTACGGCGAGGCCGCCCGGACTCGCGCGCCGGATACGCCTGTACCCTTCTAGTCGCAGCGCGGCGCCGGCAGTTGACCACTCGTACGCGATTGGTGTGTGCCTCCGAGTGAGGGCGCCTTAGTCGCGAAGGTCAATTCATCCGGCCGCTTGGCTGTTCGCCGGCGCTGGGCGCGGGTCCCGCCATTCTGGCGAGGGCGTCCTCTTCAGTCCGCTCACTTTCAGTCCGCTCACTTTCGGTGCGCTCACTGGTGGGCTGATGTCCCGGGGGCCTCCGAGCGATCGCATTTCATCCGGAGCAGGCCCGCCAACTTCGCAGGTGCGTCAAATGGTTGACACGCGCCAGACGAAAGGAGTACTTAGTGACGTCAATCCAGGAGAGCGGCGAGGATTACTCGCTTTTGGGAGGCGCAGCATGTCTGTCTTCGGGCCACACAAGGTACGGTCCTCGGTTGCCGGCGTCGCGGGGATCGCATCCCTCGTGGCATTGGCGGTCACGGGGGCACAGGCGGGCGCGTCGCCTGGTCTGTTCGGCGCAGCACGGAGCGAGAACACGCTCCGCGCACTGACCTCGAATTCGCACACTGCGGATGCGCTGACAATCGAGGAAGCCACCGCGTATGGGGCCGAACGCACTGCTCCGGCGCTCACCGTGTCAGGCCAGGCGCTGGCGAATGCCGAGGCTCAGGCGGCGAAGCTCCCGGTCGTGGGCGGCAGTTGGAGCCAGTTGAGCACCGGAACCGACAACGCCCAACCAAGCGGCTATACCGACCCTATTTGGTCGAACGTCGGCGCCGGCTTCCGTATCGTGGGTGGGCGCGCGACCGCCCTCGCCAATGACGGGAGCACCATCTACGCCGGTTTCGCGGATGGTGGCGTCTGGAAGACGACCGATGCGGGCAAGCTGTGGACCCCAGTCTTCGACAATGAGCCGTCGCTCTCGATCGGCTCGATCGCGGTGAACCCAGCCGATCACTCGGTCTGGGTGGGCACGGGTGAAGCCAACACCAACGCCGATTCGTATGGCGGACAGGGTGTCTTCCGGTCCACCAACGGCGGCGCGTCGTGGTCACTCGTCGGAGGCAGCGGCCTCTCGGGGTTCACCAGCTACCGCCTGGTGTTCGACGGTCACGGGACAGTCTACGACGCCTCCAACAACGGCCTGTGGCGCCGGAGCGCGAGCGACACCCACTCGCCGTGGACGCTCGTCCTCAAGCCCGATCCCAATCCAACGAACAACCCGTACCAGACCTCGTTCATCACCGACGTGGTCATCGTGCCGGGCAGTGGCGGTGCCTCGGTGCTGGCCGCCGACGGATGGCGCGGCCAGGGCAATCCCCCTGCCGACACGGCATACAACGGCTTTTACCTCTCGACCAACCATGGACTGGCAGGAACCTTCTCGGAGCTCACCCTGAGCGGAGCGATCAACACCAGCGACCTCGGTCGCACCACATTCGCGTACTCCGCGAGTGGGTCGAAGCTCTACGCGATGATCGAGGCGCCTTCGCACGTCAACCTTCAGGGCATCTTCCTCTCGGCGAATGGCAATCCGAGCGGTCCGTGGACGCTGATCGCCAACTCGACGACACTGTGCAACTCGGGGTCGGGGGGTTGCTCCACCGGCGTCCCGCCGGGCGTGCAAGCCTGGTACAACGAGTTCCTGACCGTCGACCCGAACAATGATGAGCACGTGTTCGCGGGGCTTGAAGAGGTCTATCAGACCTTTGACGCCGGTGCGACCTGGACGACGATCAGCCCGTACTGGAACTACGCCTTTGCGTGCGATGCGACCAACACCTGCCCGCCGGTGACCCACCCCGATCAGCACGCAGTGCTGATCGTCGGCAACAAGGTGTACATCGGAAACGACGGCGGCATCTACTCGCGATCCCTCGACAACACCGCGCCGATGGGCGGTTGGAACGATCTCAACAGCACCATCCATACCCTGCAGTACTACGACGCCGAATCCGGCGCCATGGGGTCGGGGTTGGCGGAGTGGGGAGGCCTGCAGGACAACGGAACGTCGCTGCTACGACCCGGCTCGGGCCACAGCATCACGCCTGCCGGCGGTGACGGCGGCGACGTCATCGTCAACCCGTCTAACGCAATGGACATGGTCGGCGAGTACGTGGACTTGAACCCGTACCTCACGACGGACGGTGGGCATACATACCTCACCATCTCGCCGTCGTGCTTCAGCGTCATCGGGCCGTTCGATCCCACCAAATGCGACCCGACACCGCGCTTCATCGCACCGCTCGCAACCGATGTCAACAATCCGAAGCACTGGGTTGCCGGCGGTGAGTACGTCTGGAACGATACGGCAGCGTGGGCAACGGTTTGCCAGCCCGCGGCAACCCCACCGGGACCCTGCAGCTGGAAAAATGTCCACGACACCGGCGCCGGCCACTCGATCACCGCGCTCGCGGTGAACGGGGGCGTCACGTATGCCGGATGGTGCGGCAACTGCAACATCGGCGGCACGCCGCCCTTCGCGTCCGGCATCGATACCAACTATGGCGGGACCTGGCACACCATCTCCGCACCCAACCTGCCGAATCGGTATGTCGCGGGATTGACGGTCGATCCGGCGAATGCGGCACACGTTTACGCGGTGTACAACGGCTACTCGCGGCACTGGATCCCGGGTGGAGGGACCGGCCATGTCTTCGAGTCCACTGACGGTGGCGCACACTGGACCGATATCTCGGCGCTGCTGCCCGATGTGCCGAGCGACGCGCTCGTGTTCACTGGCGGCAAACTCCTGCTGGCCACCGACATCGGGGCCTTCATCGCCAACGCCGGGGGCGGAGTCAACACGGCTTGGGCGCGTCTCGGGACGAACCTCCCGAACACCTCGCTGAATGACCTTCGCCTGGACCCGGGCGGTGTCACGGTGCTCGCGGCTACGCACGGTCGCGGCCTCTGGCGGATCCGGGTTCCGTAAAGGAGGAATACCCGTCGCGGAGGGTGGCCGACGCCGCCCTCCGCGACAAGGGTGTGGATCAGATCAGTCCGGCGGCTCGGCGAGCGTGATCGCCGGCGGGTCGTATCGGGCAGGCCGCGAGGTGGTCGTAAATCTCGCGGGCGCGATATACGTCGTCGTCATTGCGGCGAGCGCAACGCTGCCCTGACAGTGCGACGTGCATTTCGGATTGTTGGGCCCGACGCAATACTCGTTGCAGAC
>JBAQGL010000008.1:0-16450 GCA_049287785.1 Candidatus Dormiibacterota bacterium | reverse complement strand
GCCGAGCGCGTTGTTCAACTTGTGTGCCCCGGTATGGAGCAGGTCCTCGCGTTTGAGCCAGATCTGCGCGCCGGGGTGTGCCTCGCCGAGGCGGCGCGCGTGGGTGACCGGTGTCGGTCGACCGGCGTAATCGGCGAGCCAGCGATCGAGGTCGGCGGTGAACGCTGCATCGGCGAAGGCGGCGTCGATCTCGGCCTCGAGCTCCTCGAGCGCCGGGACCAGGGTTTCGGGAACGTAGGCGCCGCCGTAACCGTCGAACCGGCCGGGCGCCAACGCGCTCATCGCCGGTCGACCTCCAGGTGAGCCGCAGCCGCTCGCGCGGCGAGCACGAAACTGCGCACGAGCTCGGGATCCTTCTCTCCGGGGTGACGTTCGAGCCGGCTGGATGCGTCGACGCCGGCTGGGCGGACCGTGGCGATCGCCTCGGCGACATCGTCGGCTCCGAGCCCGCCGGCAAGCAGGATCTCGCGATGGCGGGCGATGTCGGCCGCCCATGGCAGCGGAACCCGGTGGCCGGTCCCGCCCGGAAGCGCGCCAGGGTCCGGCAACCCGTCGAGCATCAGGAGCGTGTCCGGTGGCCAGTCGATGGTGCTCGCGGTCGCGCGATCCCCGACGTTGAAGACAGGAATGACTGGAACCGAACATGCCGTCACCAGTTCCCGGTCGAAGGCGCCGTGGACCTGGACAGCGCCGAGGCTGTAGCGGGACGCCGCCTCGTCGCACTCAGCAACGCTCGGCTCGACGAAGACTCCCACCAGGTCTGCCCGCCCCCGAACGGCGTCCACAACCCTGAGCGCGGCCGCGTCATCGACCCAGCGGGAACTCTTCTCGACCAGCATCAGGCCGATCCAGTCCGCGCCGGCATCGATCGCCGCCTCGGCGATATCCGGTGCGCGAACCCCGCAGACCTTGACGATCACGAATGCGTCGCCGTGCGCGCCGCGGCGACCATCGCGCTGCACAGGGTTGCGGGTGAAGGGGCGCGCATGAGCGCCTCGCCGACCAGGACCGCATCGGCGCCCTCGTTGATCAGGCGCGTCACGTCCTCGGGGCTGCGCACACCCGATTCTGCGACGCACAGCACGTCGTCAGGGAGCGTTTGACGCACCCGAGTGAAGGTCGAGAGGTCGGTGATCAGGGTTTGCAGGTTGCGGTTGTTGATGCCGATGCACGTCGCGCCCGCGGCGACGGCGATGCGTGCCTCCTCGACGTCGTGGACCTCGACGATCGCCTGCGCGCCGCTGCGCGTCACCCCGGCAAGGCACTGATCGAGCGTTTCCGCGTCAAGCATCGCGACGATCAGGAGGACCCAGTCCGCACCGGCGACGCGCGCCTCGGCGATCTGCACCGGGTCGAGCGTGAAGTCCTTGCGCAGCAAGGGGATGTCGACTGCCGCCCGAACCTGGGCGAGGTCGTCGAGCGAGCCCCCGAACCCCGGTCCGTCGGTGAGCACCGAGATGGCGGCGACCCCACACGCGGCGTAGTCCCTCCCGAGCGCGACCGGGTGGATCTCGGGCCGGAGCAGGCCGCCGCTCGGTGAGCGCCGCTTCATCTCGGCAATCACGGTGCCGCCCCGCAGCGCCTCCTCGATGCTGCGTGCGCGCGGCATCGACTCGGCTTTGGCCCAGAGTGCGGCCTCCGCGCAACGGAGCTGTTCGACCTCGCTGCGTTTGCGCAGCGCGATGGCGTCGAGCGCGCCGCCTGCCGAGCTCACGCACAGACCCCGACGGCGACGCCCGCGGTTGCGAGGAAGTTGCGCAGCAGCGCGTGCCCTGATGGGGTGCCGACGGACTCCGGGTGAAACTGCACGCCCTCGACGGGAAAGGTCCGATGGCGCATGGCCATGATCAGGCCGTCCTCGCTCCAGGCGGTTGCCTCGAGGGAATCGGGGAGTCCGCCGGCGGACACCACGAGTGAGTGGTAGCGCGTTGCCATGAAAGGATCATCGAGGCCGCGGAGCACGCCCGCGCCGCCGTGGTGCACGGGGCCGACCTTGCCGTGGACGACCTCGGGGGCGCGTACCACCTTCGCACCATATGCGACGCCGATCGCCTGGTGTCCGAGGCAGACACCGAGCATGGGTACGGAGCTCCCGAGCTCGCGAACGAGGTCGACGCAGATACCGGCATCCTCGGGCGTCCGCGGTCCCGGCGACATCACGATGGCCGCGGGATTGGAGCGTCTGATCTCGTCGAGGGAGAGCGCGTCGTTGCGCGTGACGGTCACCGTCGCTCCCAGCTCACGCAGGTACTGCACGAGGTTGAACGTGAAGGAGTCGTAGTTGTCGATAACCAGCACCTGACCGGTCACCGTCGAGCCCACCCGTTCGCCTCCTCCACCGCAAGGATCTGCGCCGCGACCTTGTTGTCGATCTCCACCGTCTCCTCGCGGATCGACGAGTCGGCGACGATGCCCGCCGCGGCCTGCACGTAGGCGATGCCGTCGCGGATGACGATGGTACGGAGGGCGATCGCGGTGTCGAGGTCGCCACCGTATCCGACGTAGCCGATCGCCCCGGCATACGGTCCGCGAACCTCCGGCTCGAGCTCGGCGATGATCTCCATCGCGCGAATCTTCGGCGCGCCGGTCACCGTCCCGGCGGGGAAGCACGAGCGAAGGGCATCGAGCGAGTTGCGACCCTCGTCGAGGGTTCCCTCGATGCTGCTCACCAGGTGCATCACGTGCGAGTAGCGCTCGACCTCCATGTGCTGCGTGACGCGCACGCTTCCGGTGGCGCACACGCGTCCGAGGTCATTGCGTCCGAGGTCGATGAGCATGAGGTGCTCGGCCGCCTCCTTCTCGCTGGCGCGAAGCTCTCGCTCCATGCGATCGTCATCGTCGGCGGTCCGTCCGCGCCGGCGCGTCCCCGCGATGGGGTGGTAGTGGACACTCTGCCCGGTGACCTGCACGAGCATCTCTGGCGAGGCACCGACCAGGGTGCATTCCGGGGTGGCGATGTAGATCATGTAGGGGCTGGGGTTGATCGCCCGGAGCGCGATGTAGACGTCGAACGGATCTGCCTGGAGCGGTACGGCGAATCGCCTCGACACCTGGACCTGGAAGATGTCGCCCGCGACGATGTAATCGAGCGAACGCCGCACCCGCTCCTCGAACTCGTCCCGGGAGAGATTCGACTCGTCGTCGTGGGCGCGGACGTCGACGGGAGTCCCCGACAGCGCAGCCGCGGGCACCGGCGTCGCCGAGCAGATGGCGTCACGCAGTGTGTCGATGCGCGACAGCGCCCGGGCATAGGCCGCGTCCAGTCCCGAGGGGTCCTCGCGATGCACGCAGCTCGAAAGCAGCAGGCGGTGCTGCGCATGATCGAACACAGCCACGGTGTCGAAGATCGCGAACCACTGGCGAGGGAGTTGGAGTGGATCGCGATCCGCCTGAGGCAGGTGCTCGTACCGCCCGGCGGCCTCGTAGGTGAGGAAGCCGACCGCGCCGCCGAGCAGTGGCGCGGCCAGGCCGGGCGCGCACGCCGCGCCGGCGGATGCCACGTCTCGCTCGAGCGTAGCGAGCGGGTCCTCACCGCTGCCGTCGTCGCGCATCACCCGCGATGGACCGTGTCCGAGCATCGACCACTGAGCCACAGCGCCGCTGCCGACGACGGACTCGAGCAGGAAGCAACTCGCCTCGGTGCCGAGCGCCCGCATCGCCGCAACCGGCGTCGCCTCGCCGATCGGGAGCTCGAGGACAACGGCGACGACGTCGTGATCAGTGAGGCGGCGTCGTGTCTCCTCGAGGTCGGGAAGCGGACCGCTCATCGGTCGGGCGCCATGGAGGGGTCATCCGGGGACCGCGGCGCCGACATACTGCGCGATGCGCCGCGCCGCCTCCTCGAGGTTGGCGATGGATGCCGCGTAGCTGAGGCGGATGTGACCTTCGCCAACGGGTCCGAACGAGCGCCCTGGGAGGACCGCGACTCCGACCTCGTCGAGCAGTGCGGCGGCCAGCTCGCGATCGCCGAATCCGGTCGCGCTGATGTCCGGGAACACGTAGAACGCTCCCGCTGGACGGTGACATTTGAAGCCCGGAATGTCATTGAGGAGCTCGACAATCCGATTGCGGCGCCGGCCGAACTCGGCGACCATGCGATCCACCGCCGCGTCGGACTCCGGCGAGTCGAACGCTTCCACCGCCGCCCACTGCGTGAACGCCGCGGCGCACGACGAGCTGTTGATCATCAGCGTGTCCATCTTTCGTGCGATCGCCACCGGCATCGCGCCGAAACCGAGGCGCCAGCCGCACATGGCCCATGCTTTGGACAGCCCATCCATGTAGATGGTCCGCTCGGCCATGCCGTCGATGCCATACAGCGAAACATGAGCGCCGTCGTAGCTCAACCGGTTGTAGATCTCGTCACTCAGAACTATGAGGTCGTGCTCGATGGCGAGGCGCGCAATCGCCTCGCAGTCGGCGCGGGTGAGGATGCCGCCGGTCGGGTTCTGCGGCGAGTTGACGATCAGCATCCGCGTGCGCGGCGTGATCAGGCGGGCCAGCTCTTCGACATCGGCGCGAAAGTCGTTCTCCTGGCGGAGCGGCAACGACACTGCCTTGGCGCCGATGAACTCGACCAGCGAGCGGTATATCGGGTATCCCGGATCCGGAACGATGACCTCATCACCCTCCTCCACCAGCGACAGCAGCGCGAAGAGCAGGAGGTTCTTGGACCCCGGGGTCAGCACGATGTTCTCGAACTGTGTGGGCACACCGGTATGCCGGGTCACGTAGGCGGCGGTCTTCTCGCGAACCTCGCGGATCCCGCTCGCCGCGGTGTAGTGGGTCGCCCCATCGCGCATGGCGCGGACCGCGGCATCGATGATGTTGTCAGGAGTGGCGAAATCAGGCTCCCCGATCTCGAGGTGCACGATGCTGCGTCCCTCGGCCTCGAGCAGCCGGGCGTGGGCGAGCACCTCAAAGGCGCTCTCGGTGCCCAGACGGTTGAGGCGCTCGGCGAATCGGATGGTCATGTCGCCACCATCATGGCGGGAAGCATGCCCGTCGGCGCGGAATACTCGACGTCGACCCGCTCGACGCGGGCGTGGCTGGGCCCCTGGCGGAGCAGGTCGAGCATTTGCTCGACGGCCGGCCTCGAGCCTTCCAACGTTGCCTCGACGGTGCCGTCCGGCTGATTGCCGACCGTTCCCGCCAGTCCGAGCGCGCCTGCGTGACTGATCACGAAGGCTCGAAATCCGACCATCTGCACACGGCCGTGCACGACAGCACGCACACGCACCATGGATTCACCCATCGCCGACCGATTATAGGTTGGGCGGCTCCGCCGGCTCAGGCAGCCGCTGGGGAGAGCTCCTTGCTGCCGGTCAGCTTGCGCACCAGCGGTGGGATCTCCCGAAGGTTCTTGATCTCGACGCCACTCAACTCGGACAACAGCGCGAGGATCCGACGTTGCACGGGGGCTTCGTGGTCGCGGCCGGGGAGGTACCAGTTGAGCATTCGCGACACGTACTCGGGATCTTCGAGCTTGCTCACGACCGATGGCTCGGTGATCGTGGTCGGATGCTTGGGCGCGTCATTGGTGCTGCGCATCATCCAGAGGGACATCTTCAGGATGTCGGGCAGGACCTCCGGCTTGTTGGCGACCGCTCGGCGCATGTACTTCGCATAGCACGCGGCGTGGCGCAGCTCATCGGCGGCCAGGATCTTGAAGATCTTGCGGATCACCGGTTCGGGAGCCTGTTCGCTGAAGGCCGTGTACCAATGTGCAAGCCGCTGCTCGCCGCAGAAATGCATCGTCAGAGTCTCGATCGCCGGTCCCGGCGCGAACGTCAGTCGCAGCTCGGGAAGCTCGGCCTCGTCGAACGTCTCGCCGCAACGCTCCAGGTACTTGCGCAGGGTGAGGTGGTGCTTCATCTCCTCGTAGAACCAGATGGAGATGAAGCTGCAGAAGTCGATGTCCGCGTAGAAGTCGCGAAGGAACATCTCTGTGGCGTAGAGCGCGGAGAGCTCCGTCAGGCAGATGTTCCGAAGGTCGCTGATCCACTGCGGGCTCAGCAGGCTCGGATCGATGTCGTCGAATGGGATGTCTGTGTTGAGCGTCCAGCGGGCGCGCTCCAGGCGGATGAACATGTCGTCGTAGAGCATTACAAGCAGCATACTTTCTCCGCACGGCACAAAGGGTGGGCAATGTCATCCTGCGTACACGCCAGGATTTGTGTATAAGGGACAATATGGCCCAAGTAACCAAGTCACCCGACCTCAGGTTGTCCGTGGTGGCCACTCTGCCGCCAGAGGTGACCGTCCGTCTGCTCTCGGAGATCGACGTCATCTCGCGGCGGATGACGCGGCAGATTCTCTCCGGGATCTCGCTTCCGGACAGCCGATTCAGGACGCTCGGCTATTTCCGCACCGTGACCGCCGCCTGCCGGGACGCACTCCGGACCTTCGTGCGGCTCCTCCGCGACGGGCGCGGACTTCGCGCCGGCGACCTGGAACGGCTCGGGTCGATGGGAGCGCAGCAGGCAGAGCTCGAGGTGCCGCTCGAGCTCGTCTTCGGCGCTTACCGGCTGGCGGCGCGGGTGCTCTGGGATGAGGTGATCGGCCAGCCAGCCGTCCTCAACGACGTGCCGCCGAGCACGGTCATCGGGCTGACGAGCACGGTGCTCGAGTACTTCGACGAGATCAGCGCCGCCGTGGGGGGCGCCTACCTGGAGACCCGCGAGCGCCTCCTCAGGCAGCGCGACCGCGACCGCGACCGGATCCTCCAGCGGCTGGTTGCCGGCGACGCGACCGCGGAGCTGCGCCGCATCGCGGCATCGGCCGAGTTGACGCTCCTCCCCCCTTACACCGTGGTGGCCTGCTCGGCGCCCACCATCGAGGCGGAGCGGCAGCTCGAGGAGACGTGGCGGGCCGAGGGCGCGCATCTGATCGGCGAGGAACCAGGGCTGTGGATTGCGCTCGTTCCTGAAGGCCGCGATCTCGCGAAGCTGTGTGCCGAGGTCGGCCCGGTCGTCTTCGGTGTCGGCCCGGTCGCGGCGACGCTGGAGGCGATCGCCCCGTCGGCACAGCAGGCACGCCGGGCCCTCGAGGTGGGCCGGACCCTGTATCCCGCGCGCACTGTGCACACCGATGCGGAGGTGGGCGTGTTTGCCGCGCTCGCCGACGACCGTGAGGCGATGCGCACCTTCGTCGACCGAGTGCTGGGCCCGCTCGCCGAGCGCACGCCCAACCGGCGGCTCGAGCTCGTCGCGACGCTCGAGGCGCTGCTCGACAGCCGGAGCATCGGGGACGCGGCAGATCGCCTCGGCGTCCATCGCCATACCGTGGTGTATCGGGTCGGCCGCCTCCGCCAGCTCGGCATCGACGCAGACGACCCCGAGCAGCGTCACCAGCTGTGGCTCGCGCTTCGCTGCGCTCGACTCCTGGAGGGTTGAGGCGGCACGCTGATCCATCGCAGAAAGAGATCATTCCTATTGATCGATCCTGATTGACCAGCGGGTCGCGCCCTGTTCAAAATGACGCAAGCGCACCAGAGAGAGCAGTGGGGAGGTGACTGACCGGGTCGGTCGAGCGAGGGGGTTTCGCCGGAAGCATGCGCATTCCGGGTACCGCCGCGTGGCAGGCTAATGTTTACATGAAGGGATGATTCCGTTTCAATCAAGCTCCTTGCTTAATGGGAGTGATGGAACCGATAGTCACTACGCACGACGACAGCACACCCCTGGACGAGTGAGCCTGGGGGTGAACAACACATCGACCAGTTGAGGCCGATCGAGAGGGGGCCTCGGGAAGAGAAATTCCGTAAAGGGGAGACAGACCATGTTTGGGGAAACACTTCTGCATTCATCGGCGTCGCGCCGCCGTGGCAGCCGGCGCGCTGCGACATCAGTCGCGCTGGTGGCGACCGCACTGGTTGTGGGCGCCTGCGGCTCGAGCACCACACCTGCGGGCACCGGCGCCGCGACACAGCCGGACCCATCGACCGTCAATCTCGGCTATCTCGTCAACCTGACCCATGCCCCGGCGCTCATCGGCGTCTCCAGGGGGTTCTTCCAGGGCGCGATGCCCAAGGGCACCACGGTCAAGACGACCACCTTTAGCGCCGGCCCGGCTGAGAGCGAGGCGCTCCTCGGCGGCGAGCTCGACGCTGCATTCGTCGGCCCTGGCCCGGCGGTCAATGCCTTCATCAAGACCAAAGGCAAGGTGCTCATCGTCGCCGGCGCAGCATCTGGCGGAGCCGGCCTGGTGGTCAGCAAATCAATCGCTGACGGGAACTTCCCCGCTGACCTGGCGGGCAAGACGCTCTCGTCCCCGCAGCTGGGCAATACCCAGGACATCGCGCTGCGCACGTGGCTCGCAACCAAGGGCCTCGCCACGAGCATCACCGGCGGCGGCCAGGTGAACATCGACTCGAGCTCGGGAAACTCGATCAGCCTGCAGAACTTCGAAGCCGGCAAGATCGCAGGTGGATGGGTTCCGGAGCCCTACGAGTCCGAGTTCATCCTCCAGGGCAAGGGTACGCTCGCTGTCGACGAGGCCTCGCTCTGGCCGAACGGCCAGTTCCCGACGACCGTGCTTGTGGTGACCCAGAACCTCCTCCAGAACCATCCCGACGTCGTCCGCGACCTGCTCAGGGGCCTGGTTCAGTCGGTGAACTGGATCAACGCCAACGAGTCGACCGCGCCGGCCGCTGTCAACGCGGCGCTCGCGTCGACCACCGGCGGCAAGCTGCTCAAGAGCGCGGTTCTGACGCTGGCGTGGACTCATCTCAGCTTCGCGCTCGACCCGTTCGCGGCTGACGTGCAGACCGATGCGAACAACGCCGTGAAGCTCGGGTTCAACAAGACGTCCGACATCAAGGGGATCCTCGATCTCGGGCCGCTCAACCAAGTCCTCACCGCGGCTGGTGATCCGACGGTCAGCGCGGGATCGCTCGGCTCATGAACGTCGCGCTCGCATCGCGCCCCGCGGTTTTGACGATCGAAGCCGATGAGCCCTTTGTGACCCTCGACGCGGTCACGAAGGTGTTCGGCAAAGGCAAGCGCTCCGTGAAGGCGCTGGACAATGTTTCGCTCGAGCTGGTCAAGGGGGAGTTCGTGTGCATCCTGGGCGCCTCCGGTTGCGGCAAGTCGACCCTTCTCTCGCTCGTCGCGGGCCTGGACAAGCCGACCTCGGGCACGATCGAGATCGCAGACGGGCGTCCCGCGGTCATGTTCCAGGAGCCCGCGCTGCTTCCCTGGCTCACGGTTCGCCGCAATGTGGAGCTGCCGATGCGCCTCCACAAGGTCGACACCGACGAGCGGAACAAGACAGTCAACCGGCTGCTCTCGATGGTGGGGCTCATCGACTTCGCCGATCATCGTCCGCATCAGCTCTCGGGCGGGATGCGCCAGCGCTGCGCGCTGGCTCGCGCACTTGCGCAGGACTCCGAGTTGCTGCTGATGGATGAGCCCTTCGCGGCACTCGATGCGCTGACGCGCGATCAGCTGCACGACGACTTGAACCGCATCTGGCAGGAGACCGCCAAGACGATCATCTTCGTGACGCACAACGTCCGTGAGGCTGTGCGCCTCGGCGACCGCGTCGTGCTCATGACCCCGCGGCCAGGTCGGGTCGCGCAGATCTGGGATGTCGCAATCGCCCGGCCTCGCGAGCTCGACTCGTTCGAGGTGGCGGGCCTTGCGCACGAGATCACAACGCAGCTGCGCGCGGGGGCGAACGGCAATGGAACGGAATAGGCTGCAGGCGATCCTTCGCGCCTCATGGCCGCGGGTTCTGGCCATCGTGCTCCTGGTCGGCATCTGGCAGCTGCTTGTCGTGCTGGGCGTGCAGTCCGTCGGCGGCGAAGCGCTGCCCGGCCCGGGGGACACCCTCGGTGAGATCGGCTATCTGATTCACATCGACGTGCTCATTCCTGCGCTCCTCCAGACGCTGGAACGGGCAGCAATCGGCTACCTGATGGCCATGGTTCTCGGCACAGTGATCGGACTGGCAGTCGTGCGCATCCCGGTGCTGCGCGCGGGCGTCGGTTCGCTGCTTGCCGGACTCCAGAGCCTGCCGTCGGTGGTCTGGGTCCCGATCGGAGTCCTCTTCCTCGGGGATTTCGCGGTGTTCTTCGTGGTGATCATGGGGGCGTTCCCATCGATCGCGATGGGGTTGATGTCCTCGTACGACAACATTCCGCCGCTCACGCTCAGCCTGGCGCGCTCGATGGGAGCGCGCGGCGTGCCCTTCTACCGGCACTTCATCTTCTCGGCGACGCTGCCTGGCTACGTCGCCGGGATGAAGCAGGCCTGGGCATTCTCGTGGCGCTCGCTCATGGCTGCCGAGCTGATCATCGGGTCCGCAGCGAGTGCCGGTCTCGGACAGATCCTGGACGACGGGCGCTTCCTCGGCGATCTGCCCGAGGTTTTTGCCGCCATGCTGACCATCCTGGTCATCGGCATCGCCGTCAACGACGCGATCTTCTCGCCGCTGGAGCGCGGCCTTCTGCGCCGGCGCGGCCTGGTTCCCGCCAGCTAGTCGTTACCGCTACCGGTTGGTCTCACCGTCAGCCTCGCGGCGGCGCTGTCCGCCCGAGGCGACGGTGGCGCCCTGCTCCGCCTCGCGGGCGAGCATGAAGAGCAGATCCGAGCATCGGTTGAGGTAGCGGAGGACCTCGGGGTTCTCGAGGCCGCCCGCACGTTGCAGCGACACGGTTCGGCGCTCGGCGCGACGCACGAGCGTCCTCGCCAGGTCGAGGGCTGCACCGACCTGGGTGCCGCCCGGGATGACGAAGCCGCCGGGCAACGGAACGCGCGCCTCGAGGTCATGGATCTCGGCCTCGAGGGCATCGGACATCGCGGGGGTCACGACGTTGAAGTGGCGCTCGAGGTCGGCCCGATGACCGGGACCCGTCGCAAGCTCGGCGCCGACGACGAAGAGCTCGCGCTGGAGCTCGAGGATGCGCGTCGCGCGATCGGCCGAATCGGTCAGTGCCCTCGCCAATCCGAGCGCTGAGATGGCCTCGTCGAGCGAGCCATACGCCTCGGTGTGGATGTCGTCCTTGGGGATCCGTCCGCCGTAGAGCAACCCCGTCTCTCCCCCGTCGCCGTGACCGGTGGTGATGCTCACGTTCGAGGAGCTAGACGGCGCCGTGCAGGGTCGCTTCGACGAGCTCGGGAGGGGTGTCGTCGCGGCCGCGCCGCCAGTCCTCGATCCACTTGCTCGCCGCGATGGTTGCGGTGGTGGCGTCACCGACTGCGGTGGTGATCTGCCGGGTCAGCTGGCTGCGGACGTCACCTGCAGCGAAGATACCCGGGACGTTGGTCATCATCGTCATCGGGTCCGTCTTGTAATAGCCGGCTTTGTCATGATCGATGTGGGCATCGACGAGCTGGGTGTTGGGGATGAACCCGATGAAGATGAAGATGCCGCCAACCTCGAGCACGGAGCGACGCTCGGTGTCGAGGTTCCGCAACGACAGACGGCGTACCTTCTCGTCGCCCTCGATCGATTCGATGATGGTGTCGACCAGGAAATCGATCTTCGGATGCTTGCGCGCCTCGTCGAGCAGGATCGGCTGGGCGCGGAACTCCTTGCGCCGGTGGATGATCGTCACCTTGCTTGCGTAGCGGGTGAGGAACAGCGCCTCCTCCACCGCGGCGTCACCGCCACCCGCAACCGCCAGGTGCACATCCTTGAAGAACGCGCCGTCGCACACCGCGCAGTACGAAACGCCGCGGCCAGCGAACTCCTCCTCGCCGGGGACGTCCAACTTGCGCGGATTTCCACCCGCGGTGATGATCACCGCCGGCGCGAGGTAGTCACCGTCGTAGGTCTCGACGAGCTTCAAACCGTCACTCTGCACCTTGATCGCCTTGACCTCGGTGCGTACCAACTCGGTCCCGAAGTGAGCCGCCTGCTCTTCCATCACGGTTGCAAGCTCGCCGCCCAGGATCGAGAGATACCCCGGGTAATCCTCGATCAACTCCGTGTTGAGCAGCTGGCCGCCCGGGGCTTTGCCCTCGAGGAGCACCGCACGCTCGCGGTTCCGCCCGGCATAGAGCGCAGCCGTCAGCCCGGCGGGACCTCCCCCGATGATCGCGATGTCGAAGTTGCGTGTGGGCACTGTGGTTGCACTCCTCGGGGCACGTCTGTACGTCCCGTCACTGATGACGATACCCAATGCGGAGCGGAATCATCCCGCTGCGACCCACTGACGCAGCGTCGACAGCACCCGGCTGATGGGAATCGCGTACGCGTCAGGGCTGGAGGGGCTGGCCAGCGTGACGATCCCGATCACCCGTCCGGAAGCGTCGAGCACAGGCCCGCCGCTGTTGCCTTCGTAGATGCGCGTCCCCTGGAGGTGGAGCATGTCGTCGTACTCCTGGGGCAGCGCCTGACCGGCTTCGATGCCGGTTCCCTGGAGAGGGACATTGTCATTGAGCCCGATCAGCGTCTCGGAGGTCATGTCGGTGTGCCCAGTGGCCCGGCTGGAGGCCAGGGTGATCACCGGGATGGGCACCGCGCTGAGGCTTCGCGGGTCGATGGGGAGCGGTGACCCGTCGAGGGTGCCGGTGACGCGAAGCATCGCCAGGTCGCTGCTCTCGCTGCTCTGCACCAAGCGGGCGACAAAAGTGTTGCCGGCCCGATCGGTGACGCGAAGTGTGTTGTCGCCGTTGACCACATGGGCGTTGGTGACCACATCGCCCAGGTTGTCGAAGACCCAGCCGGTACCCAGCGATTCCGCCGCGCCGCTCTCGAGCTCCGCTTCCACGGTGACGACGCTGGCCAGGTCGTTGCGCCCAAGGTCGGTCAGCACTGGTGGCGACGGCGTCGGAGCGCTCGCGGCAGGAAGGGGGAAGGGTGCGGTCTTGGCCGGGCTGACCTGCGCTACCTGGTTCGCCACGAGAAAGCCCGCCAGCCCGGTGGCCAGGAGCGCGATGATGGCTGCCGCAGCTCGAGCCACCGCCCGCGGCTGAAACGTCGGCTCCGTCCCCTGATCCACGAGGAAACATTGTGGTTGTTCGGCAAGGCGGTATCACCGTTGTCGGCGGGGGCGGCGGCGCCCTCGGCAGCGCGGTGGTGAGCAGGCTGACAGCCGCCGGCCGGAGGGTGGTGATTCCGGCGCGCCACCCTGGCCGATTCGCCCCACCGGCAGGAGCCACCGAGATTGAATGCGACCTCGACGACCTCGCGTCGGTGACGCGCCTCCGAGCCACAGTCGAGGCGATGGGTGCGTGGGAGGGCATGGTGAGCGCGTCGGGTGGCTACGCCGGGGGTCGTGCTCACGAGGTCGAGGACGCCGCTATCCAAAGCCAGATCGCGGCCAACCTGCTCGGGCCCTGGCGTCTCGCCCGTGCCGCCGCCGCCTCGATGGTCGCCGGTGGTACCGGCGGCAGGATCGTCATCGTTGCCTCGCGTGCCGCGGTGGACGTCGCGCGCGGGCAGGCCGCGTACCAGATCAGCAAGGCGGCGGTCCTCAAGCTGGCACAGGTGATGGCCGCCGAGCTGCAGGGACACGGCATCACGGTCAACGCGGTGCTTCCCGGCACCATGGACACGTCCGCGAATCGCGAGTCGATGCCGAAGGCAAACCGCTCGTCGTGGGTCAGCGCCGATGCGGTTGCGGCGGTCATCGAATGGCTGCTGTCCGACGACGCCGCCGCGGTGACCGGGGCCGCTATCCCGGCCGGCTGAGGGTCAGGCGAACGGCGCCGAGTCGAAGACCCCCGCGCCGCCCAGCCGGGCAATCGCTCGGGCCCGATGCGAGACCCGCTCCTTGTCCTCCTCCGTGGCTTCAGCGAAGGTGATCCCGAGATCGGCGGACAGGAACGCCGGGTCGTAGCCGAAGCCGTTGCTGCCCCTGGGTGGAGACACGATCGTGCCGAGGCATTCCCCGTGGGCCGTGACGGGCTCCGCGGCCGGCCGGGCGAGCGCGGCCACGCACACGTACCGAGCACGGCGATCGTCGGGCGTCCGCCGCTCCACCTCGGCGATCAACGCGAGGAGCCGGTCCTCATCGGTTGCCTGGTCGCCCAGCCAGCGGGCTGACATCGGACCCGGCCAGCCGTGGAGCGCATCGATCTCGATGCCGCTGTCGTCTGCGAGGGCCGGAAGATCGGTTGCGCTGCAGACCGCAGTCGCCTTGGCGAGCGCAGATTCCGTGTAGCCCGGTCCCGGCTCGTCGAGCACCCCGTCGAAGCCGACGTCATCCAGCGATCGGAGATCGAGCTGCCACCGGATGAGGAGAGACCGGAGCTCGCGCAGCTTGCCGGGGTTGCGCGTGGCCAGGACCAGGATCGCTCCGGTCACGTTGTCCGGTTCATCCTGCGCTGCTCAACACCTGCGCCTGCAAGGCGAACAACTGCGTGAGCCCCGCACTGGCAAGGCCGAGGAGGGAATCGAGCTCCTGACGCGAGAAGGGTTCCTGTTCTGCGGATCCCTGCAGTTCGATGAACCGTCCGTCGGAGGATCCGACGCAATTCATGTCGGTCTCGGCAGCCGAGTCCTCGAGATAACAGAGGTCGAGGCGCGGCTCCCCCGCCACGATGCCGGCGCTCACCGCGGCGACCGGCCAGCGCAACGGGTCGGAGCGAAGGACGCGCGCATCGCGAAGCCTCGCGACTGCCAGCGCGAGCGCGACATAGCCTCCGGTGATCGATGCGGTACGTGTTCCCCCGTCGGCGACGATCACGTCACAGTCGATGAGGATGCTCCGCTCGCCGAGCGCGTCGAAATCGACCGCGGCCCGCAGGCTCCGGCCGATCAGCCGCTGGATCTCCTGGACGCGACCGTCCACCCTCCCCTTGCGACCGTCGCGCTCGGACCGAGTCTGGGTGCTGCGCGGGAGCATCGCGTACTCGGCGGTCACCCAACCGCGACCGCTTCCCTTGCGGAACGGCGGCACGCGCTCCTCGACAGACGCGGCACAGAGGACCCGTGTGTCCCCCATGGTGATGAGCGCGCTGCCCTCCGCGTACGGGATCGGATGCAATTCGATCGTGGTCGGGCGGAGCTCATCGGAGGCACGTTCATCTGGACGCATTGGGCCGAGTGTATCGGTCGGCCCGACGGTCAGCGCCGGAAGATCCGCTGGAGAACGATGATCGACGCTTCGTAGAGCAGGAGCAGCGGGATCGCGAGCAGGGTCGGTGTGAACGGGTCCGCCCCGGGGGTGATCACCAGCGACACGATGATGATGCCGATGTAGGCGATCTTCCGCCATCCCTTGAGCTTTTTCGAGGAGACAAATCCGAGCAGGCCGAGCAGCACGATCACGACGGGCATCTCGAAGGTCGCTCCGAAGATGAACACGATGATCAGGAAGAACCCGATGTACGAGTTGATGTCGGGGAAGTACACGGCGTGCCCGTTGAGGAAGTTGGTCAGGAAGCTGAGCCCGATGGGCATCACGAAATATGCGAACGCGGCCCCAGCGGCGAAGAGCAGAAGTGCGCTGGCGATGAACGGCCCGACGAATTTCCGCTCCTTCGGACGCAGTCCCGGCGACACGAAGTTCCAGACCTGCCAGAGCACCACCGGCAGGGCGATGATCAGCCCGACGACCGCCGCGACCTTCAAGGGGACGGTGAGGCCCTCGGTGGGGCTCGTATAGATGGCCTCGTTGTTGGGGATGATGCTGTGCGAGTTCTTCAGGACTGTCGACAACGGATGCAGCAGCACGCCGATGAAGAACCCGTTGAAGACGAACGCGACGGCCGTTCCGACGATCCAGGCCCCCATCACCCAGATGAGGACGCGTCGCAATTCCTCCAGGTGCTGGACGATCGTCATCCGCCGTTCGTCGTCGCCAGCCACTCCCTGCACCTTACGTGCCTCCGGTCAGCGCGCGCGTGAGCGGCGCTTCAGCCAGAAACTGAGGGCTGGTGTGTCGACGCGTCGGCCGGAACCGTGACCGGCTCGGCCGGCTGGACCGGCACCGGTGCGGGAGCCGGCGCGGCGACGGCCTGAACGACCGGAGCCGGCTGCGCCGGGGTCGTGGTCGTGCCCATCACCGCGTCATGAGTCTCGGACGAAGCCTTCCGAAACTCGCGAATTCCCTTGCCGATGCCTGCGCCGACATCGGGCAGCTTTCCGGGCCCCCAGATGATCAGGATCACCACCAGCACGATGATGATTTCCGGCAGATGTCCGCCTATGAATCCCATGTCAGCCTCCAGTCTAGCACCATTTTTTTACAGCCCCTGAGATCAGACTGAGACCGAAGACAGGGTGCGAGCGAACGACTCGACGGTCCTGTCCACGTCCTCATCTGAGTGTGTTGTCGAAAGAAACGCGGTCTCGAACTGCGATGGCGGCCAGAGGATCCCGGCGTCCAGCCACGCAGCGTGCAGGCGCCCGAAGCGCTGGAGGTCGGCCCGCTTCACGTCGTCAAAGGAGCGAGCCCTGTCGACCCCGATGAACGGCGTCACCATGCTGCCCACCCGACCGACCGTGCATGTCACGCCGGCCGCCGCGGCTACCGCCGCGAAGCCCGACTCGAGAC
>JBAQGL010000007.1:0-55738 GCA_049287785.1 Candidatus Dormiibacterota bacterium | reverse complement strand
GCGAGGGGTGCGTTATTCGCACGTATATTTTTCCCGGTTTTACGAGCCCGGGGCTCGACTCGCATTCGCACGACCCACGACCCCGTCGAAACCAGTACGCCCCCATGGGAACGCAGCTGTCCGAGATCAGCGTGCCCGACGATCATACCGCGTCGATCCGCAGGCCACACAGCCAACCGTGGACGGGCAGGGTTGACGGCAGAGCCACGTTCACATCACGGATAGATGCCGCGGTCGGTCGTCGCCTCTGCAACGCGCTCGATGGCCAGGAAGTACGCGCCGGTGCGCAGCGATACCCCATGCTGTTTCGAGGTGTCCCACACCTCCGCAAACGCTCGGTGCATCACTTTCTCGAGGCGAGCGTTGATCTCATCCTCATCCCAGAAGAAGGACTGCAGATCCTGCACCCACTCGAAGTACGAGACGGTCACACCCCCGGCGTTGGCGAGAACATCAGGCACCACGGTGACGCCGCGCTGCTCGAGGAGGCTATCCGCGTCCGGCGTGATCGGTCCGTTGGCGGCTTCGAGGACAAGCCGAGCCTGAATGCGCCCGGCGTTCTCACCGGTGATCTGGTTCTCCAGGGCGGCGGGAACGAGCACGACACACGGAACCTCGAGGACCTCGCCGGCCGTGATGGTGGTCGCGCCGGGATAGCCGCTGACGCTACCTGTCGACTTCTTGTGTGCGATCAACCGATCGACGTCGAGGCCGGCGGCGTTGTGGACCGCGCCGCTGCTGTCAGAGACCGCCACGATGGTGAAGCCCTGCGCTGCCATGAGCCGCGCCGCGATCGACCCGGCGTTCCCGAATCCCTGGATGGCGACGGTCGACGCCTTGGGGTCGATGCCAAGGCGTGCACAGGCCTCGAGCGCAACGAACATCACCCCCCGCCCGGTTGCCGCGTTCCGCCCCTGGCTGCCACCCACGGAGAGTGGTTTTCCCGTGACCACCGCGGGAACCGAAAACCCCTGCTCCATCGAGATCGTGTCCATGATCCAGGCCATGATCTTTGGTGAGGTGTTGACGTCGGGAGCGGGGATGTCGTACTCGGGGCCGATGATGACGCTGATCTCGGTCGCATAGCGCCGGGTCATCCGCTCGAGCTCGCCCTCGCTGAGCTGCTTCGGGTCGACGACGATTCCGCCCTTGGCGCCCCCGAACGGCAATCCTGCGATCGCGCACTTCCAGGTCATCCACATTGCGAGGGCCTTTACCTCGTCAAGGGTCACCCCCTGGTGATACCGGATGCCGCCCTTGGCCGGTCCTCGGGCCATGTTGTGCTGAACGCGGTAGCCTTCGAAGACGCGCACCGAGCCGTCGTCCATCTTCACCGGGAAGCTGACGATGAGCTGACGCTTTACCTCGCGGAGCACGGCACGAAGACCCGATTCGAGATGGGTCAACTCAGCAGCCTCGTCAAACTGCCGTTGGGCGTTATGCCACGGGTTTTCTATGGGCGCGCTGATAACAGGCGCGTTTGCGGTCGCGTTCACCTGGACACCTCAGCGGGCCGGCGGCGCTCTCGTCGCAGTGCGGCTCGCGGCCTCCGAGCCTACCGCGTCGCCAGGGGGTGAGTGTGCGACCACGCAGGCACCGACCCGCGCATGGCGGTCCCTCGTTCGATCCGCGGGAAAAACCGCGCGGGCGTTAGGCTTGGATGCGTGCATACCGTCGAGACGTCGCCGCACGCCCAGGGCTCGAGCGATCCTGCATGTCCACAACCACCGAAATGACCACAGAACAAGGCGTTGTCGCATCCCCCGCCACGTATCGCAGGCTGCTGCGCCTGCCCGGGTTCCGGCAACTGCTCATCAGCTCGCTGCTCACCCGGACGGCGTCGCAGATGTGGACGGTCGGTCTTGTTCTCTTCGCGCTGCAGCGGTATCACTCACCGAGCGTCGCCGGCGTGAGCCTTTTCCTGCTCATCTTTCCCGGCCTGCTGCTGAGCCCGGTCGCGGGGGCGCTGCTCGATCGTCACGGACGCAAGCGGCTCATGACCCTGGACTTCACCGTGGCAGCGGTCTGCCTGATCACCATCGTGGTCCTCGCCGCAGCCGACCTGCTCCCGGTCTGGGCCCTCTACGTCGTCCTGGTCGCGGGCTCGCTCACGAGCACATTGAGCATCGCCGGCGCCCGCTCGTTTTTCCCACTGATCGTGCCGCGCGATCTCTGGGATCGGGGCAACGCCGCCGACAGCGTGTGCTTCGGCGTCGCGAACATCACCGGCCCCGCGCTCGCCGGGGCGCTCATCGCACTCCTCGGCAGCGAGGCAGCGCTGGCGGGCGCGGCTGTCGGATACGTGGCCGGCGCCATCGCGCTGCAGGGGGTCGGTGAGCCCGCCCACTCCGCCGACGTGTCGGGCAGGATCCTGGTCGAAGCCTTGCGAGGGCTCGTGTATGTCGTCACCAATCGCACCCTGCGATGGATCGCGATGGGTTTCTCCACGCTCAACGTCGGGTGGGGCATCGTGATGGTCGCGCTGCCCGTGGTCGTCTTCCACCTCCACGGCAACGCCGCGGTGGTCGGCCTGATTCTCGCGCTGGGGGGAGCGGCCGGGGTGCCGGCGGCGCTGATCGCCGGCAGGATCCGGACGGAAGGACGCGAGCGCGAGTCGATATCCGGCTTCGGCGCGATCATGGGTATTGCGGTCCTCGCGCTCCTCGTGCCGTCGCTGGCAGTCATCGCCATCGGTATCGCAATCGCCGGCGGCGCGGACGCGGCTTCCAGCGTCAGCGCCTTCTCGCTACGCCAGCGGCGCACCGCACGCGCGTGGTTCGGTCGAGCCTTCGCAGTGTCGATGGCGCTGAACTTCTCGGGCGTGCCGATCGGCTCCGCGCTCGCGGGGCCGGTCCTCGGCGTCTCCACCACCTTCGCGATCCTGGTCGCTGCCGGGCTCACCCTGGCCGGGAGCGCGCTCATCCAGCTCAAGATCCCCGCCGCTGCACCATCGATGTGAGGCACTGGGACGTCGAACCTCAGCAGACGGCGGGCGCCGTTGCTAGGCTGAGCATGTGCTCCAGGTGATGGCCGGACCGGTGACCCGCTAGTTGCCCCATTTCGACGCGCCGTCTGGGGCTGACCCGGCTGTCGGCACAAAGCTGAAGCGCGTGATCGTCATCGGGACTGCCTCCGGACGCGACGAGCGCGAGCAGCGAGACATCGAGCTCGACGAGCTCGAGGAACTGGCTCGGACGCTCGGCACCGAGGTGCTCGAGCGGAGCCTGATCTCGCTCCGCGAACCCCATCCCGCAACCTTCTTCCGCTCCGGCGTCGTCGCTGCCTTCGCCTCCCATCTCGCCGAGCTCGACAGCCCGGCGGTGCTCTGCAACGATCAACTCACACCGCGCCAGCAGCGCAACCTCCAGGAGGAGTGGGGCGTCCCAGTGCTCGACCGCACCGAGGTCATCCTTGCCATCTTCGCCCGCCGCGCGATCACTGCCGAGGGCCGGGTGCAGGTCGAGATGGCGCAGTTGGAGCATCTCCTCCCCCGCCTCGCCGGCGGCTGGTCCCACCTCGAGCGCCAGCGCGGCGGCGTGGGGCTGAGAGGCGGTCCTGGTGAGAAGCAGATCGAGGTCGACCGGCGGCTCATCCGCCAGCAGCTCAAGCGCCTGCGCGAACGCCTGGTGGTGATCGAACGCCAGCGCCGGACGCGGCGGACTGCTCGGACCAACGTTCCGCTGGCATCGTGCGCGCTGGTCGGCTATACGAACGCGGGCAAGTCCACGCTGCTCAACGTCCTCACTCACAGCCAGGTCCTCGCCGACGACCTCCTCTTCGCAACGCTGGACCCCACCTCCCGCCGGCTGGAATTGCCGTCCGGCAAGCTGGTCATCCTCACCGACACGGTCGGGTTCATCCAGAAGCTGCCGACGGAGCTCGTCGAAGCCTTCGCCGCAACCCTCGAGGAGGTGCGCCAGGCGCACATGCTCTGTCTCGTGGTCGACGCCTCGCACCCCGACGCGGAGCAGCAGCTGGTTACCGTGCTCGAGACCTTACGGTCGATGGAGTGCGATCAGCCGATGATCCTCGCGCTGAGCAAGATCGATCGCCTGACCGCTTCGGAGGTTCGGGCGGCCCGGCTGCGCCTCGGGGATGTCGCCGGCGTGTCGGCGCTGGCGGTGAGCGCGACCCGCGGAACCGGCTTGCGAGAGCTCCGCCAGCGCATCGACGCCCTTGCAGCCCAGGTCGTCCCTGATATCAAGGCCAACCGTCCGAGCGCCGCGTCCCAGGCCGCACCATCGCCAACCGAGTTTCGTACCGCGACCGGCTGATCAGCAACGCGATCAGCGCTTGATCGCGCGCTCCATGTCCCGCTCGGCGTCACGCTTGGCAACATCCTGGCGCTTGTCCCAGAGCTTCTTGCCTCGCGCAAGCCCGATCTCGACCTTGACCCGGTTGCGCACCAGATACAGCTTCAGCGGGATGATCGTGAGGCCCTGGGTACGCACGCGACCGTCGAGATACTCGATCTCGCGCTTGTGCAGCAGGAGCCGCCGGCGCCGCTCAGGCTCGGGGTTGTTCCGGTTGCCGTGCTGGTACGAGGCGATGTTCACCTGCATCAGCCACGCCTGCCCGTTCTCCACGCGCACGTAGCCCTCGCGCAGCTGGATGCGACCCGTCCTCAATGACTTCACCTCGGTACCGGTCAACTCGATGCCGGCCTCGAGCGTCTCGACGATGCTGTACTCGTAGCGCGCCCGGCGATTGACGGCGAGGGTGTTGTCCCCTGGCTTTCGTGCCGGTGGCATCAGCGATTCGCCTCGCCGTGATGCCGGCCGCGCAGGAACGCCGCCGGCGTCATGGCGCGCTTGCCGGGAGGCGTGATCAGGTCGACGCGATACCCGCCATCCCGGGTCGCCATCACCACGGACTCACCCTCGCGGCGCGCGATCGCCCCAACGGCCGCATCCGGATCGACCTCCGCGACGCCGCCCGCCTGGATCTGGACGTCGGCTCCGTCCATCGGCGCGCGCACGCCGGGCCAGGGCTGGAGGGCACGCACCATCCGATCGACCTCGACCGCGGAGCGCCCTGCCCAGTCGACCAAACCGTCAGAACGGGTGAGGCGCGGCGCATGCGTCACCCCCTCCTCGGGCTGCGGCGTCGCGACCGCCGTCCCACGCTCGATCGCAGCAAGCACCGGGACCAGCTCCCGAGCCCCCAGGTCGGCGAGTGTGGCGGTGAGCGCAGGAGTCGTCGCCCTACCGTCGATCGGAACGCGCGCCATCGAATAGACCGGCCCGGTGTCGAGACCAGCTTCCATGCGCATGATCGAGACGCCCGTCTCCGAATCGCCGGCGAGGATCGCGTGGGCGATGGGTGATGCGCCACGCCAGCGCGGAAGCAGCGATGCGTGGACGTTGACCGCACCGTGCCCCGGCGGGTCGATCAGCGCAGGCGGGAGGATCTGGCCGTACGCGGCGACGACCAGGCAATCCGGGGAGAGCGCGAGCAGGTCTGCCACCACCTGAGGCGCGCCGATCCGTGCTGGAGTGAGGAGGTCGAGCCCCAGGTCACGCGCTGCATCGGCCACCGGGCGCGGCGCCGGCCGTCCTCGGCTCCCGGCCCGGTCCGCACGGGTGACCACCGCCGCGACCTCATGATGGGCGGCGCAAGCCCTGAGCGACGGCACCGCAAAGAGGGCGGTGCCACAGAAGACGAGCCTCACACAGCGCTGACGACGCCGGGCTCCTCAGCCTCCTCTGCCGGTTCGACCTCGCGCAGGGTCCCCTCGTTCACCCGGCTCGTGAAGAGGATGCCGTCCAGGTGATCCAGCTCGTGCTGCACGGCCCTGGCCAGGAGGCCGTCGCCCTTGACGCGGACCTCCTTGCCATGACGGTTGAGGCCCTTGGCGACGACGCGCATGCGACGGGTGACCTCGCCGACCCATCCCGGCACCGACAGGCAGCCCTCGAACCCGGTCTGGTCGCCATCGGTCCGGACCATCTCCGGGTTGGCGAGCTGATAGATCTGGTTGTCGACGCGCAGCACGATGACCCGCAGCGACACCCCGACCTGCGGGGCGGCGAGACCGACGCCGTTGGCCTCGAACATCGTCTCGACCATGTCGTCCATGAGACGGCGTATCTCATCGTCAACCCGCGGCACGCGGATTGCCTTGGTGGTGAGCACGTCGTTGTGGTCCGAGACCAGGACGATGGGAAGGACTGCCACGCTTATGTCTCCGTTCACGCCCCGGGGTCGACGTCGATGCTCCAGCCCCGAGCCCTGGGAAGGTGAGGAAATGCCCTCTCGATATCTGTGCCTCGCACCGTGATCTGCCAGCGGTATTCGCCACGGAGGCGGTGAAGGAACGCCGGTGTCGGACCAAGGACATCGAGCCCGGCACCAATTCCGAGTGTATCAGACACTCGCCGGGCCTCCCGGCGAACCTCGATCTCGGCCTCATGGTCGTCCTTGTGCGCGAAGGTGCAGACGCACAGACGGGCATACGGTGGAAATCGCAGCGCCTTCCGTACGCGGATCTCATCTCGTGCAAAGCCGAGATAGTCATGCGTGATCGCATGCCGGACCGCGTAGTGACCCGGGCTGTAGGTCTGCAGCACCACGCGCGCCGGCTCGTCGCCGCGGCCTGCGCGTCCGGCGACCTGGGTCAGCAGCGAGAAGGTCAGCTCGCCGCTGCGGTAGTCGGGGAAGTGCAGTGACGTGTCCGCGTTGACGATGCCGACGAGCCGCACGTTGCCGAGGTCCCAACCCTTCGCAACCATCTGGGTCCCGATGAGGCAGTCAGCCTCATGGCGTCGGAATCGGTCGTAGATGTCGAAGTAAGCGTCACGCGATCGCGTCGTGTCGCGATCCATGCGGATGAGGCGCAGCGCCGGGAAGCGCTCACGCACCTCACGCTCGAGACGCTCCGTGCCCATGCCGAGCGCGCGGATGGTGCGTGACCCGCACGTGGGACACGCCGCCGGCAGCGGGATCGACAGGCCGCAATAGTGGCAGTCGCAGCTTGCTCGGTCCACGTGGTGCACCAGCGAGACGCTGCAGTTTCGGCACGTGAGCGCTTCGCCACATGTTCTGCAGAGCACCACCGTCGACGTGCCGCGACGGTTGAGGAAGAGGATCGACTGGCCACCATCCGCGTGACATTCCTGCATGGCGCGATCGAGCGTCAGCGAAAGCGCGTTGGTGTTGCCCGCCTGCAACTCATCGCGCAGGTCGACAACCTCGATCGGTGGCAGGGGACGGCCGCTCACGCGTTCCGGGAGCGTGACCAGCTCGAGATCGCCGGTGTGGGCGCGGAAGAAGCTCTCGACGCGCGGCGTCGCACTCCCCATGACCACCGGTGCGTTGCACAGCGTTCCCAGCATCAGCGCGACGTCGACGGCGTGATAGCGGGGAACGCGATCCTGCTTGTACGCGGGTGCATCCTCCTCGTCGACGACGACGATGCCGAGGTCGACGACCGGTGCGAAGACGGCGCTCCGTGAGCCGATGACGACGGAGTGCTCACCATTGCGGATGCGCCGCCACTCGGCCGCGCGCTCTGCATCGGTGAGCGCCGAGTGCACCACCGCGATCTGACCCGGAAAGCGCACCGCGAACCGGCGAATCATCTGCGGCGTCAAGGCGATCTCGGGCACCAGCACGATCGCGCCGCGCCCCGCGGCGAGGGCCGCGTCAATACCGGCGAGATAGACCTCGGTCTTGCCACTGCCGGTCACGCCGTGCAGCAGGACTCGCCGATGCGTCCGGGTTGCGATGGCCTCGAGCAGCGGGACGACAGCGGCGCGTTGCGCGTCGTTGAGCGTCGGCGGTGATTCGGCAGGCCCGGCGACATCGGCTTCCGCGACCGCACGCGAGACCGACCTCGGTCCGGAGCGACGCGACGGACGGGTGCGAACCCCCTTCGGCAGCATCGCCCGCAGCACCTCGCCGAGGGGCGCGCAGTATCGATCCGCGATCTGGCGCGCCAGGGCGATGTGGTGATCGAGGATCAGCCGCGGCTCGTCGATGACGCCGTCAATGGCACGAACTTCCGCGAATTCCGTCTCCTCGGATCGGTCCACGACGTACCCGAGAATCGTTCGCTTGCCAAACGGGATCTCGACCCGCACGCCGGGGAGGACGAGCTCGGCGAGATCGTCGGGAATGGAGTAGGTGTACGCGTCGCGGGGCAGCTGCGAGCGCGTCTCCGGGACGACCGATGCGAACGTCATCGCACTCTGCTCGCGACGATGCGCACGATCTCATCGGCAACATCGCTCTTGGGCGCGCGCGCGATGGTCTCCACGGTGCCGTCGCGGGCGATGACGGTGACCTCGTTGTCGTCCGCGCCCATGCCGATGCCTTCCCGGGAGACGTCGTTGACGACGATGAGGTCGAGGTCTTTGGCGTCGAGCTTTGCGCGTGCGTTGTCGATCACGTGCTCCGTCTCCGCGGCGAATCCCACCACGAAGACGTCCTTGGTCACATCGTCATCCCCCAGCGCGCGAAGGATGTCCACGGTCGGGACCAACTCGATCGTGAGGGTCTCCGCCCCCTTCTTCAACTTGTTGGCCGCAACGTCGCGCGGACGCCAGTCCGCGACGGCCGCGGCCATGACAAGGACGTCCGCATCCGCGAGGGCGGCGCGCACGGCGTCGTGCATGTCGGCGGCGGTTTCCACCTCCACGATGTCGAGCCCGGGTTGCACAGCCGGCGCCGGAGCCGCGGTCACCAGCGTGACCGTCGCTCCCCGACGGAGGGCGGCCATTGCGAGCGCGTTGCCCATCTTCCCGCTCGATCGATTGCCGATGAAGCGCACCGGGTCGATCGGTTCTCGGGTTCCACCCGCGGTGACCACGAAGCGCAGGCCGTTGATGGTGGGGTCAGGCCCCGCCGACAAGGAGCTCCCTCACCGCGGACACGATCACGTCGGGCTCGACCATTCGGCCGGAGCTCTCGTGGCCGCTTGCCAGGCGTCCATACACGGGGCCGAGGATTCGCGCTCCGCGCGCGACCAGGGTCGCCGTGTTGCCCTGCGTCGCCGGGTGCTCCCACATGGCGGATTCCATGGCCGGCGCCACGAACAGCGGCGCGCGGCAGGCCAGCGCCGTGGCGGTCACAGCGTCACCGGCGAGGCCCAGTGCGAGACGCGCGATGAGATCCGCCGAGGCGGCGACGACCACCTGCACCTCGCACCAGGACGCCAGGTCGAGGTGGGTCATGCCGTGGCCGGCCTCGGTGGGCTCGTCCTCCCACATGCTGGACGCGACTCGATGCCCGCTGAGGGCGCGGAGCAGGGTCGGTGTCACGAAATGCGTCGCGGCCTCGGTCATCGCGACCTTGACCTCGGCGCCGTCGCGGCGGAGATCGGTCACCACCTGGCAGGCCTTGAATGCCGCCACGCTGCCGCCGACTCCGACCAGGACGCGACGGCCCTCGAGCGGCCCGGTCACGCCGCGCCTCCGCGGCTCGCCCGGGCCGCCTCGATGATCGCCTCGATCTCCTCCGCTGCGCGCCTCGCATCATCGTTCACCACCTGATGATCGTACGTGTCCTTGAGGGCAAGCTCGGCGACGGCGCGCTCGCGACGCGCCCGGAGGCTTGTCGCGTCCTCGGTCCCCCGCTCGATAAGCCGCTGCTCGAGCGCATCGAGGCTCGGGGGCAGCAGGAAGATGTAGATCCCGTCGCCGCCCGTCCGGGCGCGCACCTTCTCGGCGCCCTGGACGTCGATCTTGATGACCGTGTCCTTTCCGGAGGCGATCGACCTGTTCACCGTCTCGAACGTCCGGCCCTTCAGCTCGCCGTAGACGGTCGACCACTCGAAGAACTCGCCGCGATCGATCATCGCCCGGAACGTCGGCTCATCGACGAAGAAATACGAGACCCCCTCGATCTCGCCGGGCCGCGGCGGGCGAGTCGTATACGAGACGCAGTACTCGAGCGACGGGTCGAGGGCGAACAGCTCGCGCAGCACGGTGTCCTTGCCGACACCGCTCGGCCCGGTCAGGACGATGAGCCTGCCGTGCGCGCTCACTGGTGCACCCTTTCCGTACCGCACGGTTCACCGTTGCGGCTGGAACCCTGGTAACCACCGGTCCATCGCCATGCGCGCTCGCCGTTCGACGGCCAGCATGAGTTCCGCGAGGACCGGTGGCCCGGGACGTGCTGACTGGCTTTAGGGCTGAGCGACACAGATCGCCGATCAGTGAGCAACCAGGAGCCGCGTCCGGGGACCACCGGGTGCTTCCCCACTGCGGACACAGCAAGGAGGCGGTTATGGAGCATGGCACAGGCCGATTCGGCGCTGTTGATTGGGCGAGCACCGAGCATCGCGCGTGCATCGTCGATGACTCGGGCACCAGGCTCGACGAGTTTGCGGTGGCGCACAGCGCCGCTGGGCTGCACGAGTTGTGCGCTCGCTTTGCGCGCGCCGGGGCGCGCCGTGTGGCGATCGAGCGACCCGATGGCCCCATCGTGGAAACGCTGATGGCAGGCGGTCTGGAAGTGGTCGTGGTGAGCAGCCGCGCGGTCAAGGCATTGCGCACCCGCTTTGGCCTGGCGGGGAACAAGGACGATCGCGGCGACGCCTACGTGCTCGCCGAATGCCTGCGCACCGACGGTCATCGCTGGCCATCCCTGGAGCCGGACAAGCCGGAGACGCTCGCGCTCCGAGCGGCCGTGCGCGCCCGCAAGGATCTGGTGGCCACGCGGGTGGCCACCGCCAATCAACTCCGCGCCCACCTCTTGCTGGTCTTCCCGGGCGCGGTCGGCCTCTTCCGCGACCTCGACAGCGACATCAGCCTGCGCTTTCTGGAGCGCTTCCCCAGCCCCGACAAGGCCAGCTGGCTGTCGACCAAGCGCCTGGCCGCCTGGCTGCGCGCCAATGCGTATTGCGGCCGCGTACCCGCTGAGGCGCTGATGCACCGCCTCGAGGGCGCGCCTGCTGGAACCGCCTCCGCCGCTCAGGCGCAGGCGAGAATCACGCTCGCGGTGGTCGGGGTGCTGCGCACCTTGGTCGCAGCCATCGCCACGCTCGATGCCGACATCGCCGAGCAGCTCGCACTGCACCCCGATGCCTTTATCTTCCAGAGCTTGCCGCGCTCGGGCACGCTGCGCGCCGCGGCGATGTTGGCCGAGATCGGTGACTGTCGAGCCCGTTTTCCCACGCCTGACTCGCTGGCGGCTCTCGCCGGCGCGGTCCCCTCCACGCGAAGTTCCGGCAAACATCGCGTGGTCACCTTCCGATGGGCCTGCCACAAGAAGCTGCGCGACGCCTTGGTGGACTTCGCGCAGGACAGCGTGCGGGCCAATCCTTGGGCTGACTCCCTGTACCGGCGCCATCGCGCCAAAGGCAAGACCCATCCCCACGCAGCGCGCATCGTTACGCGAGCCTGGGTGGGCGTCATCTGGCGCTGCTGGCACGATCGCGTCGCCTATGAACCCGCCCGACATCGTGCTCTGCAACGCGTTCTCGAGGTGGCAGCTTGACTTAGGGCTACTCATGCGTTCTCCTCGGCGAAGCCCGGGGCCGCGGCGGTGCCGCGGAGGGCTTTGGCGAGCATCGACCGAGCGCGGTTGAGCCGGGACTTGACGGTGCCGATCGGGACGCGAAGGGCCGCGGACATCTCCTCGTAGCTCAATTCGTTGACGTCTCGGAGGACGACGACAGCTCGGAAGTCGGGATGGAGCGTGAGCAGAGCCTCACGAACCGCGGCGACGCGCTCGCGCGCCAGGGCGGTCGCCTCCGGCCCGAGATCGGGATCCGGGAGCTCCACGATGTTGCCCTCGGCGTCCTCGAGCGGATCTGCCGGCCTGCGGATGCTCCGGCGCTGGACGTCGTGACTGCAGTTGATGGCGACGCGAAAGAGCCACGCCCGGATGGTCTGGCCGCGAAGCACCGGGATCCTGACGTAAGCGCGAAGGAACGTCTCCTGAACGACGTCGGCCGCATCGGCCGGTGTCCCGAGAATCCTGAGTGCCATCGTGTAGAGCTCATCCTGGTGGCGAGTGACAATTGCTGCAAAGGCATCGCGGTCGCCGCGGCGTGCCCGCTCGAGGAGCGCCTCGTCGTCCATGCATTTGAGAGTACGCGCCAGCAGACGCTCCGGTTCCCGGCGGGAGCCGGTACGCTGTCCACCCTGCCGGGGTGGCGGAATGGTAGACGCAGCGGTCTCAAAAACCGCCGAGGACAACCTCGTGAGGGTTCGACTCCCTCTCCCGGCAGACCAGTTTTGAATTCAAATCGCGGATTTTGCACGCCTCGGAAGCCACCGCACCGGTTGACGCCGGGACGCCAATACCCCTACAGTACCCCTACAGATTCCGGTGTTGGAGGAAGGGGTGACGAGCAAGCGCCGAGGGCTTGGCGAAGGGACGATCCGAGAGCGACGCCCGGGACAGTGGGAGGCGCGCGTCACGGTCGGCTTCGACACGAGGGGTCGCCAGGTCCGGCGCAGCCTCTACGGCAAGAGCCGCGCCGATGCGGTCGCGAAGATGAACGCGGCAATTCGCGGGCTCGCTCTCGGGGTGGCACCGTCCTCCGACCGGCAGACGGTCGGCGACTTTCTCGGCACCTGGATCGAGGGGCAAACGAGCATCCGCCCGACCACCATGCGGCGGTACCGCAGCCTCATCAAGTACCAGCTGATTCCTCTGTTGGGGAGGGTCAAGCTGGCGCAGCTGACCCCGCAGCAGGTGAACGTCGCCATGCGCCAGGCGGTCGCCGGCGGCCTTGCGCCTCGAACCGTCAACCATGCCCGCGCGGTCCTGCGTTCGGCCCTGGCTGACGCGCAGCGATGGGGCACGGTGGCTCGCAACGCCGCAGCCCTGGCCGAACCCCTCGAGGTGTCCGCGACGAGGGCGGCCTCCGTGCGCCCCGAGGAAGCGCGTGCGATCCTCGACGCCTTTCGCGGTACCGAGCTCGAGGCGGTCGTGGGCACGGCCCTGTATCTCGGCATGCGTCAGGGCGAGATCCTCGGACTGCGCTGGGACGACGTCGACCTGGAGCGCAAGGTGGTGCGCGTCACCGGCGCACTGCACCGCATCCCTCGTGACCAGCGATCCGACCCGGAGATGCTCTTCAAAATCCTCGAGCCAAAGACGAAGCGGTCTCGGCGGACCTTGCGGATTCCCGATCCCCTGGTCGAGCTGCTCGCAGTCCAGCGACAGCGGCAGCGCGAGGCTCGCCTCCACATCGGATCGGCATGGCACGAGCCGATCGCTGGGCTGGTGTTCACGCGCCCCACCGGTCATCCGGTGGAGCCGACCGGGATGACCCATCGGTTCGAGACGGGCCTTCGCCGAGCCGGCCTGACCGTGCGTCGCTTCCACGATTTGCGCCATGCCGCCGCGACCCTGATGCTGGCGAGCGGGACGGAGCTGAAGGTGGTCAGCAGTGTGCTCGGACACTCCACGATCGGCATCACGGCCGACACGTACGCCGACGTCCTGCAGGAGTTGCACGACGACGCGGCCGACCGGCTCACCCGACTGATCACCACGGGTTGACGTGCCGCGGATCAGCGCCTTCTACGGCATCGTCATCACCATGTACTGGGAGACCGGCGGGCAACACCATGCCGCCCACTTTCACGCGACCTATGGAGAGCATGAGGCTTCGATCGGGATCGAGCCGCTGGTGGTGCTTGACGGTTCGCTGCCCGCTCGCGCGCTTGGGCATGTCATGGAATGGGCGACCCTGCACGAGCAGGAGCTGCGAGACAACTGGCAACGGGTGATCGAACGCACGGCGCTGGCGTCCATCGAGCCGCTCGCATAGGATTGGGAGATGGTCAAGGTCACGGGCGTTGAGCGCCTCGGTGAGTACCGTCTCCGGCTCACGTTCAGCGACGGGATGGTGGGCGACATCGACCTGGCCGCCGAGCTGTGGGGTGAGATGTTCGAGCCGCTCCGTGACATTGCTCAGTTCAACAGCGTGAGCGTGGATCCAGAGCTGGGCACGCTGGTGTGGCCGAACGGTGCGGACCTCGATCCGGAGGGGCTTCACGACGCAGTGCGACCGGTACAACGGGCGAGCTGACGCCGCTCGGACCCAAGGGTCACGCGGTCTGCTCGTCGACCCAGCGGCGCAGCGCATCGCGCGGCACGCGGAGTGCGCGTCCGACGCGGACAACGGGAATGGAGCCCGAGCGCAACAGCTCGTAGGTTCGCGTACGACCGAGTTGCAGCTCCGCTTCGACGTCGCGAACGGTGAGCAGCATCGGAGTGCGCGTCGATGCAGGCGCAATGTCAACAGGTGTCGGCGCGGCCGACTCGAGCAAGGGCACTGGGGTGGTGGGCGTTGCTCGTTGGCGCCGTGGGTCCGTGGCAACATGGATCCCGGGTGCTCCTTGATGAGACACCAGCTCATCAGAACCCCAAGGGAGCTTCGTCTGATGCGCGCGCAGATTCCCGCGCACATAGCCGGTACCCGGCGACACATCGGCGATAGCCATGGCACGAGCATGCCATGTATTTGCTTACGTAGCGCCTACATTTTTCTAGCAAGCCTCGGCATGTAAAAAGTCCGAGAGTTACTTGACACCGCGGTTCCAGGACGTGGGTGACTGATGGCTCAGGACGCATCCGCCCGGGGAGCGTACGCACTACGTTGACACACTTCCTACGGTGAAAGCTGCTTAGCGGCATTCGCGCCTTCCACGTGTCATGCGAGTAGAGCGGATCGCGCGAATTGCGCGCATATCGCGATTCCAGCGCACCTCGCGATTCCGGCGCACATCGCGCTTCCGGCAGACGTCGCGCGTCCAGCGCACTTCGCGAGGTTCGCGCGCACCGCGCTATTCGCGCGCGTCGCGCTGTTCGCGAACGTCGCGTCCGCTCGTGCTGTGAACTCCACCTCGCGGTCAGCGCCCGTGTCGGTCGCTGCGCGAGTTCGGTCCGCGCTGCTCGCACCGAAGGCTCCTCGGCATCACCTCTCGGTCCTCCGCGCGCCGGCCTTCTCCTCTCACCTTCGACAGACGCACACCCGCTTCACGCGTCCGTCTGCACCGCCTTCACTGCCTCGCGCACACGCATCGCCGACCCTGACACACACACAGTTGCATCGCTGATTTTGTCCAGATCAAACGTTCCGAAAAAGTAAGCGCTCTGTAGGCGTTTTCTCCCTACGCTGAAGCTCGTGCAGGACGCGTTTCCGCGATGATCTCGATCGGCAAGCTCACCAGCGTCGAGCAGGCGGTGCGGTACCTGCGCGAGGCGGTTGCGCAGCAGCAACTCGAGTACTACACCGCTCGCGGCGAGTCGCCGGGACGATGGAGCGGACCCGGTGCGGAAGTATTGGGTCTGCGCGGCGAGGTGACCGACACCGACTTCGCCGCGGTGCTCAGCGGGACTCATCCGCGGACGGGTGAGGAGCTCGGCAAACACTGGCGGAGGCAGACGGTCGTCGCCTTCGACGTGACGGTGTCAGCACCCAAGGACGTGAGCATCCTCTACGCGCTCGGCGACGAGCGCACAAGATCCACCATCCTGCGCATCCACGGCGAGGGAGTCCATGCGGCGGCCGAGTATCTCCAGGCCAACGCCGGCTGGGCACGCCAGCACAACGCCGAGACCAAGACCACCGAGGCGGTTCGGGCGAAGCTGGTCATGCCCGAGTTCGTGCACCGCACCGCACGCCCGGTCACCGATCCGGCCACCGGCATCGTGACCGTCGACCCGCAGCTGCACACGCACATCACCGTCCCGACGTGGACGCAGCGACCCGACGGGAGCTGGAGCCAGCTGCACAGTGAACCGCTGTACCAGCACGCGGCTGCTGCGGGCGCCATCGCTCAGGCGGAGTGGCGCGACCGCCTGGTTCGCGAGCTGGGGATCTCCACCATGGTCGATGGCAAGGGCTGCTTCTCCATCGTCGGCGTCACCGCCGCACAGCGGCGTGAGTTCTCGCGTAGGTCGCTCCAGATCGACGCCGCGGCGGCTGCATATGACGTGACCACACGGTCGGGGCGCGAGGTGGCGACGCTCGACACCCGCGAGGGCAAGCACGAGGTCGCGGCCACCGAGGATCTGTTCGCCCGCTGGCACGAGCGTGCCGCGAGCGTGGGACTCGACGGCGAGACGGTGCAGGCGGTGTTCGGCCGCGAGCCCGATGCGCTCGAGCCGCGGCGTCTCGACGTGCAGCGCGCGGTGGACATCCTCGGTGTGCATGGGCTCACCGCTCGGCAGGCGACCTTCACCCGCCGCGACATCATCCGTACCGTGGCCTCGCACGCGCCTCTGGGCATGAGCCGCCAGCAGCTCGAGGCGACCGCCGACTGGATCCTCGCCGACCGTGAGTCGGTGCAGCCTCTGCCACCCCGGCTCCGAGAGGGTGAGACCGAGCCGGAGGCGATGCTGCGCTGGAGGGAGACCGGGCATGACCTTCGATACACCACGCCGGAGATGCTCGCGGTGGAACGGGGCATGGTGGCGACGGCCCAGGCGCGTGCCGGCGCGGGCGTCGGGATGGCCCGCGCCGACACGGTCGCTGCGGCGATGGCTACGCGTCGCACGCTCACCGCGGACCAGAAGGCCATGATCCAGGAGGTCTGCCTCAGCCCCGCGGGCGTGCTCGTCATCGAGGGGGACGCCGGGGTCGGCAAGACCTACGCGCTCGAGGTCTGCCGCGAAGCCTTCGATGCGTCCGGGGTCGAGGTGGTCGGCTGCGCTCTGGCGGGACGCGCCGCCGAGCTCCTCGAGGAAGGCTCGGAGATCGCCTCAACCACCGTGGCGGCGAGACTCCACCAGCTCCAGGTCGAGCGCCTCCCCTACGGCGGGGTCCTCGTCGTCGACGAGGCGGGGATGCTCGGTGACCGCCAACTCGCCGAGCTGGTCTCCCTGGCGGCGCGCGACGAGGCCAAGCTCGTGGTGGTCGGCGATCCCTTCCAGCTCCAGCCCATCGAGGCGGGCGCACCGATGCGCACCCTGAGCGATCACATCGGCAGGGTGGCGCTGCACGAGAACATCCGCCAGCACTACGACTGGGAGCGGGCGACACTGCAGCTGCTCCGCGACGGTGAGGCGCGCGCGGCGTACCGCGAGTACGAGCGCTACGACCGCATCCATGACGCCCACTCGGTGGCCGAGCGCCAGGTCCAGGTGATCGAGGACCACGCCCGGCTCGAGGCCGGCGGGCTCAACACGGTCATTCTCGCCCGGCGTCGCGACGAGGTGGCCGCCCTCAACGAGCTGGCGCATGCCCGTTCGGTGGCCGAGGGGAGAGTCCACGGCCCGGCGCTGACCGTCGGCGACAAGGAGTACCAGGTCGGCGACCGGGTCATCTGCCTGGCCAACGAACGCAGTGGTGCGGTCAGCAACGGCACCCGCGGCGTGGTCACCGCGGTCGACGTCGAGCGCCAGACGCTCACCCTGGAGCGACCGGACAAGCGTCAGCTGACCCTCGACACCACCCACTACGACACCATCGACCGTGGCTACGCGCTCACCGTGCACAAGGCACAGGGGATGACCGCCGACATCGCCCTTGTGGTGGGATCCGAGGGCGCCACCCGGGAGTGGGCGTACACGGCGATGTCGCGCGCCACCCTGGCCACCCACTACTACGAGGTGTTCGCACCACCCGAGCGGGACACGCTCGGCGTCGAGCACTGGAAGGAAACGAGTCGATCCGCCGAGGAGCGCACCGTGCAGGCGTGGACCCGCAGCGAGTTGAAGGAGTCGGCGCTCGACTACCCGGAGCGCTACGAGACGACCGAGCGGATCACCGTCGAGGACGACCTCCGGGACTTGGCCACCGATCGACAGCGTGCCCTGGTCGAGATACTCGGCGGATCCGAGCTGGCCCAGGAGGCGACCCGGGTCGAGGCCGGGGAGGAGATCGACCGCCTCGTGGCTCAGCGTGCCTACGACCAGGCGCACGGTTGGTTGCGTGAGAGGGGCATGTCCGACGAGACGGCGCACGAGCGGCTTGCCCGCGCGGTGGACCGCATCAAGGCGGAGGACGCCGCCGGCGGGCCGCACAACCACCCCGGGGGCAAGGCCGTCGCGGGTTGGCTCACCCCCGAGATCGATGCGCAGCTGGAAGCTTCGCAGCTGGAGTTCGAGCGCGGGCAGGAGATGTCACCCGAGCTCACGGCGTGGTAACGGCGAAGGTGAGGCCTACGTTCGCGACATCTGGAGGCGCACGCGACTCACCAGCAAAACCAACCTACGGCCGACAATGGACTGATGCACGTCTTGTTGTTGCGGCATCCCGGCACATGGCTCGCGGGCGATATGGCACCCGAGGATCGTCGGGAGGCCGAGTCGTTATTCCATCTCTTGGAATCGGCGCTCACCGATGTCGCAATCAGCCTCGCTCTGTTCGAGCAAGCACGGGTGGCGTCGCGCGCGGAAGCCGCTCCCGAACGCGGGAATCGAGGACGTCCCGACATCGCCGAGCAGACCGTCCGTGCACAGTACGAAGTCGCGCTGAGCGCGGAGAAAGACCCCGAGACAACCTGGTCGATGGCGATGGCCACTAGTGAGGAACTACGAGCCGAGGTTCAGCTGGCGCGGTGGGAGGCAGGCGAAGTGCCGCGGAGCTACCGTCATCGACTCCCGTTCTTATACGCCAAGGCTTTCACGTACGCCCTCGACACGATCGCGAAGACGCTACGAACACTACGGAACCTCGAGGGCGCACCACAGGCGGCGCAGGCGGCCTGCGATGCCTTCGATCAGGCGTTCCCACAGCTGGTCGATGTTCGCAACTCGGCGCACCACCCCGAAGACAGGGTGCGGGGCAAGGGCCCCAAAGGCCAGCTAATCGACCTTCGGCCCATCGTGAACGACGTCATCAACGCCCCCGGCGGTGGCGTCCTGGTAATCGACCAGCTCATCAACGACCGATACGGCGGAACGCTCGCGGATGGTTCCTACGGCGAGGTCGAGGTCAGCCTCAGGTCGGCGACCCTCGCGCAGCACGCGGTTCAGGCCGCCCTGGACGCTTGGACGTGGAGAGGTTGGCCGAGGATGGAGCCCTCCTGAGCGGGCGGGAGTCCAATGTAAGGATCGCTACGGCCACGGGAGTCCGCGTTGTGGCGTTCGGCGCGTAGCTCACAGTGACGATCCTCATACAGCGGGGGCCGTTTCGCAGAACGCCCCTTAAGTTGGCGGTGCAGCCTACCAACACCGTGATTGACGAGCACACCGCCATGACCACGAGCGCTCACCCCTTCCGTCCCGGCGACGCCGCCCCGCATCGTCACTGTCAGCGACACTGTTCGCGCATGGCGCCAGCGTCAGGTCAGCGGCGAGGAGCCAGTCGTGCTCACGACCTTGACCGTGCTCGGGGCCGCCTTCGGGATCGCCTCTCACAGCGAGGCCATAACGCTCTAGCCGCCGTCACCAGCTGTCCGTCGAGCTGTTCGGCAGGACGCTGATCGGTGGCGTGTACGAAGAGCGCCTTCGGGGCGACAGACGCTGGCTCCGTTCGGAGCGGACGTGCAGCCTACTTCGGGCGCCCTTCCAGATAGCGGATGATACTTGTGATCCGTTCAACGATCTTGGACCCATGGCGCGTGAAACCGAGATCATCCATCACAGCTGAGACAAGCTCGTCCTCTGAGCGCAAGCGGCTGTCGGACTTGATCCACTGAACTATTCTCGTGATCTCCCAGTCGCTGTACGAGTCAATTCCACGGCCGGTGGACACGTAGGGTCTCTGGCCGCGAAGCGGCGTTGGATCCTCGACACCAGCACTTAGCCCACGATCAGGAATTGCTGGAGTTACGTTCTGCAGAGGCGGAACAGGCTCGTCTGCCCTGATCGCGTCCTGAAGGGCTGTCCACGCTCGGTCGACCTCGCTGGGCTTGTTCTTGAACCACTCGGTCGACCAGATCCTATGGAACCTCCATCCAAGACGCTCCAGATGTTCCTGCCGCAGCCGGTCGCGATCTCTCGCACTCTGAGCCGAGTGATATGTCGCTCCATCACATTCGATCGCCAACACCCATCGATCCGGAATTGACGGATGGGCCACGACAAAATCAATGCGATACCCCGACACGCCGTACTGTGGGTGCAGGACCATTCCTCTCCGCGTGAGTGCATCGGCGACGTCGCGTTCAAACGCGTTGATCTCGGCGACCGCCGGAGCATTGCGGTCGAGCTTTCCTCCGCGATCAGCATACAGGGTGTACTTGCGCAACAAGCTCATCCCCGTCGTTTGGCACTTGGCTTCGTCGAGTTCGTCGCCGCGGAAGGTCGAGACAAGGACGAGCGAATGCTTCGCCCGAGTCACGGCGACGTTAAGACGACGCTCACCGCCTTGTTTATTGACCGGACCAAAGTTGTAGAGGATGCGTCCATCAGGGCCCTTGCCATAACCGATACTCACGATAATGCAGTCGCGTTCGTCGCCCTGGACGCGTTCTAGGTTCTTGACAAAGAATGGCTCCAGCGACGCGACGTCGTTGAAGAACGCGTCCAAATCAGAACGGAACACTCGCGCCCGCCGCAATGCCTCGTCGATGCGCAGCTTGTGTGGAGTACCCATGGTGATGACACCGAGTGACCGCTGAGGCTGGGTCTCGGCGTGCTCAAGCACCAATCGAACGACCGCCTCGACTTCGCCACGAGCGGACTCGCTGGTGGTGGCATCCTCAGGGTCAACGACGACGTGGCGGATCACGTCATCGTAGGAGACGCCGGGGAACGTCGTAAGCCGTCGACCGTAGAGCTCCGCGTTAGAGAAGGCGATGAGACGCTCGTCCTCGCTGCGGTAGTGCCACATCAGATCTTTGCTCGGCAGAAAGATGTCCATGACGTCGAGGACCGACTCATAGCCCTGAACAAAGGCGAGGTCGGCGGACTCTTCGGCCTCAGGTTCGGCATCTTCGTCGGTCGACGTGGCAAAGAAGGTGGTTGGCGGAAGCTGGCGACGATCGCCGGCGACGACTGCCTGCTTTGCGCGCGCGATCGCCGGAATAGCGTCAGCCGGAAGCACCTGACTGGCTTCATCGAAGATGACCAGGTCAAATGGCTGCACCCCGGTCGCCGGAAGCATCTGGCTGACCAATAAGGGGCTCATCGTCCAGCATGGCGCCCAAGCGGTGATGACGTTTGGCGACCGCGCGAAGATCTCGCGCAGCGGCGGAATGCCCTTACGTCTCCGGACGGCGGCCTTCAGGGCGAGCGCCTCCTCACGGTAGACGTCTTCGGCTCGGATTGCGGCCTCGGCAGCTCGACGCCGGATCCGGCGCGGTGTCGCCTCGATGTGTCGGTGGTCCAGTTGGCGATACCGCGCGGCAACCTCGTCCTGCTGGGGGCGACCGAGATGGCGCACGTTCGGGTCATGTGCCTCGATGTGACCAAGGACCGATTGAAGCCAGCACAGGGCGACGGCTTCGCGAGCTCGTTCCACGCTCGCGCGCTCAGCGATGAGCTCGTTGAGGAGTGGGCCAAATCCAGCTGCACGCAGCTGCGCTGCCGATTCCCTCATCGCCGGAATCCTCACCGCCGTGTCTCGATCCGACAGGACCCACTTCGCCCAGGTGTCGAGCTGTGCGAGCGTGCGTGAGTCCAGCGAGGCCTGCGGGATGACCGCGTTCATCCGCTGGATCGCCTCCCCAGTTGCGCGGATCAGGGTCCGTAGCCGCTCGAGACCGCCGGCCCGCTCGGGGGCGCCCTGACCGCCGGCCGATATCCAGTCAGTTCGCAACGACTCGGCGGACTGGACGACCGCGTAGACCTCTGAAGCAGGTGCCTTCGCCTTTTCGAGTAGGTTGCGTCGCGCCACACGCACACCGAGCCGATACCGGCCGGATGTCATTGTCCGCAGTAGCCGGGAGATGCGCCCCTTATGCGCCGCCGAGATGTCGCCGAGTAATACCGGAAGGTCGATGGCGTAGAACGCGGGGACAACCTCCGCGCTGAGCTTCGCAGCACGAGTTGCTAACGACTCAAGCTGCACGCAGCGGGCCAGCGTCACTGTGGCATCGGGCAAGAAGGGTCTGCACTCCTGCTGAAGTTCGACGACAAGGGCAGGGATCAAGTCGTGTGTGAGTCGCTGAGCGGCGTCAAGGCACGCCTCCACATCGGCACCCGAGCGTGGCTGCGCATCACGCCACGCCGATGTGCCGTGAGGGACGAGCGATCCTCCGGCGTGAGCCCAGGATCCGGCGGCGTCTGCAAGGCGACCCACATCCTCAGCCGAGGTCGCGTCCGTCTCTGCGGCGGACAAACGATGAGCAACCGGCTGGGATGTCGCGAACTCGAGCATTCGCCCATACAGTTCTTGAAGCGAGACGTTCCATGGAGCTCGGACTTCATTCATCGCGCGATCGTTGTCGACCAATCGACTCCGAGCGGCGACTAAGTCGTTCGCGTATGCCTGCGCCACCGGGATCGTGGCGACGTGTCGCTCTCTCAGATCCTCGAGTGCCTGCACTTGGCCCCGCTTGGACCTCGAGCCACTGTGCAGATCGAGCACCAGATCGGAGAGGCCAACTCGCTCCAAGCGCGACATGACGGCGTCGATGGCGGCGCGTTTCTCGGCGACGAACAGCACGTGCTTGCCTCGTCCGACAAAGACGGAGATCAGGTTGGCGATGGTCTGACTCTTGCCGGTACCAGGGGGGCCCTCGATGATCAGACTGCGCCCGGCTACAGCCGCGTTGATGGCTGCGTTTTGTGTGCTATCAGCATCCTGCGTTAGGAACTCGTCGGCAGGCGGGATGTAGTCGGGCGGCGGCGGCTCATCGCCGATCGACGACGTGCACGACTGTTGAGCCTGTCTGTCTCCGGCTATTGCAGCCACCAGGTCACTGGTGATCAGCAGCTCCTCTGCGGCGTCCAGATCCTCAACCATCGGCATCTTTTGGTAGGCATAGTTCGCGAGCGTGAGCTGATCGGTGTAGGAGAAATCGGGGACCTTTCCGCTGACCGACCGCACGAACCATTCGATGATGGTTCCAACCTCGTCTCGAGTGTCCACCTCGCCTTCGATTCCCGGCAGCGTACCGATGCTGTCAATCTCGAGGTTCACACCGAACGTACTTGTGAGGTAGTGAACGAGTGTCGGGTTGACCGCTGGATCGCCAACGAGCTGGATACGGTGGTCGTCCTCCCGCGCATCACTGGCCTTAAGTTCGGCTGGAAATAGGAGCAGAGGCGCACGAGGGGCGGACTTTGTCGACTCATCTTCGGGGCGCCACGAAACCATCCCCCACGTAAAGAACAAGGTTTGAATTCCTCGCTCTTCGTAGTTCTCGAGGGCCTTCTTGCGGATAGCGCGAAGACCTTTTGACATGTTGGCGTCGCCATGAACACCAATGAGTGAGCTCAGCGAGATCCATTCGCGAGCGAGCAGTCGGTCGAGTCCAGTAGGGCTTGCCTGAGACAGGTCGAGCGTACTGAGTTTGTAGTCCTTGAAATACAGAAGCGCGTTCCGCCCTGAGAGGTCGAGAAGCTGCTTCTTCCAATCGGCAATCGCCGACCGGATCTTCTGTCTACGATCGCCGGTCCCCGAGTCGCCGACTAGAACCGTCGAGGTGCTCATGGCTACCCTCGGCCGACGCCGTGTCCCGGGTTATCGCTTCCCATCCCAGTGATGTCGTTACCCCATCCTGGTGTCGCCGGAGCTGCCAACCGGCGGCGCGGCGATGCGCCGACGCCGGTCGTTCGATATCCCATCCCGCTCACAGCAGGTGATTGTCGTCGACTGGTGGGGACGTCCGCGTCCCAATCGACGTTCCGGGAAGCTGGATCTGAACCTGGAGGAGCTCTCGGCCAAGGTGGAGGACCTCGTCGTACAGGAACTCGGACTGGTGGGCCGACGATTGATCCCCTCGATGCGGACCGCCAAACAGGCACTCGCAATCCGTCCCGTATTCGAATTCGTACCCGCGCCCTCGCACGGCAGAGGTCGGAGATTCGAGCTCCCCCGCTCCACCATCGGGGTTTCAGTGCCGTTTTTGAATTCGATTCTCAGCGTAGAAGTCCGCCGTCTCCCCGGGTCACTCGTTACCTCTCGTGCCAAGGGCAAGCGTCTCAAGAATGACGGCGGGCTAGGCGTTCGAAGGGTGTATTGGCATCTCAGGAAACCTGACGCAAATCGCCGGCCAGATTGCTTTTGGGACCCCGACGCTACCCCCAGGGCGTTACCCGCGTGAGGGGTGAGATCGACAGGTCGCCCACTCGTGCTTCGAACCGCCACGTATCAGCGCATTGGCGCGGCGTGTCGAGACTTACCAAATGCCCGACGTTGTCCCAGTCACAAGACCGCTTCCCACCGAGATCAATGCGAAGAAAGTCTTCAAAGCGTGCAGATCGGTCGATCCATCGGCTTGCGGCACCGACGCCCCAAGGGTATCAAGCGTGACAATCAGCCGATCGGAATCGGTTGGATCGTCACTGACAAAGTACAGAGTCGCGTCCGAATCGAGCTGCGCCGAAGTCGCGAACCCGTCGGCAACTGCCTCACCCTTGGCCAAGGCGATGTAAGCGGCGTCGGCTGTGCTCCCTGAGAGGTGGTACTCGCACGAGCGCAACGACGCACGGGAGCTCTGAGCGTAAACAGTGCCTGATGCAGCTACCGAACCTGGGTCGGAAGCGGCCGTCGGAACGTTAGAACCGAACACGAGCGTTTGACCAAGCGATCCCGATATAGATGGATTCTCGGTGAGAACCGCGGTGCCCCTGAGCGCGGTCGGATCCGCTCCCGACTTAAGGGCTGCTACGGTGCCGAGTACCGTCTCGCGGTCGGCGCAGGGTGGGACAGCCGCGGCCGCGCCCTTGATCGACGAGACCGCCGGCTCATTAACCCTCAGGGGCACAGTCGGGTGCCCTGTGATCATCAAAGCGGTCAACGCGCCGAGCGCAGTTGCTGCAAACATCGCACCGACTATTCGGTAGTTCATGCCGCTCCCTCGAACCTAACAAGCTAATGGCAGGCGGGCGATTGCTTCCAAGATGGTCGGCCTTAGAGCCATCGGGGTTGTTGAGGACCCACCTTGAATTGACAGCTGGAGAGCCACCCGGCCGGTGCTTCCATAAACGAGAACCGCCCGCTCATGGAGACCGTCATTCGGCCCCTCAGTATCTTGGAATGTCACAAAGCCTCTCGCAAGTTGGAGGTCCACCCGGTGACCAGTGGAGTAATTAGCTTCCGAGACGATAAAATGCTGAGCCATTGCGCTGGCTTCGGCGTCGGTGGCGAACAGATAGTGCCCCTCATACCTTTCTAGCACTCCAGGAACTTCACGGACCACCGCACCCGCCAGGGGAAGCGTCGGCGGAGTTGGCGCTGGCGATCCCAATCTGGCAGGCGTCAACACAGCGTTGTTGAGATACCCCACAAATCGGCCGCCCAGAAAGCCCTGAATCAGGGGGTCATTTGGCGCGCTGTGAAGAGGAAGTTGCGTGTCCAACTGATTCACAATCATCGCGAATCCAGTCGGGCTGGGCAAGTAACTAGCCGGAGTAAGACCGCACGCGCTGGAGATCGCCTGTGCTGAGAGCGGGGAAATCGTCCCAGTGGGAGGCGATCCATTGCTGCCTCGAGTGCCGCCGGTGGTTGGTGTCACCGTGCCATGCCTTGCGGCAAGGACAACGATAAGACCAGCAGCAAACGCCGCGATTAGCCCGGCCCCTGTAGCGAGGATTGTGCGCGTTGGTCTCAACAACTGCTTCCGTATCCGGAGTTCGACCAGACCGAACTGCTACTCCTCGAGGCAAGAAACGGCGAGTTATAGCCGACTGTGAGTGCTCCCCAAAGACCGAACTGTCCGATCGCCGACTCCGGCTCGAAATATTGGGTAAAGCTCTCGCCACTGCCTCCCCCCATCGAAGTATTTTTGCTATCCACCTCACCCTGAGCGTAGTTGCCCCGCGGCGTGTTCACCACGTAGGTGCCAAGATTGAATGAATAGCCGCCGACTTCGACCTTCGCAGCTTGAGTAGAGTAGTGACCTTCGACGTAGATCGTTACGCCAGTACCTTTTCCGAGCGCATCGGCCGCGTAATCGTGCTCGTTGCCGCCATCCGTCTCGGTCCAGTACGGCAGAATCGCTGTCGTCCAAGCTGGGTTTACTCCCTGCCCACTGTAGAATCCCCCCTCGATGGAAGAGGCCTGAGGTTCCAAGGTGCCGTTGCTCGTGGTTTGTGTAAGCCATGACGCCTCGTCAGAGAAAGCGGCCGGGCTACTCTGCACCGAGTAGGCGCTCCAGGTTGTCGTTGTTGCCGCCGTACCGATGGTTGTGCCGAAGCCCGAGTTCGCCCAGCCGTAGTAGTGCACGGGCACAGGGCACGAGGCAGCCAGCACCTTCGGCGGCTGTGTCGAGCCAGCACCGATCACGCTTAATGCGATAACAACAGACAAGGGGATGACGAGGGTGCCTCTCACCCGCATACCTCCTAGTGCTGGGCGGTCTTGATCCCTTCTCGACAGGTGCGGGCGCGGGGCTCGCAGCTACCTTGACGGCTGCACGTTACGCCTGTCTCCGCCCGGAGTCAATCGTGATGCTCCTATACCTTGTCGAGCACTGGTGAGCGTCGATGCCGGGGGTGTTGCGAGGAGCCCGTGGAGCACCTCGCGGGACGTAGCGTCGAGGCAGCGGATGATGTCGCGCTTGGCGATTCCCTCGGCGGTGAGACGGCCGACGTAGGTCTTGGTGCGCTGATCACAGCTAAGGCGCACCATGACGATGCGCCAGAGTGCGTTGTTGGCGATGCGATCGCCACCACGGTCGCGCTGGGCCGTGAGCTGGGTCGCCCCAGCATGGAAGCCGCACCCGCGCTGTGGTGTCCTCATCCGCCGGGCGTACCCCATTTCATACCCCAGTTGGGGACGCTACCGGCCAGCACGCAGTGGTACCCGGCGGCACCACCGCCGTTGCGCCCGAGTTCACGCCGACCCTGCACGGCATCCTCTAACACTTCCCTGCCGGTCTTGAAACCACCCCGGTAGCTGTTTCCTCGACACTTCCTGACCTGTCGGTGAGCACTCGTGTCGAGCCGACTGATCCACGTGGTAGAGCAGCACGTTGGATCCGGAGATCTGCTCCAACGACCCGCGATTCGGGTCATAGATGAAGTGAGTGACGATGCCCTCCGACAGCCAAACATCATCCGCTGAGCGCGATCGGGGTCTTCTGCCTCCGCCGCGATTGTGGCCGATGCGACCGCGGTCAGTGCAGCCAGCCGAGACCGGCGTTTAGCACTGCCACGCCCCACTCATGTGAATCGCCACGGAAGTCGAGGTATTGCTCTGCGGAGTGAGCCTCACGTCCATGCTGCCCGTGTCTCCACCGCCGGTGTATATAACCGTCCCTGAGACTGCCAAGAACAGAGTGAAGCCGCTGGCCGGGGTTGACAGGTAGAGCTCGACGCTCAAGTTGTTCGCAGGTTCAGTCACCGTTCCGGCGGCGTGAATCGGAATCAGAACTTGGTCACCGTTGTTAGTAGCGTCCAGCCCAATCAGGTTGGGGCTGCTTGGCGCACAGGTCGTGTAAGCCTGTGCGAGCCTGCCACTCGCAGCTCCAGACCATGACAGTCCCTCGGTCAGCGGCGCCGTGGTAGGTGTGGGAGCAGGCGTGGGACTCTGCGTGGGAACAGGGCTGGCCGAAGGCGACCCGCTCGGGGCAGGAGTAGGCGTCCCACTAGGCGTTGAGGTGCCGCCACAACCAGCCACGGCCGTGACCACGGCCGTGACCACGGCCGTGACTAGCACGGCCTCCCAATAACGCATCGAGTTGAGTTTAGGGGACTTCCTGGAAGCTGTCGCTGTTGAAACTGAACTGCCACACGGAGCTCCCCGCGCCATCGAGCCAAACCACCCCTCGGGCGACTCGAGTGATCGTCAACATTCCGCTGCCGAGCGCGGCCTGGTAGACGGCCACTGTCGGCGTGCAGTCGGTCGGCGGATTCCAACGCTCGACACTGACGATCCCCGCGCCGGTCCTCACCGCCGCGCCGGCCATAACGGACTCAGCGCCGTTGGGCGCTCCCCACTCGTTGCTGAAGACGTAGTTCTGGAGGTTAGGGATGTCGATCTGGCTATGCGGAGCCGTGAGTCCCCTGATGAACAGCGATAGGTCCCTCGTGCACGGCGCTATCGTGATAGCCTTCGAGGCATTGGCATCAGGGGCGGCTGGATGCGGATTGCCCTTGGCGATCATCGCTTTCATGTGGTCAACAATTGGTTGCTTTGATGCTGGCAAGGAGCCCAGATACGACGAAGGGCCAGTGATCTGCGCGGCACGGCTGCTGCCTCCCGCATGAGCGACGATCACGGCACCCATCGTCCCCGCAGCCACGCATGCCAGGCATCCATAGAGCAGGCGTTTCACGACCTTGCCGCAGCTGAACACCCGTTGAGGCCTCATGTCGTCATCCCCCTTAGCCGATATATCGGATATCATCCGACCACCACATCACGTCGCCTGGACGTGTACTCGTGTTCGACCAAATCTCATTGTAGAGAAAGCTCCAGCCCGTGCTCGGAAGATTATTCGTACCCGAGCAACCGCCCCGTTGCTGACATGCCTGATACTGCGTTAACTCACCGTCAAAACGTATCGGGCCATCCCCAGTTCGGATGCTGCCGATACTGAGCCAATACCATTGCTGTGCCTGTGCCTGGACTGTGTTGTAGTCCTCTGGTAGCGGCAGTGCGTAGATCTCCTGCCACGAAAGGTCAAGAATCTGTCCTTGCGTCCAGTTGGCGCACTTGCCAGTCGCTGAATAGCTACCCGTTGGGCAGCTACCCGCATCCCCAAAGTCAAAGATAAAGTTGTTCGGATCGGTAGCATACTCCTTGCCGAGATACGAACTCACGTAACTGTACGTCGCATACGATGAACTTGTCTCGGTGTCGCTTCCCGCATCCGTGTACATCAGCGAGATATACCCGGTGTTTTGCAGCCACGTGTCCTCGGCAGTCACCACCTCGCCCATCCAGTAGGCATTTTCGTAGGTGCTGTAATTGATCTTGCTGTAAATGGCACTGACGCCGACGATCAACGTCATAAAAGGGCTACTAGTGGTGTGGCAATTCCAGTAGCCGTCAAGGAACTGGACGATGACTGCTCGGATCCCGAGTCCGTTGCTGTCCCACACAGCGAACGTGCCGGCGCCGTAGATGGTCGTCCCATAATGGCCCCCACTGTCGGTCGGTTGTCCGAAATCCAGGATCACCGAGATCGTGGTCAGGTGCGCTGCCGTAGCAGCCTGAACCTCAGAGCACCCGTATGAATTCCAGTTGCCGTAATTCAGGCTTTCGACATAGTCCGAGTCGGTGTAGGCCGGCGCCGTGGCCGCTCGCACCGTTCTCGAAGTGCCAATCGAAACGATAAAGCTCACTGAAAGGGCGACGATAAGGCCAACAAACAACGCTGCGAAGCGGTCGGATAAGGGCTTCCTGGTGTCCGTCGGCAATCCGGCGCCCTCGCGTCGGGTTGCGCTGACCTTGAAACCCATAGCCTTCCTCCTTACCGCCTGGCGTCCTCGGATTCGTCTGCAATGACCGCGATTGCCTGAGGGGCGGTGCCATGCGATGCCAACAGGAGTAGAGCGCCGCGACTCTGCGGCGGCGAGAACCGCAACTCGCTGCCGCCCGGCGACATCACGCTCTGATTGCCCGTTCGGGTCGCAACCTCATACGGCCGCGTACCACCCCTTACCCCCAGCGCGCCAATGAGCGCCCAGCATCCAAGCTCCAAATGTGCGCTGCGACCTGGTGCCAGCACCTGACTCATCTCCCTGCCATGGCCGGATCGTACGCCCCCACTTGGGGGGAGTCAACGATTCAGAGGGCAGGTCCAAAGCACGACTGTCTCCGCAAATGGTCGGCGTCCCGGCCAGGCGGTGGGTACGGCGGAGGCAATCACGGGTCTCGATGTGCCCAGGACCCCTAGGCGTACCCCTACGGCGCTATCAGCCCGCACCCCGCAGCAGCACGCGGAGACACGTTCGACGGGTCTGCGGAATACGCGCCGGCCCCCGGTGGCACGCGGAAACGCTCGGACCGGGCTCTCAAAAACCGCCGAGGACAACCTCGTGAGGGTTCGACTCCCTCTCCCGGCACGGACCCCAGGCTGAGGGGCTTCACGACGCGGTGCGACCGGTACGGCTGGCGAGCTGAGGGGCGATCGCACCGCAAGGCTAAGTTGGTAGGAAGAGCGCCATATTGGTAAGTTCCAATGTTCTTACCAATAGACTGGTGCGCAAGGTCGCCGCTGGCCCAGCCGAAGAGGCATCCATATTCGTATTGTTGCCTCTTATATTGGTAGAGTCCCCAGCTACTAGTAATATAGGGGTGTGAGCACGGTCGGCGATATTGAGGCGAAACTCGGGCTGATCCCTGGCGAGGTAACCGAGCTTCTTCGCGCCGTCGACCAGGCTCAGGGTCGCCAGACAGCTTTCGCGATCCAGTTCCCGGAGCGGTTGGACTCTCTCAAGAAGATCGCGAGGATCCAGAGCACGGAGGCATCCAACGAGATCGAAGGAATCACCGCACCAACGGCCAGGATCAAAGCTCTGGTCGAGGAAAAGGCCACCCCACTGAACCGGTCGGAGGAAGAGATCGCCGGCTATCGACTGGTCCTCGATCTCATCCACACCACCAAAGCTGAGCACATCCCGTTCACCGAGAACGTGATCCTGCAGTTCCACCAGCAGCTGTACTCGTTCAGTCCAGGCCGTGGAGGTGAGTACAAGAACGCCGATAACGAGGTGACCGAGGAGCTTGCGGACGGCACTACCAGGGTCCGCTTCAAGCCGACCCCGGCGTGGAAGACGAAAGATGAAATGCGCCTGCTGCATGAGGCATACAACGCGGCAAGCGCCAGCGGGAGGCACCATCCGCTGGTGCTCACCGCCGGGTACATCCTTGACTTCCTACTGATCCATCCGTTTCGAGACGGAAACGGACGGATGTCACGCCTCCTCACCTTGCTGCTGCTGTATCGAAGTGAGTACGACGTGGGGCGCTTCATAAGCGTCGAGAAGATCATCGCGGATAGCAAGGAGACGTACTACGAGGCCTTGGCCGCCTCCACGACCGATTGGGAGGTCGGCAAGAATGACCCCGTCCCGTGGCTTCGGTATCTCCTCAGCGTCTTGATTCGTGCGTACAAGGAGTTCGAGGCGCGCACTGGTGCCCTAGGTCCCAAGGGGGCCAAGAGTGAAGCGATCCGCGCTTTCGTTCGATCATCGATCGCCACGGAGTTCACCATCAAGGACGTCCGGAAGGCGTGCCCGGGAGTGTCGGACGACCTGATAAGGAAGGTTCTCGCAGACCTCCGCGGCGAAGGTGTCGTGGAGAGTGTCACGAAGGGTCCGTCTGCCCGATATCGCAGGCTGCGCACCGACTTCTAGGAGCGTGAGAGACCTCATGTCAGAGGCGCTATGACAGAGGCGCCCGTGTCTCCTGTACTTGTCACCGGAGCGACAGGCCGGGTTGGCGGCCTCGTGGTCGATCTCCTCATCGAGGCAGGCGTGCCGGTGCGTGCCCTCGCGCATCGCACCGATGCGGCGGCAATGTTGCCGGCGGACGTCGAGGTCGTCACCGGCGACCTCACCGTGCCCGAATCGCTCGACGCTGCCCTGCGAGGTGTCGGTGCCGTCTTCCTCGTGTGGACCGCGCCGCCGGCGTCTGCTTCAGCGGTTGTCGAGCGTCTCGCTACCTACGCACAGCGGGTCGTCCTTCTCTCATCACCGCACCAAACACCACATCCTTTTTTCCAGCAACCGAATCCCATGGCGGTGCTCCACGCCGATATCGAGCGGCTTATCACGGGCGCCGGGATCCCATCGACCATCATCCGGCCGGGGATGCTCGCGTCCAACGCGCTGTTCTGGTGGGCGCCGGCGATTCGCAGCGACGGTGTCGTCCGATGGCCGTACGGCGCTGCCGAGACAGCACCAGTCGATGACCGCGACGTGGCCGCCGTCGCGGCGCGGTCCCTGTATCAGCAAGGACATGGGGGAGGCGACTACGTCCTCACGGGCTCGGAGTCATTGAGCCAGGCAGAGCAGGTGAGCATCATCGGTGACGTCGTGGGGCGTCGGATCAAATTTGAGGAGCTGTCGCCCGACGAGTTTCGAAGCGAGACGGAGGGCAGCTGGCCGCGCCCGGTCGTGGATATGCTGCTCACAGCGTGGGGCGCAACGATCGGAAAGCCTGCGTACATCACGTCGACGGTGTCCGACCTCCTCGGATCGGCGACGCGATCGTTTCGCCACTGGGTCGCCGATCACGCCAGCGCCTTTACAGAAGGGCCGGCGCGGTCGAGTTGATCCCACCAGGGCCCTGCACAGCGCGCCATCATTCCCGCCATGGATTTCGCCCGAGCCCAGGCCACGACACCGCGCCAGGAACCACTGTCGCCCTTGATCAAGTGGGTGCTCCCGGGCGCTGTGGTGGCATTGACCATCGCGCTGTTCGGCGGGTACGAGTTCCACTGGTCGTGGACCGGGGTGACCCCCAGCGACCAGCTGTGGGATCTGCTCCACGTGATCGTGCTGCCCGTGGTGCTCGCGACGCTCCCGATCTGGTACCGGACGCGCGAGCGCTGGATGATGGAGTGGCACGTGGTCTTCGGCGTCGTTGGGGTGGCCTTCGTCGTTCTGATTGTCGGTGGCTATGCATTCAACTGGGGGTGGACAGGGTTCAAGGGCAACACGCTCTGGGACTGGCTCGAGTTGCTTGCGCTGCCGGTGGTCGTCGCGTCGCTGCCACTGTGGTTTGCGACCAACAAGCGCTTCGAGGCTCGGTGGCGTGTGGTCGGCCTGGCGGGCCTCGCCATCTTTGTCGTCGTGGTCGTCGGCGGGTACGCCCTGGACTGGGCCTGGACCGGCTTCCGCGGCAACACGCTGTGGGACTGGTTGCGCCTGTTGATGGTCCCGTTCGTGCTGCCGGCAGCGCTCGCCTGGTTCTCCGCGCGTGCACAGTCGGAGCGCGAGATGCGCACCCGGGCGCAGGCCTGACGAGCAGGCGCACGCGCTGTCGCCGTGCCTGAGACGGCGGCATCCTGGTATCACCTATCGATGTCGCAATGCACGATCCATGCCAGGCTCACCAGGAGGCACGCCAATGCTCATCAGCACCGCCAACGATCTACCCGGTTACGAGATAACCGAGGTCCTCGGTGAGGTCTTCGGGCTCACGGTTCGCTCCCGGAACATCGGCTCCCAGTTCGGCGCCGGCCTGAAGTCACTCATGGGCGGCGAGCTCAAGGGCATGACCCAGAACCTCGCGCAGAGCCGCCAGGAGGTCATCGAGCGGATGTGCAGTGAGGCCACGGCGAAGGGAGGCGACTCGATCGTCGCGATGCGGTTCGACACCTCGGAGATGGGTGGGACCTGGACCGAGATCTGCGCCTACGGGACCGCGGTCAAGACGCGGAAGCTCTAGACGGCGGCGCCGAATCGATCGAGCCGGAACGACGAGAGGTCCGCGACGCTCGCGCCTGTCGTGATGCGCTGCGCGATAGCCTCGCCGAGGCCGGCCGAGTGCTTGAACCCGTGGCCCGAGCACGGCGAGACCAGCAGCACGCCGGGCAGGTCCGGGTGGTCGTCGATGATGAAATTCGCGTCCGGCGTGACCGTGTACAGGCACCGAACCGCGCGCAGCACACGCGACGAGAGGCCCGGGACTCGCCTGCCGATCAGCGACTCGTAGAGCTGACGCGGCTCGTCCGGATCCACGTCGAGCGATGCGTCGTCGGCACCGGTTGCGGTGTCGAGCTGTTCGTTGGCCACCTTGATCTCGCGAGTGCCGTCGATCGCCGGGAAACCATAGAACGCGTTGCCGTCGCTCAGCCCCCAGATGAATACCGGCATGGCACCCGGCGTGTGATCGACCGCGTCTGGCCTCAGCTCGTACCACTGCAGGACCTGCCGGTACACGTTGAACAGCCGCAGCTGCTCCGCAGCGACGAAGTCGCGAACCCACGCGCCCACCGCGAGCACCGCGCTGCCGGCATCGACGGCGCCGCGGTCGGTGCGCACTCGGACGCCGCTGCTCGACGGTTCGACGGCGAGGACGCGCTCGTCACGGCGGATCTCGGCGCCGAGGCGGCTCGCGACCGTCAGTTGCGCCTCGACACAACGCTCTGGACGGACGAACCCGGCGGTCGGCTCGTAGTACGCGGATTCGTCACCGTCCAGCCCGAACTGAGGGAACCGGCCGGCGATGTCGGCGGCGCTCAGCAGCTCGTGCCTGATCCCATATCGATTCGCGCAGGCGATGGTGCTGGCCAGGAACTCGTGACGGTGGTGTCCGGCTGCCCCACCGCCCGCGGACTCGAGGATCAGCCCGCCGCACTGCGTGAGCAGGGTCAGGCCGGTTTCGGCCTCGAGCTCGCGCCAGATCGCGTGCGAGCGCTGGACCAGCGGCGTATAGGCCTCGCCCTCGCCGATCGCCTCGCGGGTGATGCGCGTGTCCCCGTGCGTGGACCCGTAGATGTGCGGGGGTGAGAATCGATCGATGCCGACGGCGCTGATCCCGCGCCGGGCCAGTTGGTAGAGGGTCGCCGCGCCGGCAGCGCCGAGGCCGACGACGGCCACGTCATACGTGCTCACCGGCGCAGCCTACTACCCTGCGATGGTGGGCCAGGATCACTACTTCAGCCCGGATCCGGCGGTCGCCTCGCGTCCGAGGACGATCCGGGTGACGCTCCCGGACCGGACCTTCGAGCTCGACACCGACCGCGGTGTCTTTGCGCACGGTCATCTCGACTTCGGTACCGATCTCCTGCTCCGAAGCCTGCCCGCGGTCCCGCCGGGAGAGGTGATCGACGTCGGATGCGGATACGGCGCGATCGCCATCACCGTGGCGCTCCGCAACCCGGACGCTCGGGTGTGGGCGGTGGATGTCAACCGCCGCGCCCTCGACCTCTGCGCGCGCAACGCCGAGCGTGCAGGCGCGGGCAATGTCGTCCCCGCCGAGCCGGACGCGGTCCCAGGCGGCATCAGGTTCGCCGCGGTCTCCTCCACCCCGCCGGTCCGGCTCGGCAAGGAGGGTCTCCACGAACTGCTCCTCGCCTGGATCGGCCGCCTGGAACCGGATGCGGTTGCGACCCTGGTCGTCCAGCGTCATCTCGGCGCCGATTCGCTCGCCGCGTGGCTGGCGGGTCTCGGTCATCGCGTCGAACGGGTCAGGTCGAAGGGCGGCTATCGCATCCTCGAGGTGCATGCGGCCGCCGGAACTCCGCATCATGAGCGCCGTGCCCGTTAGCCCCGGCCCGGTCGGCTTCATCACCATCAACGTCGACCCGGTCCTGAATCTGGGGCCCCTGCCGATCCACTGGTACGGGGTCATGTATGCGGTGGCATTCCTTGCCGCGTATCAGTTCGGCGTGCTTCCGTACGCGAAGCGCCGCGGGCTCCCCAAAGCGGTCGCCGAGAAGATCTGTGTCTGGACGATCATCTTCGGGCTGCTCGGCGGCCGGTTGTACTACGTCGTTCAGCAGCCCGACCTGTGGCAGAACTACATCCTCCACCCCATCAACATCATCGCGTTCTGGCAGGGTGGCATGGCCTTCTTCGGCGCCATCATCGCCGGCTTCATCACCCTCGCGATCTGCGCATGGCGCTACGGCTACAACCCCTGGATCGCGCTCGACGGCGGTGTCATCTTCGCCGTGGTTGGTCAGCCGATCGGACGCATCGGCAACGTCATCAACGGCGACATCCTGGGTGCGCCGAGCAACCTTCCCTGGGCGACCGCGTACTCGAATCTACACGCAATCCTGCAGACTGGGTTCAGCCTCTGCACACGGACCCAGTGCATCGCCTATCAGCCCGCGGCGGTGTACGAGGCGCTCGGAACCATCTGTATCGGGCTCATCCTCTGGGTGCTGCTTCGACGGAATGTGCGTCCAGGGGTGCTCGCCATCGTCTACGTCGCGCTGTATGCGATCAGCCAGCTGATCCTGTTCGAGTTTCGCAAGAGCGAGCCGCCGGGACCACTCGGGCTGCGTGAGGCGCAATGGACGTCGATCGCGACGCTGGTGATCGGCGTTCCCCTCCTCTACCTGCTGTGGCGGCGCACCAACTCGCGGTTCGAGAAACGTTTCCCGGTTGAACCGGCCGCCGCTCAGGAGCCGGCAACAGCTCGGTGACCCAGCTCTTTCTTTACAACGTCATCGGCTTCATCGAGGTGGCGCTGACGGTCCTGATCATCGCGCGCATCGCTGTGTCATGGATCGGCCTCAGCCCGTGGCACCCGGTGGTTCGATGGTTGCGCGTCATCGTCGATCCAATCCTCGCGCCCTTTCGACGCATCCTCCCCACCTTCAGCGGCCTCGACTTCTCGCCGATCCTCGCGCTCGTGGTCATCAACATCGTGGCGCAGCTCCTGCAGACACTGGTCCTCGGTGGCGGCATCAACGCGGGCCAGACCGTCGCTCTGCTCATCGAGCAGGTGGTGGTGGATGTCGCAATTGCGATTGCGATCCTCGTCTTCATACGTGTGCTGCTCGCGGTGTTCCATGCCGACCCGTGGCATCCGTTGGTGCAGATGATCCGGTCGGTGACCAACCCGCTGGTCTCCCCTTTCGCCGCCCTGCATCGTCGCGGAACCACCGCCGCGCTGGACGTCCCGGCGATCGCTGCGCTGATCATGTACATCATCGTGATCATCGCGATCAAGATCGTCTTCCGATTGATCTTTCCCTAGCTCTGATCGGCGTCAGCGCCGGGCGGCTGTGCGCTCCCGTTCCGGCGCGCGGACGCGACGCATCTCGATGCGATAGGCGTTGTCACCCACCAGAACTTCCACGGCTCGCTCGAGCGCAGGACACGGTTCGACGGCGAAGTCGACGGCGAGCGTGATCTCGTCGACGCTCGTCCCCGAGTCGACGTGGAGGACCACCGCGCAATCGCCCTGGTGCTCCTCGAGCGCGTGCCGGAGTGCGCCGAGAATGCCGATCTGCGAGGCGTTGACGCTGATGTGCACGGTGCTGTCCCGGCGCCAGGTGGCCAGGCGCGGATCGTCATACGCGTACACGGCTTCGGCGAGGATCTGCGGCGGCTCGAGGTCGATGCGCTCTTCCTCCTCGCCGGGGGTGGACGTTCCGCCGGCGACGGTGCGCCCCGCCTCGACCTTGCCGCGCACGACGATCACCGCATCCGGCCGCAACGCCGACACGCACTCCTCGAACACGCGAGCAAACACCACGACCTCGACGCTGCCGGTGAGGTCCTCGATCTGCAATGCGGCCATCCGCTGTCCGGTCGTGCTCCGGCGCGGCACGAAGGTGCGCATGTCACGGATCGCGCCACCCACCTGGACGATGAGCCCGTCGAGATGCGCTCCCAGCTCGTTGATGGTGGTATCCACCCGCTGCTGCAGCTCGCCCGCGATTCGCCGCAGCGGGTGGTCGCTCAGATACATGCCGAGAAACTCGCGCTCCCAGCTCAACCGCTCGTCGGCGGCGATCGCGAACGGACCGCTGACGTCGCGGCCGTCAAGGTCGTCCGCGGCCTGCGACACCGGCTCGATCAACACCACGGTGTCGCCGAACAGGGACGTCTGACCCGATTCGCGCTCCCGGCGGATCGATGCCGCACGATCGATGACCCGGTCGAGCACTGCCAGCATCGCGCCGCGCTCGCCGAGGGAATCGCACGCACCGCTCCGGATCAGCGCCTCGACGACGCGACGGTTGAGGTCACGGCTCGCCACGCGCAGGCAGAGGTCGAAGAGTGAGACGAAGGGACCGGCCGCCTCACGTTCCGCAACGATCTCCGCGGCGACGCGCTCACCGACGTTCTTGATGTGCCGAAGCCCGTAGAGAATCTCGCCCTGAGCTTCATCGCCGAGGCTGAAGGCTGATGAGCTGCGGTTGACATCCGGGGGTCGGACCACGAGCCCGCGCGCATGCGCATCGAGAATCGATTGCTTGAGCCTGTCAAAGTTATCGGCGCGGCTGTTGAGCAGCGCGGTCATGTACTCGCGCGGGTAGTTCGCCTTGAGGTAGGCGGTCTGGTAGGCGATGAGCCCGTAGGCCATCGAATGCGCCCCATTGAATCCGTACCCGGCGAACTTGGCAATGAGCTCGAAGAGCTCGAGCGCGGTTTCAGCCGCGACGCCTCGCGCGGAAGCACCGCTCAGGAACTGCTCGCGCTGCTTGGCCATCTTGACCTTGTCCTTCTTGCCCATCGCGGCGCGCAGAACGTCGGCTTCGCCGAGCGTGAAGCCGGCGACGGCCGACGCGATCTTCATGACCTGATCCTGGTAGAGGATCGCTCCGTATGTCTCCTTGAGAATCGGTTCGAGCTCGGGGAGCATGTAGGTCACCGGTTCCTCGCCGCGCTTGCGTCGCATCCACGTTCCGGTGGCGCCGCCCTCGATTGGGCCCGGACGGTTGAGCGCCACCGCAACGCCCATGTCCTCGAGGCACTTGGGTTGCATGTCCATGAGGATTCGCTTGGCGAACGTCGCTTCGAGCTGGAAGATGCCATGCGTATCGGCCTTGCCGAGGAGTTCGTACGTCTTGGCGTCGTCGAGTGGAATCTGGTCGATGTCGAGATCGATGCCCCGGTACGTCCGAACCATCTGGGCGGCGTCGTCGATAACCGTCAGGTTGGACAACCCGAGCAGATCAATCTTCAGCAGTCCAATCTGCGACACGCCGTTCATGTCGTACTGCGTCACCGCAGTACCGTCGCCCGCGGTCGAGCGCTGCAACGGCACGATATTGGCGAGCGGCTCCGAGCCGATGACGACGGCTGCGGCGTGCGTTGACGCGTTGCGGCAGATCCCCTCCAGCCGCTTCGCGTTGTCGATGATGTGCCGTGCCCACTCCTCGTGGTCGTAGAGCTCCTTCAGCTCGCGGCTCTCCTCGAGCGCCTGCTTCAGGGTGATGTTCACCACCTGCGGCACCAGCTTCGCGAGCCGGTCGACATCCGGGAGGGGGACATTGAGCACCCGTCCAACGTCGCGGATCGCGGCTCGGGCGGCCATGGTTCCGAACGTGATGATCTGCGCGACACGGTCGCGTCCGTACTTCTCCTGTACGTAGGTGAGGACGCGATCGCGCCCACGATCGTCGAAATCGATGTCGATATCGGGCATCTGCACGCGTTCGCGGTTGAGGAAACGCTCGAAGATGAGCCCGTACCGGAGCGGCTCGATGTCGGTGATGCGGAGCACGTAGCTCACCACCGAACCGGCTGCGCTCCCGCGCCCCGGGCCGACGCGAACACCGTCGCACCGTGCCGCCCGGATCAGATCCCAGACGATCAGGAAGTACGCGGAGAATCCCGTCTCACGGATGACGCCGAGCTCCATGTCCAAACGCTGGCGGACCTCGTCGTTCACCGCATCCGCGTATCGTTCGCGCACACCCGCCTCGCACAGCTCGTGAAGATACGTATCGGCATCAAGGCCTTCGGGGATCGGCGAGTACGTCGGTAGAAGGTTCTGCCCCAGCGGAATCTCGACGTGGCACCGATTCGCGATTGCCATGGTGTTTGCGACGGCTTCCCCGTACGCCGCGAACCGCTCGCGCATCTGCTGCGTGCTCGCGAGGTAATACGCGGGGCCCGAGAAACGGAACCGCTTCTCCTCCTCTCGCCGCGCACCCGTCTGCAGGCAGAGCAGGATGTCGTGCGCCTCGGCGTCCTCTGGCTTGATGTAGTGCGAGTCGTTGGTGGCGACGAGCGGCAGGCCGGTACGACGCGCGATCTCGACCAGGCCGGCGCGCACCGTGTCCTCCTCGGGGATGCCGTGATCCTGGAGCTCGAGGAAATAGTTGTCGGCGCCAAAGATCTCCGCGTGGTCACGAGCCACAGTCTCGGCGGCGGCCAAGTCGCCACGGAGGATCGCCTGGGGCAGCTCGCCGCCGAGACACGCGGAGAGGCAGATCAGACCCTCGGCATGCTCCGCGAGCAGCTCGCGATCGATGCGGGGCTTGTAGTAGTAGCCCTCGAGGTGCGCAGTACTGACCAGCTTGATGAGGTTGCGATAGCCGGCATCGTTGCGCGCGAGCAGGATGAGGTGGTTGGGATCGCGGTCGGTCCGGCCCTCGCGATCGTGGCGCGAGCGCGGTGCCATGTACATCTCACAGCCGAGCACGGGGTTGATCTTTGCCGCACGCGCGGTGGCGTAGAAATCGACCGCTCCATAGAGGACGCCGTGGTCGGTGATGGCGATTGCCGTCTGGCCCATCGCCTTGGCGCTGTCGATGAGCTCCTTGACGCGTGACGCACCGTCGAGCAGCGAGAACTCGCTGTGCGTATGCAGGTGAGCAAAGCCTCCGGACGCGATCTCGTTGCCGGTCGCGGATGGCTCCTCCACACTGCCTCCTGGGTCTCACGATGACAACGAACAGACGTACGCTACCACTCCGCAGCGACCCGCCGCCGCGGGTATTGAGGGTACCCCTCAGCGGGTGCCGACAACCTCCGCCGCCTCGTCCTCGACGGGCGCTGCGACGCGGCTGAGCCTGACGACACTCTCCACGTGATAGGTCTGCGGAAACATGTCGACGATGTCGAGCGAGTCCACGCGATAGGGGCCCGACGCGACGAGCGTGTGCAGGTCGCGAGCGAGGGTCGCGGGATCGCACGAGACGTACACCACTCGCTCCGGGCCGGCGAGCGCGAGCCACCCGGTGACGCGGCCCGAGCACCCTGCACGTGGCGGATCGAGGATCACCAGGTCGGCCATCTCCGCGGCGCCGACGCGCGGCAGGGCATCCTCCACAGGCGACAGCACGAAATGCATGCGATCCGCGACATCGTTGACGCGCGCGTTGAGCACGCCGAGCTGCGCGGCACCGCGGTTGCTCTCGATGCACACGACCTCGCGCGCCTCGACTGCGAGGTAGCTCGCCAGCACGCCGATCCCCGCGTAGGCGTCAACCACGCGCAGCCCCGCATGACCGCCGAGCGCGTCGATGACGCACTGGTACAGCACGTCCATCTGCGCCCAGTTGACCTGGATGAACGCGTCCGGCGTGACCCGAAAGGTCATCCCCCGCCAGCGGAGCGTCGTCGACGTCGTGCTGACCCGTCCGCCGTCGGGAAGATCGAGACCGCCGTCGAGCGCACCGCTCGCCAATCCCCTCGCAGGCTTGGCGTGGATGAGCAGCTCCTGCCCCTCCTCACCGACGGTCAGGTGGACCGTGCCGAGCGCATTTGTGGCGCTGGAATCGAGGAGCTTGCGCAGCGCGGGCAGTGCCGTGGTGATACGAGGGTGATGGATGAGGCAGTCGTCGACGGCGATCGGCCGCCAGCTTCGTGCGCGATTGAACCCGAGCGCCGGCGGCGTGGACTCCGTGCCGGCGATGACGTGGAACTCACCGCGAATGCGATACCGCCAGGGCTCGTCGACCGCATACATGCGCGGCGCGGGATGCTCGATGTGCTGCCGGTGCAGGGCGTCGAGCACGATGTCGCGCTTCAGCTCGACCTGGTGCGCGTACGCAACGTGCTGGAGCTGGCAGCCGCCGCATTTCGGCACGTACGGACAGGGTGGTGTGACCCGGTGCGGCGACGCATCGATGACCCGCACCACCTCGGCAAAGGACGTCGATCCCTTCTTGTACCGGACCGAGATCTCGACGTCCTCCCCCGGGATGCCGCCCTCGACGAGCATCGTCGCTCCGTTGTCGTCGTGGGCAAGGCACAGTCCGCCATGGACCATGCGTCCAAGACGCACCGGGGCTACTGCTCCGAGAGCCGATCGCGCAGCAGCCGGTTCACCAGCGGCATGTCGGCCTTGCCACCGGTAGCGTCCTTGACCGCGCGCATCAGCTGCCCAAGCGCCTGCTGCTTGCCGGCGCGGAAGTCCGCCGCAGCAGCGGGGTTGGCTGCGATGGCACCATCGACGAGCGCACTGAGCTCGGCCGTGTCGCTGACCTGGGCCAGGCCGCGATCCCGAACCAGCGCCTCCGGATTGCCACCGGTGACATAGAGCTCGGCGAGCAGCTCCTTGGCGGTCGGCCCGTTGATCGTGCCGGCATCGACGAGGCGGAGCAGGCCGGCGAGACCCTCGATGCCCAGCCCGCTGTGCTGCAGAGGCATCCGGTGCTCATTGGCCAGCGCGGCGACATCGCCGCTCTGCCAGTTGGCGGCAAGTTTGGCGGGAACTCCAGCGGCGACGAGCGTCTCATAGGTGTCTGCCTCGTCGCGCGTGTCGGTGAGCACCGCAGCGTCATACGCGGTCAGCCCGTACTGCTCCTGGAAACGATGCGCCCGGGCCTCGGGAAGCTCAGGCAGCGTCGACCGCACCCGCTCGACGAACGCCGCATCCAGCCGGAGCGGCGGCAGATCGGGCTCCGGGAAGTATCGGTAGTCGTGTGCCTGCTCCTTGCTGCGCTGCGAGATCGTGCGCCCCTGCGCCTCGACCCAGCCGCGCGTCTCCTGCACGAGGGTTCCACCCGCATCGAGCACGCCGGTCTGGCGCTCGATCTCGGACTCGAGCGCCCGTTGCACGGCCCGGAATGAGTTCATGTTCTTGACCTCGACCTTCACGCCGAGCTCGTGCTGGCCCCGCGGCCGGAGGGAGACGTTGGCGTCGCAGCGAAAGGATCCCTTCTCGAGGTTCCCGTCATTCACCCCGATGTAGGTGAGGATCTGGCGCAGGCGCACCAGGTATTCGCGCGCGGCCTCCGGCGTGCGCAGGTCCGGCTCTCCGACGATCTCCATGAGCGGGACGCCGCACCGATTGAGATCGATCAGCGACGAGGTCGCGCTCTGCAGCACGTCGCCGGCGTGGTGCATCGTTCCCGTGTCCTCCTCCAGGTGAACGCGGGTGATGCCGCATCGAACCGTCTCACCGCCGACGGGAAACTCGAGCAGGCCGTTGACGGAGAGGGGCAGGTCGTATTGCGAGATCTGATAGCCCTTGGGCAGGTCCGGGTAGAAGTAGTTCTTCCTGTCGAACTTCGTGAAGGGCGGAATGTCGCAGTGCAATGCGAGCGCGGTGCGCACCGTGAAGTCCACGGCCTGCTGGTTGATCGTCGGCAGGACACCGGGAAGTCCGAGGCACACCGGGCAGGTGTTCGCGTTCGGAGCGGCATTCGTGTAGTCCGCCGGGCACGGGCAGAACATCTTGCTGCGCGTCAGCAGCTGCGCGTGCACCTCGAGGCCGATGACCACCTCGTACCGATCCAACGCCGTCGCAATCGTGGCGGTCTCGGTCATTCGGCTGCGCTCGCGTATGGCGACAGCTCCGCGTGGAAGCCGGTCGCCTGCTCGTATGCGTGCGCCACCTGGAGGACGCGCGCATCCTCGAAGCGCGGAGCGATGACCTGCAGCCCGACCGGGAGCCCGTCGACGAACCCGCACGGCACCGAGATGCCCGGAATGCCCGCGAGGTTCGCCGGCAGCGTCACCACGTCGCACATGTACATGGAGAGCGGATCGTCGCGCGATCCCATCGGAAAGGCCACGCTCGGTGACGTGGGGCAGACGATGGCGTCCACCTCCGTGAACACCGCATCGAATTCCTGGCTCACGAGCGTCCGGACCTTCTGCGCCTGGCGGTAGTACGCGTCGTAATAGCCACTCGAGAGCGCGTAGGTGCCCAGCATCACCCGACGCTTGACCTCGTTGCCGAAGCCTTCGCCACGCGTCTGCAGGTACATGTCGGTGAGTGACGGCCGCTCGACGCGGCTCCCGAAACGCACGCCGTCGTACCGCGCGAGGTTCGACGAGCACTCCGCGGGAGCGATGATGTAGTAGACGCTGAGCGCAACATCGGTGCTCGGCAGCGACACCTCCTGCAGCGTCGCGCCCTGCGCCTCGAGGACTCGAAAGGCCGCCTGCACGGCGTCGCGAACGCCGGGCTCGGTTCCCTCGCCGAGATATTCGCGCGGGATGCCGAGGCGCATTCCGGCAACCCCCGCGTGCAGGGATGCGAGCGGATCCTCGACCGCGCGGGGATCCGAGGTGCTGTCACGCGGATCGTGGCCGGCGATCGCCGCGTAGACCAGCGCGCAGTCCTCCACGGTGCGGGTGAACGGACCGATCTGGTCGAGCGACGACGCGAAAGCGATGAGCCCATAACGGGAAACGCGCCCATAGGTCGGCTTGAATCCGACCACGCCGGTCAGCGCGGCGGGCTGACGGATCGACCCGCCCGTGTCGGTGCCGAGTGAGTACGGCACCGATCCCGCGGCCACGGTTGCAGCACTTCCCCCGCTGCTCCCGCCCGGCACGCGCTCGATGTCCCACGGGTTGCCCACCGGCCCGTATGCGGAGTTCTCGGTGGAAGACCCCATCGCGAACTCGTCGCAGTTGGTCTTGCCGACACACACCGCGCCGGCGTCGAACAATCGCTGCACGGCTGTGCCGGTGTACGGGGGCTTGAACCCGCGCAGGATCTTCGAGCCCGCGGTCGTGTCGATACCTTCGACGCAGAGCACATCCTTGAGCGCCATCGGGATGCCGCACAGTGGGGACGCGGTGTCGGGATGCTCCTCGAGCATCTGCGCAGCGGCATCGGCCTGCGCGATGCCAAGCTCGCCCGTGACCGCGAGGTACGCGTTCAGGTCCTTCTCGGTCCGATCGACGTGCGCGAGCGCGGTGTCGAGGAGCGCGCGTGGTGTCGTGCTGCCGTCGCGAAGCGCGGCCGCGAGCTCGGTGATGGTTCTAGGCGTCAAGTTCCGTGCCCTGGATCGCCCCAACCACGAAGTAGCTGCCGTCCGTCGCGGGAGCGTTGCGCAGCGCCGCTGCGGCGCCGATCGGCTCCTCGGGGACGTCGGCACGCATGACGTTGACGAGGTCGCCGACCTGCGCGGTCTCGGCCAGCGTCGACGTATCAACCCGCTGCAGCCGCGTGATGTGGTCGAGGATCGCCTCCAGCTCACCGAGGAGGCGTTCCTTCTCCGCATCGCTCAGGCCGAGACGGGCGAGGGTCGCGACGTGGTCGACCTCGGCGCGGGAAAGGGTCATGGAGCGGCTATTATCCCGGCCGCTCGACTTATTCGAGTGGGAGCCAGGTGAGCACGGTCTGCTCGGTCGGCGCGAACCCGGCCGAGATGTATGCGCCGAGTGCAGCCTGGTTGTCACCTCGAGTCCAGACGCAGGCGAAGGTGACGTTGCGGGTGCGGATGAGCTGCATCGCCTCGGCCATGAGGCTTCGAGCGACGCCCTGGCCTCGCTCGCCGGGCCTGACGTAGAGCTCCGCGATCTCCGCCTCGAGACCGGTTCCCGGGTCGAAGAGCACGACCCAGCAGAGCCCGATCGCCTCGCCGCCCGTGGACCGGGCAACCAGGATGTGATTCTCGCCGGAGAATCGAGGAGCGGTGCTGAGGCGCGCGCTCAGCTGCTCCGCGCTCTCCTCGGGATGGTCGTAGTGCCGCTGCTCCGCGAGGGCGAGGTCGACGAGCATCGCTCGAACGTCGGCGTCCTGGTGATCCTCGAGGGTTTCGATGCGGACGTCATCGAGATCTGCCATGGCCAGCCATTGTGGCGGCTCAGGGCGCGACGGCCCCGCTCCCGGTGGTCACCCCGGTGACGCTCCCCGCGCTTCCGGAAGCGCCGCCGATTGACCCTGCGATCCCGCCCGGGCAGGCCACGGCTGGTTGCGCCGCCGATGTCTGCGCTCCCTGCGCGGGCTTGGCCGCCGGGTTGACGGGCGGGCACGGAGGAATGCTCACCGGCGATGGCTCCGGGATGACCACTGAGATACCCGCGCTCCCGCCGCGCTGCGTCCAGCTCGAGCCGTCCCACGTCCACGTCTGGTTGTAGAGGCCGGCCTGGTGCGAGGTCGTGCCGGCGCCGCCGAAGACCACCACCTGACCGGTCGCCGCGTCAAAGACGGCGGCAGCGGCGCTTACGAGCGGAGGAGTGGTGCCCGGGTGTGCGCGGGTCCAGACGCCGGTCCAGATCCAGGTCTGCCCGTTGCCCGAGAGGGCGATGTCGCTGTGGGTTGCGGGGTCGCCGACGAGTGCGGCGCCCGGCATGGCCGGACCGCCGCTGTACGTGATCACCTGCCGCCACGTGGTGCCGGTCCAGACGGCTTCACTGCCGGTCGCTGCCGCAGACGGCTGCAGCGCGTTGGGTACACCCAGGCACGTCGTGCACGGGAGCGGCGCCGGCACCGGTTGCGCGACGTTGCCGCCGCTGAAGGTCGCCAGCTTGCCGCTGACGGCATCGTCCACGATCGATGAATTGAACAGCTCGAATGACTGCGTGTTGACGCTCGTCGCCATCGTCTTCCACTGGTGCCCGTTCCACGTCCAGGCCGCGATGGGGGCGAACGGCCATGGGCACGTCGGGCGCACCGGATGGCTTGCGGGATTCTGGATCGGGCAGGCGATCGCCGGCTCCGCCGCCCCGAGCGCGGGCACCGCAAATGGACCTCTCGGGAGGAGGACGACGCGCCCGGACACCGGGTCGGTCGCCAGCGCGCTGTTCCCGAAGCCAATCGACGGCGGCGTCGCGGATGCCTTCGACCAATCGCTGCCGTTCCACAACCACGTTGCAGGACCCTGCGATACGACCGTGGCACAGATCGGCGGCGTCCCCACGGTGCCATGGCCGGCTTTGCCGGTTGGACTCGGCAGCGGGGCGTCGGCGGGGATCGCGCCCACCGGTGGAACGACGGTGGTGTTCGAACCCACCGAACCGGATGACGCAGTCCCCGACCCTGCCGAACACGCGATCGGGCCAACGCTCTCGAACTGCGGATCTCCGATCAGGAGCACGTCGTGGCTAACCGGGTCATAGGTCATCTGGGCACCGCTCAGCGGAGGGGGCGCAGTTCGTGGATGTGGCTGGCTCCATCCCGATCCGTTCCAGATCCAGGTGTCGTGGAGCGTGTTGAACCGGCTCTGACCGCCGAAGAGCACCACCGTACCGTTGGCAGGGTCGTAGGCCATCGCAGCCTCGGTGCGGGCGGGCGGCTGCCCGCCGGATGGAGCAGAGCCTGCTCCCTGGACCGCTCGGATCCCGAAGAAGGCCCCCATCCCCGCGCCGACGACGGCGACCGATGCGAGCCCCACGAGCGGCCGCGACCAGCGCGAGCGATCGACTGCGGTACTCATGGGACTGTCACGCGCGGCGTGCCCCGCGGGTTCCCGAGGCGCGCTCCGTAGACTTGATCTTCAGAATGACCGAGATCAGCGCGCAGCCCAAAAACCCGGAGCGCCTGGAGCTCGAACAGCTCACGGCGCTGCAACCCGGTTTGGCGCGACTGATGCCCGAGATCGGTGCGCGATTCTGGAAGGCCTTCTACGCGGCGCGAGCTGCCAACTGGCCGCTGGCAAGCTGGCAGCTCCGTGAGATGCGCAAGCTGCTTCGCCTCTGCGAGGTGACCCGGCCGAAGTACACGACCGATATTGAGGAGTGGATCCTCGACGATCTCGACCCGCTGATGGCGGCGCTCGACGCTCACGACGTCGCGGCGTTCGAGCGGCTGTACCACGAGGCGGTCGACGCCGCAAACGACCTGCATCGCCGCTGGCAGAAAGAGTGGATCGTCTGGAAGCTTCCGGACACTCCGCCGCCCGATTTGGATCTCACACCGCGAGGCTAACCGCTACGTCGGATCGTGATCGCATGATGGCGTCGCTGATCGAGCACGGTATTCGGTCGCCGGCGGTGCTCCATGCCATGGCGGACGTGCCTCGGGAGGAGTTCGTGCTCGAGAGTGACCGCGAGCACGCCTACGCCGATCGGGCGCTGCCGATCGACGCTCCGGGGCAGACGATCAGCCAGCCGCTGATGGTCGCGGTCGTCGTCGAGGCCCTCGAGCTGCACCAGGGTGACCGAGCGCTCGACGTGGGGACCGGCTCCGGGTACCAGGCGGCCGTGATGGCCGCTTGCGGGGCTCATGTGGTCAGCATCGAACGGGTTGGATCGCTGGCTCAGTCGGCCGCGGAGCGTCTGCGCCGGCTCGACTACGACGTCGAGGTCTTCGAGGGCGACGGCACCCTCGGCGTTCCCGAGCGAGCGCCGTTCGATGCGATCGCCGTCGGGGCAGCCGCGCCACGGCTTCCGGTGGCGCTCGCCCGCCAGCTCGTCGAGGGTGGCCGGCTGGTGGTGCCGATCACCGACAACCCCGGCGGCGAGGAGCTGACCCGCCTCACGCTGGTCGACGGGCGCTGGCAGACCGAGTCACTCGGTCCGTGCCGCTTCGTGCCGTTGATCGGCGCCGACGGCTACGAGGTCGCCGGTTCGGGCTGACCGTCGGGCACCCCGGCCGGTACCCGGAACATCCGGATCCTCGACGAGCCGCCGGACCGTTCCACCGCCCTGGCGGCGGCGGCGCCGAAAGCCGGCACGAGCACCATCTCGACCTCCTGATTTCCCGGCGGGCGATCCAGCTCGGGCCGGGACAGCGTGACTGCGTACTGATCGATCCCATCGGGCCGATTGGGGTAGCGGGACCGGGTCACGCTGACTCGGAGCCCGAGCTCGGGCAGGTCCAGCTGGTGCCGGCCTGCCTCGCGCATGCCGTCGGGGTGGAGGAAGTCCTCGTCGGCCCGGCGGCGAAGGTCCTGCAGCTGCTCCGCGATCGGACGGGGGTCATCCATCCCCCTACGTTTAGCATGTTGGCCGCACGCGGTATTCGATAGGAGCGTTCGTGTGACGCTCAATCAAGCATCGTGTTATCAGTCCCGGAGGACAAGAAAATGGCAAAAACCGTCGGTATCGACCTCGGCACCACCAACAGCGTGGTTGCAGTGATGGAGGGTGGGGAACCAACCGTCATCGCCAACGCCGAGGGAGGCCGCACCACTCCGTCGGTGGTTGCGTTCACGCGCACCGGCGAGCGCCTGGTCGGGCAGCTGGCCCGCCGCCAGGCGGCAGTGAACCCCGAAAACACCGTCTATTCGATCAAGCGCTTCATGGGCCGCTTGCTGAGCGAGGTCAGCAACGAGGCCAAGCAGGTCCCGTACAAGGTGGTAGCCGGCAAGGACGGCCGCGCCGAGGTGGAGATCAACGCCGAGCACTTCACGCCGGAGCAGATCTCCGCGATGATCATGCAGAAGCTCAAGACCGACGCCGAGGCATATCTCGGCGAGAAGGTCACCGATGCGGTGATCACCGTTCCCGCGTACTTCAACGACGCCCAGCGGCAGGCCACCAAGAACGCCGGTCAGATCGCCGGCCTGAACGTCGTCCGCATCATCAACGAGCCCACCGCTGCCGCGCTCGCCTACGGGCTCGACAAGAAAGAGAACGAGAAGATCCTCGTCTTCGACCTCGGTGGCGGAACGTTCGACGTCTCGATCCTCGAGGTTGGCGAAGGAGTCTTCGAGGTGAAGGCGACCAACGGTGACACCCACCTCGGCGGCGACGACTACGACCGCCGGATCGTCGACTGGCTGGCCGACGAGTTCAAGAAGGACCAGGGTATCGACCTCCGCGGCGACCGTCAGGCGCTGCAACGCCTCACCGAGGCCGCCGAGAAGGCGAAGATCGAGCTCTCCCAGCGTCAGGAGACGGAGGTGAACCTGCCGTTCATCACCGCGGATGCCTCCGGCCCGAAGCACCTTGCGATCACCCTCACGCGCAGCAAGTTCGAACAGCTCACCGAGGACCTCACGGCGCGCTGCCGCGGTCCGTTCGAGGCGGCCCTCAAGGACGCGGCGCTCACTGCCAAGGAGCTCGATGAGGTCATCCTGGTCGGCGGCTCGACACGCATGCCGGTGATCCAGGAGCTGGTCAAGAGCTTTACCGGCAAGGACCCGCATCGCGGCGTCAACCCGGACGAGGTTGTGGCGATCGGCGCTGCCATCCAGGCCGGCGTGCTCAAGGGCGAGGTCAAGGACGTGCTTCTCCTCGACGTAACCCCGCTGTCGCTCGGGATCATGACCGAGGGCGAGGTGAACACCAAGCTGATCGAGCGCAACACCACCATCCCCACCGCGAAGACGCAGGTGTTCTCGACAGCGTCTGACAGCCAGCCGTCCGTCGAGATCGTGGTGCTCCAGGGCGAGCGCCCGATGGCGCGGGACAACCGCATCCTCGGGACGTTCTCACTCGACGGCATCCCACCGGCACCGCGGGGCATGCCGCAGATCGAGGTCGGTTTTGACATCGATGCCAACGGCATCCTCAACGTCAGTGCCAAGGATCGCGGGACCGGCAAGGAGAACAAGGTCACCATCACCGGTTCGACAACGCTCCAGAAGGACGAGGTCGAGCGCATGGTCAAGGAGGCCGAGGTCCACGCCGATGAGGACCGCAAGCGGGCGGAGTCAGTGGAGACGCGCAACCGTGCCGATGCCCTTGCGTACCAGGCCGAGAAGGCGCTCGCGGACGCGGGCGACAAGGTGCCGGCGGAGCTGCGCACCGATATCGAGGCCAAGGTCAAGGCAGTTCGTGACGCAATTGCCAGTAACGACGCGGACGCGATGAAGCGCGCGCACGACGACCTGGCCGCGTCGATCCAGAAGATCGGCGAGGCGGTGTACGCCCAGACCCAGCAGGCCCAGCCCGGATCGGGCGAGCCGCACGCCGGCAACGGCGACGGCGGCGCTCCCCACGACGGCGAAGGAGCGGGTGAAGGCGCGGGCGCGGACGACGTCGTCGACGCCGAATTCAAAGAGGTCTGACCTCTCCAATCCCAGACTCTCAGGCGGGGTGCGAAAGCGCCCCGCCTGTTTCGTTAACGCCTCGGGATCGTGTCGCGGGCCGAGGCCGATGTCGGCGGTAACGGCATCGGGCTCGGCGGAAGTCCGGCAACCGTGTTGATCTGTTGCTGGCCAGTGCCGCCGCGCCCCTTGGGAACGCCGCGATGGAACGCCGCACGCAGGAGGATCGGCACCGCCGCCGACAGGACCCCGGTGAAGAAGGTGAGCCCGTTGGGCAGGTGGTTGTAATCCGAGAGGCCGAGGTAGCAGAAGAGTGCCGTCAGGAACGCGGCGATGATGATCACCGCCATGCCGAGGACCAGCACGACCTCCTGGTTGCGCTCGTGCACCAGGGGGTGATCCGGCCGGCGCAGCTTGAGCATCCGGTAGATGTTCAGCCCGGCCCATGAGTTGAGCATCAGCCCGCTGACGAAGGCGAGGATCGAGATGGTGATCCGGAACTCCGGCAGGTTCTTGACGATGAAGACCGCGATGTTGACCACGATCAGCGCCGTCGGGGTGAGCGCGCCGATGAGCGGGATCATCCAGCGCTTCAGAAATGCGCCCACGCCGGTACGCTCCGGCTCGGCCGTGACGATTCTCGTGGGCCTCCGGCGCCGAAAGGGCATGCCGTAAGCGTACGGTTCCGAGCGCGTTGCGGAACGCCCGATCCCCCGGGCGGCCGAGATCGTTCGTCACGACCCCGTTTCCGGACTGCGAGCGGTCACCCATTCGGCGCCCCCTCCGCCCCAATAGGCTCGATCCATGCGCGCGCGTCGACCGGCCCGCGGCCTCTTCGTCCGCAGGTTTGGGCTGCGAAGCAGTCTCGCCGGCCGATTGCTGGCAGGCGGGATTGTCTTCACCGCGCTCTTGATCGCCGGCGTCAGCGGCTTCCTGCTGTTGAGCCGCTCACAGCAGACCAACGCCGGCGCACTCTCCAACGCGGACAACCGGGCCGGGGTCGCGGGCGAGCTCATCTCACGCGTGATCCAGCCTCAGGCGCAGTACGCGGCGACCGCGGTCGCATCGCTGTCGTCGATCCAGATGGCGCTGAGCGGGAGCAACCCGGCAGCGCTGGTTGCGGCCGAGTTCACCGGCAAGCGGATCGTCAACCTTCCGGGGCTGGGGGTGGTCGTGCTGAACGGGGCCGGCACCGTGCTGTACACCAGCGAGTGCGACAGCCTCGGCTCGGGCGGAGCCCCGATCCATCCGGCGACCGCGGCGTGCGAAGCGGGTTCGATCCCCCACGTCACCGCCGCGCTGGCGTCGATTCGCGACGCGCTGAAGGTCGAGACGACCGTCGCGTGCCAGCAATCGAGCGCGACGATCGCGGCAAGCGCGGCCTTGCGAGCGGAATGCCCGTCGGGCGTTGAGGGCGTTGAACTGCTGGCCGGTGGCCTGCCCGCCCTCGACGTGGCCGTCCCCGTCTTCAACGCACAAAGCGGGACCAACGCTCCCCTGGGGGTGGTGGTGTACAGCGCGCAGCTGCAGACGCAGTTCGCCCGGTATGGCCCCGTCATTGGGTACACGCCAGTGTTTCTCAGCACCGGTCCGGGCGCGAGCCTCGTCCGGTTCACCGGCCCGTCCGACATCCCTGCGCCGTCCGCGGAACCGTCCGCCATTGCGCAGCAGGTCGCGCATCCGCCGACCGGTGAGGTCGCCGCACATGCCATCTACACGGTTGCAGGTGTCGCCGTGGCCGGGAGCTTCGTCCCGCTCGAGGCACCCGGCGGAACCGCGGTCGCCGGCTACCTCGGCGTCGAGGTGCCGCTGTCGGTCTTCGCCGCCGGGACTGCCCAGGACGAAGGGACGATCGCGCAGATCGCCTTCACCGCGCTGGTGGTGGTGTGCCTGCTCGTGCTCCTCTTCGTCGACCGGTTCGTGCGCCGCCCGGTGTCGCGTCTGGAGCGCGGCGTGGAGAGGATCGCTGCCGGCGACTACACCTCGGACATTCCGGTCACCTCACGCGACGAGCTCGGACGGCTCGCCGCCGGCGTCAACCGTATGCGCGAGCAGATCGCGGGTTACATCGAGCACATCGACGGATCCGTTGTCCGGCTCCAGGAGGTGTCCAGAGCGTTGACGACGACCACCGGCGGCATCGAGCAGCTCCAGGATGCGGTGCTCAGCGCCGCCGACGCGATCGCGGGTGGATCCGCGAGCGCGACCGTCTACACGCGACGGGATTCTGAGTTCCTCCGCCTGCGCAGCCGCGGTCCGGAGATGCCCGATATGACTGACGCCATGCCCGTGGACGAATTGACCGCCGGACACGCGGTCCGTCTCGACTGGAGCGGCCGCGCTGGGATCGCCGTCCCCATGCTCTTCCAGGAGGCACTCACCGGGGTCCTGGTCGTGGGATCCGCGCACCCGGTCGCGGACGGCGATGAACGAGCGCTGATCACCCTCGCCAACAATGCCGCGGTCGCGGTGGAGAACACACGAACCCTCGAGCAGGAACGTGAGGCGGTGCGCAGGCTGAAAGAGTTGAACCAGCTGAAGAGCGACTTCCTCGACACGGCGCAACACGAGCTGCGCACGCCGGTGCTCGCCATCCAGGGACAGATCGAGCTGCTCAACGTGGCGTGGAACAAATGGGATGACGCCACCAAGCTCGAGATCGTGCGCGATATCGACATCTCGGTGAAGCTGCTCGGCGAGACCGTCGAGAACGTCGTCGACTTCGCACTGGTGAACACCGACACGATCGACGTGCGCATCTCTTCCGTGGACGTCGCATCGGCGATCAGTGACGCATTTAATGACGTGAGGCGCCACTTCAAGGACGGCCTGCCCGTCGAGCTCACCGTGGATGTCCGCGGCTCACCGGCTGTCAGCGCCGATCCGTTCCGTCTCCGCCAGGTGCTGCGTGCTCTCATCGACAACGCCGTGAAGTTCACGCCGAAAGGCGGTCACGTCCGGGTGAGCGCCGGCCCCGTCAAGGGCGCGGGGCTCTGCCGCATCGAGGTTGTCGATGACGGGATCGGCATCAGCGCCGAGGCCATCCCGCGCCTCTTCGACCGCTTCTACCAGGAGGACAACAGCCGGACGCGCCGGCACGGCGGGATGGGCATGGGACTCTCGCTCGTGCGCCGCCTCTGCGACGCCCACGGCGCAACCGTCAGCGCGCACAGCGACGAGAGCGGCGGCAGCAAGTTCACGCTCCTGTGGCCGCTGGCCGATGTTCCAGCCGAGCCCACCCCCGCTGCGCTGTTCTTCGAACCCGTCCCGGCTGCGAGCACCTGACGGTTGCCTTCATCGAAAGCCGAGTGCCGGGACCCGTGGTTCCGCGCTTGTGACAGGCAACCCGTCCTCGAAGACCACGCTGTTGGTCCTCACCGACGTGATGCGGGGACCGGGCAGGAGGATGCCCGCAACGTTCAACGGATCCGTGGCCGACACGCGCACCACTTCCGCCGAGCGCTCGCGACGGCGCACGCTGCGTAGCTGATCAACGGCTTCCGGGAGCGCGAACTGCTCACCGGCGAACCCCGTGACAAAGCGGCCGCCGCGCGCGGTGCCGCGCGCTTCCATGCGACGCAGCGCCCACACCACGTCGCGCCACGGCAGGGCGATCGTCTCGCGCGCGACGACGTCGCGAAACACCACTCCCCACCGCACCAGCAGCTGCTCTGCGATCGCCTCGGCGAGCGCGTCGTGTTCTGCCGCCGATGGCATGCGAGGCACGAGCGACCAGCGGCCTTCGCCCGACGAGTAACCGCTGACGCCGTGCCGGAGTCCGCGGTGGTGAGGTCGTGAACGCCCGAGCCCGCGACTGACAAGAAGGCGGCGGACGGCACTGAAACCGTCGGCGGTGAGCAGGCCACGGGCCACACCATCCCAGAGTGCGTTCTCGACCTCACTCGGGAGCCGGCGAGCGAGCGTGACGATGTCGCCCGTGAAGAGGGCGCCGTGCTCGCGCAGGGCTTCGAGGACATCGAGCGTCGCCCCCGACACGGGCTCGATCGGTTGTGCATCGCCGCGCACCGACTGCAGCAGCCACGGCAGGTCGGATCGCATGACCAGCGTCACCGGGGTGGCGTGCGATGCCGATGAGCTGCTTCGCGACGGGGCGGCGAGGGCAGATTCGTCGCGGACCTTCAGGCGCGCCCACGCGACCTCTCCCGACATGCACAGCTCGTCGAGCCAGGCGCTGCGATAGCCGGACACGCGGCTCGGCAGCACCGTCTCCTCCCAGACGCCGGCGGGAATCTCGAAGCCCTGCAGCTGCGCGATCGTCGCGGCGACCCCGGCGCGTCCCTCCCGCTGCGTGCCGGGGGCAACCCGTTGCCACCGAAGCAGGAATCGCACGAAATCCTGCGCGGTGACCGGTTCGATCTCCTGCCGCAAACGCTGCTGCGTGTACCCGTGGATCCGGGCGAGCAGCCGCCGCGCGCACCACTGCTCGTCGCTGATCCCCGGGTCGAAGTGACCACGAATCACAAACCCGTCGCCCTCGATCGCAGCAAGCGCGATTACCACCTCCGATCGACGCAACCCGGTGCGATCGGACAGGGCATCGGTCGTCATCGGACCGCTCACCTCGAGATGTCCGCGCAGGATCGATGCGGCGAGCGCGTCGCCGTCGAGGGACGAGGCCGCACGTCCATGCGGGAATGTCGCGGGACGCGGCGCGAACGTCGCTCCCGGCCAGAGCGAGTCGATGCTCGCGGCCCGCTCCATGGCGCACCAGAAGACGTCACCGTCCCTGGTGACCGACAGCGCCCGGCCTCGCTCGACCAGCTCATCGAACCAGGCGGTCCACTCCGGGACCGACCGGGTCACCACCAGCGAAACCAGCAGGTCGTGCAGTTCGTCGTGATCGCGAAGATCGGGTGTCGCCTCAGCACGCACGCGGGCGATCGCCTCGGGGTCGAGCGCGGCGAGATCGCGCGCCTCCACCGGAAGCCCGCGCCGCAGCGTGATCGCGCGACTCCGCCGCTCCTCGAGTGGCGCGTCGTCAAGGAACGTATACGGCCTGCCGTTGACGATCTCGTGCGCGAGCGGGGACGGTTCGACGGTGTCGCGGAAGCTGATCTCCACTTCCTTTCGCTCGATGCGCAGCACCAGCTCACGCAGCGAGTCGACATCCATCACCTCGTGCAGGCAGTCGTACATCGTCTGATTGACGAGCGGATGGTCGGGCGCCTCGAACGGCCCCGTGGGGTTCTCGTTCTGACAGGCGACCAGCTGGGGAAAGACGGCACCCATGATGTCGTCGGATTCGAGACGCTGGATTGGCGCCGGGTTCTTGCGCCCGCCCTTGAAGCGCAGAACCGTGAGTGAGCGATTGAGATTCCAGC
>JBAQGL010000006.1:0-2669 GCA_049287785.1 Candidatus Dormiibacterota bacterium | reverse complement strand
GCTGGCGTCATTACCGTCAGCCGCCGAAGAGGCTGTCCAGCGTGCTTGGCGTCACGATGGTCTGCTTCACCGCTGGGACGTTGGGAGCGGTGGTCGACTCGTAGTTCGGGGTGTAGCCGGTCGCGGTCAGCTTGCCCCATTCGGACTCGGGCCGAAGGACGTACTTGACGATGAACTCATGCCCGTCGCCGATGACGAGGCCGGTGAGCAGCGGCGCTTCGGCGCGAGGCACCTCCACGAGAAGCACGTCCGCGGAGGCGCTCGAGGTGCTGCCGGAGGAACCGGCGCGCAGCACGATGATGTCCTGGAAGGTGTATCGAAGACCCGACGTTCCCGTCGTCGACTGCACCATCAGGTCGATGTGATCGCCGGGAAGGATGTAGCCGGCGTCGGATACGAGTGGTGCGGTGAAGTTGTTCGCCTGCAACGAGGTCAGGCTGGGGGGCAACGATGCGCCGGTCGGGATGGCGATTGCGACGTAACCCTTGGTGATCTGCGTCTCCACGTCAGTCACCGTGGTTCCGTTGCCAGTGCCGCTCGACGTGATCGACAGCGCCGGCGTGCTGAAGAAACCAGGAACCAGTGGGGTGTTGTTGGCGAGGGCGACCTGCGTCACCTTGCCGACCACGGCCACCGGATCGGTGTACGCGTCACCCGGCTTTGCGGTCAGCGGGATCTGGGCGACGACGACCATCGCTGGGGTCAGCGTGGTGCCGGCGGGAATGCTCGTGTCGGATACGACAACGCTGACCTCATTGGCTGGTGAATTGGAGCGCACCAGGAGCAGCACGGCAACCGCCGCCGCCGCAGCCAGCACGACTCCAAGAAGCAAGAAGATCCGGCTGTTCGGTTTGTTCGCCTGGATGGCCACCTGTTCTCCTCGGTTGTCTCAGTTTGTGTCGGTCACGCGGTTGCGGCGACGCTGCATCCGCCGCAGCAATGTGCTGGCGTGGATGACGGCCGCACCCGAGTGTGGATCGAATCCACCCTGCCGTTCATCGCCTTTCGGTAACAAACGCATCGCACACCGGACGAGCAAGACCACGCGACGTGTGACCTGACGTTGTTCATGAACGCGTTTATTCGTCGAAGCGGCCGTTGGCCTGGGCGCGCATCAGCATCGCGAGAATGTCATCGCGATACGGTGCGATGGTCACGATCTTCCGATACAGCTTCAATGCGCCCTTGTCGTCGTTGCGCAGTCTTCGAAGCCTGGTCACGCGTTCCAGGTACGAGACGGCAAGGTCGATGTCGTGATCGTCGATGCAGATGTCGGCGAGTCGGAGCAGTGGCGTCTCGTGCACCGGGTCCGCGCGTGACGCGGCGAGATAGCAGCTGAGCGCAGCGTTTCCCTTGCCGAGTGCGCGGCATCGATCACCCGCGTCGAGGGCGAGCTCAGCAAGCGCCCGGCCGCCGACGTCGTTTGCGAGGCGCTGGAGCAATGCAGCCGCCTCATCGCACCGCTTCCGGCGGAGGCGGTCGTTGATCTCGAGACGCGCTTCGATGACCTCGGGGTCGGTTTCGAACCGACTGTCGTCGGAGTCGCCCTCCGAGGTGAGGTCGTGCGCCTGGTCCGCGTCGTCGTCGCGGAGGCGCCACCCTCTCGCCGCGGCGCCGCTCGCAGCCTCCTGTGCGGGCTGTGCCGGGATGACCACCGCCTCGGGCTCCGACTCGGTGAATTCTTGAGGCTGCTCGGTTTGATCGGACTCGAAGGTGGTTGCCGCTGCAGGCTCGGTGGCCGCGAGATCATCCGGCGCCTCGGTCGTCGCCGGGCGCTGGACCACGGCGAAGTCCGCGAGGTCGGAGAGGTGAAACCCACTCTTGGGTTTGACGAACGACTCGGCATCATCGCCGTCCGCCTCGGGGTGCGCAGCACCGTTGGTTGCCGCAGGCAAGGGGTCGACCGCCTCGGTGTCGGCGGGCGCAGACGCTGCCTTTTCGTTCTTGGCGGCGGAGGCACCGGTCCGCCGGAAGAGCGTGAACGCGGGGCGGGTCGCGGGCTCGGCCGGCGCCGCTTCGGGCTCGTCCTGGGAGGCGGTTTCGACCTCGGGGTCGCCGGCTGCCTCGGGGGCGGTATCAGAAGGTTCGTCCGGCGAAAGCTGGGCGTCGAGCTCGGCGAGGCCTGCCTCGACGCGATCGGCTGCCGCTGCGGCATCTGACGGATCGAGCGGCGGCTCGGCGGCCGCCTCAGGCGTCGCCTCCGGCTCTGGCTCGTGCACCGGCGCCGCCTTGGTGACATGCGGCTCTGCCGCCGTCTTCGTATGGCCGTTACGGCCGAGCGCGGCGACCTCCTCGGCTCCGATGAGCGTGGTGTCGGCAGTGGTGTGGCCGTTGGAGCCGTCGCGACGGGGCGGCGGTTCGGGCAGGGCGTCGAGCGAGAGCAGGTACTCGTACACCGCTCGTTGGAGGCGACGTGTCAGGAAATAGAGCTCCTCGGCGGGCAGTGTGTCCGCGGCGGCAGAGGTCACCTCGGTGACAACGCGCAGCAACGACTGCTCGTCCAGGCGTTCGTCGATGACGGCAGCTTCGAGGCCGTTCTCGAGGAACTCAGGCAGTGTGTCGAGGCCTGGAGCCAGGGCGGAGGCGGCGTCGAGCCAGCCCTGGCGCAGGATCTCCACGTTGGTTGTAGTCATGGTCATGCGCTGCGGCCAATTGTGGTCGGCACCGAC
>JBAQGL010000005.1:0-3227 GCA_049287785.1 Candidatus Dormiibacterota bacterium | reverse complement strand
GCGGGCGCTGGGTGGTCACGGTGCGGTCGGGAGCCGGTGTCGGAGCCGCGCTGAGCTCGATCGGCGCGCAGGCCGGCCGTCTCGCCTTCGAGTCCGGCCGGGTGATACGCGAGGTGCGCAGCGGCGTGAACCGCCGCCTCAACGCCGAGACCGCCAACCTGCGCCGGACTGCGGCAGCCGGGGTTCGTCAGCTCGAGTCGATCGCGGCGCTCGAGGCCGACTCGGTGCGCTGGGAGGCGTTGCCGCCCGCGCTCCGCGAGGCCGCCGAGCTCCGTTCCCTCCACCCCGACGACGACCTCGCGCAGCTGGCGGAGCTGGCCGGCTGCAGCAGGCCGGCGATGGCCGGGCGCCTGCACCGCCTGGTCGCCGCGGCGGGTGAGGGCGGTGATAGGGTGGAAGTGGCTGTCCGCAGGCGCTGAATCAACCGTCACCGGAGGTTGCCCCGCATGGGAGTGAGAGTTGGCATCAACGGCTTCGGCCGCATCGGGCGCAACGTGTTGCGTGCCGCCAGAGAGCGCTCCCCCGAGCTCGAGATCGTGGCTGTCAACGACATCACGACCTCCGAGATGCTGGCTCACCTGCTCAAGTACGACAGCGTGCTCGGCCGTTTCCCCGGCACAGTTGCTGCCGATGGTGACAGCATCACGGTGGACGGACGGGTGATCAAGGTGCTCGCCGAACGCGATCCGCAACGCCTCCCGTGGGGCGACCTCGGCGTCGACGTCGTCGTCGAATCGACGGGGTTCTTCAGCGATGCGGTCAAGGCCAAGGGTCATATCGACGGCGGTGCGCGCAAGGTGGTCATCACCGCGCCCGCGAAGAATGAGGACATCACGATCTGCATGGGAGTCAACGACTCCTCGTACAACCCGGCGGAGCATCACATCATCTCCAACGCCTCGTGCACGACCAATTGCCTGGCGCCGGTCGCCAAGGTGCTGAGCGACTCCTTCGGCATCGAGACCGGGTTCATGACCACGGTGCACGCGTACACCAAGGACCAGGTCATCCTCGACGCGCCCCATGAGGACAAGCGGCGCGCTCGTGCCGCCGCGCTGTCGATCATCCCCACGACGACCGGGGCCGCCAAGGCGGTTGCGCTCGTGCTCCCGGAGCTGAAGGGCAAGTTCGCGGGCATGTCGCTGCGCGTCCCGGTTCCCGACGTCAGCCTCGTCGACCTCACCGCGACACTCTCCAAGAGCGCGAGCATCGACGACGTCAACGGCGAGATGCGCGAGGCGGCCAGCGGAAAGCTCGAGGGCATCCTCGCGGTGAGCGAGGAGGAGCTGGTGTCGATGGACTTTCTCCACGACCCGCACTCATCGATCTTCGATGCACCGTCGACGATGCTGCTCGGTGACCGCACGGTCAAGGTGCTCGCCTGGTACGACAACGAGTGGGGATACTCCTGCCGCGTCGTCGACCTCGTGAACCTCATCGTGTCGAGGCTCTAGGCGGGGAGTGGCGGCTCTGTCCAAGGCGACCATCGATGACGTCGATGTGCACGGCAAACACGTTCTGCTGCGCGAGGACCTCAACGTGCCGATGCGGGATGGCGAGATCAGCGACGATCGCAGGATTCGTGAGTCGATCTCAACCATCGAAGCGCTCCGGGCTCGAGGCGCCCGGGTGATCGTGGTCGCTCACCTTGGCCGCCCCAACGGGAGGATCGACGACAGCGCCCGGCTGGGACCGATCGCGGCCCGGTTGAGCAGCCTGCTCGGTGCGGACGTGCGCCTTGCCTCCGACGTGGTCGGCGACAGCGCGCAAAGCATGGTCGATTCGCTGCGTGACGGTGACGTCGGCATGCTCGAGAACGTCCGCTTCGAACCCGGCGAGGAGGCCAATGACCCCGCGTTCGCGAGGAAGCTCGCCGCGTTCGCGGACGTGTATGTCAACGACGCCTTCGGCACCGCCCACCGCGCGCACGCCTCGACCGAGGGCGTCGCGCACCTGCTTCCGGCGGTCGCCGGCAAGCTGATGGCCCGTGAGCTGGAGATGCTCGGAGGCGTGATGGACAACCCCCGCACCCCGGTGGTGGCGATTGTCGGGGGGTCGAAGATCTCGACCAAGGTCGGCGTGCTCGACCATCTCCTCGACCGCGTCGACGTCCTCTGGGTCGGCGGTGCGATGGCATGCACGTTCTATCGCGCCCTCGGCGAGACCACCGGGACATCGCTCGTTGAGGAGGATGAGGTGCCCACCGCGCGGCGTCTCCTCGACTCGGCTCCGGGGCGGCGCGCCGATCTGCGCCTTCCTGTCGACGGCGTCGTCGTCGAGCAGGTTGCTGCCGATGCGCCGACCCAGGTCGTGGCGTGGAAGGCGATCCCCGACGGCTGGATGGTGGTCGACGCCGGCCCGGACACGGTCGCGAGCATCGCGGCCGACTGCGCGACCGCCGGGACGATCATCTGGAACGGCCCGCTGGGCATCTACGAGATTCCCGCGTTCGCGACCGGGACGCGCGATGTTGCACGCGCGGTCGCGGCATCCAAGGCGACGACGGTGATCGGCGGGGGCGACCTCGCGGCCGCCGTCCAGGACGCGGGTGTTGCAGACAAGATCGGCTTTATCAGCACGGGGGGCGGCGCGACCATCGAATTCCTCGAGGGGAGGACGCTGCCCGGCGTCGCGGCGCTGCGCGATCGCGAGGTCGCGCGGCGTTGATCCAGCGGTCCCGGGGCGGCCCGACGTCGCGGCCGATGGTCGCCGGGAACTGGAAGATGAACACGACCGTCGAGGAGGGCATCGCGCTGGCGCAGGCGGTGTGCGCCGCGGTCTCGGGGACGACCGGCGTCGACGTTGCGGTGCTGCCGCCCTTCACGCACCTGTGGGCGATTCGCTCGCTGCTCGACGGCACCGGCGTCCGGCTCGGCGCGCAGGACGTGTTCTACCAGGACTCCGGTGCTTTCACCGGCGAGATCTCACCGGTGATGCTCGCGGGCTGGTGCGACCTCACGCTCGTCGGTCACTCCGAGCGCCGCCACGTCTTCAGCGAGCGCGACGACGAGGTCGGGAAGAAGTTCGTCGCCGCTATCGCGCATGGCCTTGAGGTCATCGTGGCGGTGGGGGAGACCAGCGATGAGCGCGACGCCGGCAACACCTTCGACGTGGTCGAGCGCCAGCTCGACGCCGTCTTTGCCCAGGTCGAGAGTCCACCGTCCGTCGATGACTGGGTGATCGCGTACGAGCCCGTCTGGGCGATCGGCACCGGACGCACCGCGACG
>JBAQGL010000004.1:0-2057 GCA_049287785.1 Candidatus Dormiibacterota bacterium | reverse complement strand
CGCCGAGCCCGACCGCCGAGACCGTCGGACCCTGTGTGCCGAGACGCCGATATTGCATGGGGATCCTCCAGGGTGGGCCGGGTACCGGAATCTCAGGCTAGCGGTTTGGTCCCGTCGGACGCGTCGGATCCCACGCGTCGACCGTCAGGCTCGACCACCAGAAAGGGCCTGACGCGCTATTGCGGCGGGAACACCACCACTGATCGAAGCACTTCGCTATTGATGATCCTTTGGAACGCGTCCTCGACGTCGTCGATGGAGATGAGCTCCGAGACGAATCCGTCAAGGTCGAGGCGCCCCTTGCGATAGAGGTCGATCAGCACCGGAAAATCGCGAGTCGGCAAGCAGTCGCCGTACCACGACGAGCGCATCGAGCCGCCGCGGCCGAACACCTCGGACATCGGCAGCTGGACGGTCATGCCCTGCGCCGGAGGGACACCGACGTTGACGAGTCGCCCGGCATGGTCTCGTGCGAGAAATGCCTGCAGGTATGTCTCGGGTCGCCCCACGGCATCAATGGCGAGATCGGCGCCGAAGCCGCCGGTGAGGCCGCGAATGGCTTCAACGGGGTCCTCTCGAGTCGCATCGATAGTATGGGTCGCGCCAAACCGCCGCGCCCACTCGAGCTTCCGTTCGACGACATCGACAGCGATCACCATCCGTGCACCTGCGATTGCGGCGCCGGCGATGGCAGCGTTGCCGACCCCGCCGCATCCGATGACCGCCACCGTGTCGCCCGGCACCACGGCTCCAGTGTTCACGGCGGCCCCGTACCCGGCCATCACGCCGCACCCGATCAGCGCGGCGGCCTCCCGGCGAACGGTCGGATCCACCTTGACCGCCTGCTTCGCATGCACCAGGCAGAGCTCGGCGAAGGCGCCGATACCGAGCGCCGCAGTGAGCTCGGTGCCGTCATCAAGGGCCATGCGCTGGCGCGCGTTCTGACTGTCGAAGCAGTACCACGGCCGGCCTCGCAGACAACTCCGGCACGTCCCGCACGGAGCGCGCCATGCGATGACGACGACATCGCCCGGCGCGACGTTTGTGACTCCGGCGCCCACCGTCTCGATCCTTCCAGCAGCTTCGTGGCCGAGCAGGAACGGGAAGCGCTTGCTGATACCACCTTCGCGGTAATGCAAGTCCGTGTGGCAGACGCCACAGGCCTCGATGCGGATAAGCACCTCGTCCGGACCAGGATCCGGAACGTGCACGGTGACAACCTCGACCGGCGCACCCCGGGTGCGCGCGACAACGCCTCGAACCTGATGTGGCATGGCAGTGCCTCGCGGCTAGTTGGACGGTGACCTGCGCGAGGACTCTACGAAAGCAGCGGGCCATGCAGCACTATCGTCAGGCGGCGGCGGCTCGACGACGGCAATGCCGTCAGCGGTATGGATGCGCCAGCCCTCCTGTGCACGCGGCGGTGGTGCGGCCGGCACAACGAGACCAGGTCGGTCAGCGCCTAGGACCACCGCCGAGCGTTGATCACTCGGTCGCCTCGACGTGGACTTCACGCCCCTCCAAATTGCGGAGCAGCTGTCGCTGGTCGTTCGCGGCCGGGTCAACCACAGTTCAGTCGGATTGCTCGCCGGAGGTGATCGGTTGCCACCCGGCGGGCCACCAGTCTCCCTTTGGGTCGGTGGTTTGCCCGACCTCGATGATGTAACCGTCGGGATCTCGGATGTAGCAACGGATCTCGTAGGCGTGCTGCTTCGGCGGCGTCAGGAATTGCGCACCCCGGGCGCGCCATTCCTCGTATACGGCGTGGATATCCGTGACCCGGATGTTGAGGAAGCTGCTGACTCGATCGGGGTCGCTTGGCGCTTCGAGGGTGACCGTGGGCTTGTCGTCGGTTGGGCCCCCGCCGCCGTTGATGATGATGTACGTGTTGGCGAGTTCGATGTTCGTCGGCACCGGGCCAAAGACCTTCTTGCCGCCGAGCACCTCGGTGTAAAAGTGCGCGGAGCGCTCGACGTCATCGGAGACGATGAAGTGACACACGATCATTCGCGCCGCGGGCTGCGTGGTTTCGGCCACAGGCACCTCCACTCGCTGGG
>JBAQGL010000003.1:0-5026 GCA_049287785.1 Candidatus Dormiibacterota bacterium | reverse complement strand
CTTTCGCGCAGAGAGCGCGGTGGAGATCGCCCAGGGTGACTTCGCCGACCTCGAAGCCATCGTTCGCGCCACCGGCGTGACCGCGGCGGATGTCGTCGTCTTCGACCTCGGCATCTCCTCGCTCCAGCTGGACGACCCGGCACGCGGCTTCAGCTTCCGCTTCGACGGACCGCTCGACATGCGCATGGACCCGACCTCGGGGACGACCGCGGCGCATCTCGTCGATTCGCTGACCGCGGACGAGCTGACGTCGTTGATCCGTGACTACGGCGACGAGCGCTTCGCGCGATCGATCGCGAGCCGGATCGTCAGAGCACGAGAGCGTGCGCCGATCACCACCACCACACAGCTTCGAGAGCTCGTGGAGCAGGTGGTGCCGCGGCGCTTCTGGCCAAAGCGGATCCACCCTGCGACACGCACCTTCCAGGCGCTTCGCATCGCGGTGAATCACGAGCTGGAAAGCCTCGAACGAGGTCTGCAGGCAGCAATCAGCATCCTCCGGCCCGGTGGGCGTCTTGGGGTCATCTCCTTTCACTCTCTCGAGGACACCCTTGTAAAGAACGCACTCCACGTCGCAGCTCAGAATTGTGTCTGTCCGCCCCAACAGCCCCACTGCACCTGCGTCCACCGGGCCACACTCTTTCTCCTCACCCGCAAGGTGATCCGGCCGGACTCGGCCGAACTGGCCACGAATCCGAGATCTCGTTCGGCGCGGCTGCGGGTTGCGGAGAAGCTCGCCACCGACGGGTGACGGGCGGCCGACCTCGCAACGACTCCTTTCGCGACCCAGGGAGGAGCCGCGCCTCGCGCGGCTCCTCCCGCCATCACTCACGCTTCGCCGGCCCGGCACCGTCGGTGCCCCTCCATCGTCCCTCTCAACGCTTCACCACTGGAGACCAGGGCATTGCTTCAACTGCGTTTCGCACCTGGCGTCGACCGCGGGTCGACACCGACGGCTGCCGGCGTCGACGACGTCCCGTTCGAGCCACTGGTTCGACGTCTGCGCATCCGCCGCGGCGGACCCCGTACACCGCTGCCGCTGCTGCCGGTGATCGCGGTCGCCGCGGGCATCGGTATCGCGTATGTCAATCAGACTGCGCACGTGACCACTGACACGTACCAGGCGACGCGTCTTGCCGCGCAGCAGCAGCAGCTCGTTGCTCAGGACTCGCAGCTCAACGCTGAGCTTTCGCGACTCGAGTCGTCGGAGCGGATCATCGCCGCCGCGCAGCACATGGGGATGCGCCCCGCGGCGCGATGGGCGTTCGTCGTGGCCGCGCCGCATGGCGTCATCACCTCACCTCCGGAGCAGCTCACGGGGAGCGTGACGAGGAGCGCGCTGCAGCAGTTGGTCGGAGCGCTCGACGGCGCGTTCGCCGGGAGCGGCACGGGTCGATGAACCCGCGCCGCCGCTCACCGGAGTCGGCGCGCTCAGCCCACGCGCGTGCCATCGCCGACGCACCGGACCTGCGCCGGCGGGGACTCTGGCTGGTGCTCGCATTCCTGGCGATGAGCACCGCCGTCTTCGGCCGGCTCGTGCAGATCCAGATCATCCAGGGCAAATCGCTTGCCGCAGCCGCCGCCGCATCGCATACGTCGTCGGTCACGCTGCACGCCACCCGGGGTGTGATACTCGATCGAAACGGACGCGTCCTGGTGAGCAACGTCCAGGTATTCGACGTGTTCGTCGACCCGGCCCTGGTTGCGGCGACCGATCGCAACCAGGTCGCGGGCATGCTTGCGCCGATCCTGCAGATGAGCTCAGCCCAGGTGCTGAGCGCGCTCAACCAGCCGAATCAGTTCGACTACCTCCGCAAGGGTGTCTCGCAGGATGTGAACGACAAGCTGCAGGCGCTCGGGCTCAGCGGGATCGGCACCGTTCCGTCCCAGGAGACCATCTACGAGCCCTCGCCGGTGCCCGGCATCTCCTTCGCTGCGAACCTCCTCGGGTTTGTGAACGGGAACGGCGCCGGCCAGTACGGTCTCGAGGGCTATTACAACTCGATCCTCTCGGGGATCAACGGCCACGAGTCGACGCTGACCGACGTCAACGGCAACGCCATCGTCCTCGGCCAGCAGCAGAAGGTTGCTGCCGAAAATGGCGATAACCTCGAGCTGGGCCTCGATTCGCAGATCCAGTACTGGGCGGAGCTGGCGCTCGCCAACGGCGTGAACTCGTCGAAGTCGTCGTCGGGGACGCTGATGATCATGGACACGAAGACCGGCGCCGTCGACGCCTGGGCGCAGTACCCGTCGTACAACGCCAACAGCTACGCGTCGGCGAACATCGGGGACTTCCGGGACCTCGCGGTGACGCAGCCCTATGAACCGGGGTCGATCATGAAGGTGATCACGTTCGCCGGCGGTCTCAACCACAACGCCTTCACGCCGGCCACGGTCATCGACGAGAAGCAGCAGCGCATCGACGGATTCCTCATCCACGACTGGGACCGGCGGTCCCACGGCAACGTCACCATGCAGTGGGTGCTCGACGACTCGCTGAACAACGGCGCCATCGACGCCATGAAGATGGAGGGCGAGAACGCCTACTACAACAACCTGCTCGCCTTCGGGATCGGCGCGCCGACCGGTATAGACCTTGCGGGGGAGGCCAACGTCCCGCTGGCCCCGCAGCCTTCGTGGAACCCGCTCCGGTATGCGGAAGCCACCTTCGGGCAGGGCCTCGTGACCACGCCGGTTGAGATGCTGGCAGCCGTGAACGCGGTCGCCAACGGCGGCGTCTGGGTGCAGCCGCACGTCGTCAACGCGATCATCAACCCGAACACCGGCAAGACCACGCCGTTCGTGCCGGTGACGCGGCGCGTCATCTCGACCACCGCTGCGAATACCCTCGCGCACATGATGGTGGGTGTGGTGAACGATCCGGGCTCCGAAGGAAAGCGGGCCAAGATCCCCGGCTACAGCGAGGAGATCGCGGGCAAGACCGGGACGGCGCAGGTGGCGCTCCCCAACGGTGGCGGCTACGGCCCCAACGTGGTCGCGTCGTTCGTCGGATTCATGCCCGCCACCAACCCGCAGTTCACCATGATGGTGATCCTCAACAACCCGCAGGTGAATGCCGGCAACCGCTTCGGCTCGATCCTCGCCGCACCGATCTGGAGGCAGATGGCCGAGATGATGATCGACGACTGGCGGATCGAGCCGTGAAGGAGACCATCCTCATCGGGGTGCTCGCTTTCGTGGCCGGCGTCGTGCTCTACCCAGTCTTCATCGGCCTCCTGGTGCGATTCGGCGCGCGCCAGCACGTCGCCTCCTACAGCCCGGCAAGCCACCGCGCCAAGGAGGGCACCCCAACGCTCGGGGGCGTGCTGTTCTGCCTGGTGGTCCTCATCGTGTGGCTCGCGGTCGATCGCTCACGCCAGGGATTCGTCGTGATCTTCGCGTTGCTCGCCGGTGCGATCGCCGGTGGCCTCGACGACGTCGTCAACATCAACGACGTTTCCAGGCTGGGCCTCTCCGTTTATCAGAAGCTCGGGCTCCAGGGCGTCGCCGGCGTGCTCGTCGGGGTCGGCCTGACCATCGCCGGGTTCACGAACCAGTTCTTTCCCGGGCTCGGTGCACCCAACCTCGGCTGGGGTCTCGCGGTCGTGGCGGCTATCGCGGTCGTTGCCACCAGCAACGCGGTCAACCTCACCGACGGTGTTGACGGGCTCGCCGCGTCGTGCACGACGCTCGTGCTCATCGGCCTCGCCATCATCGGGGTGACGCGGGGTGACCTGTCGGCCGCGGTCCTCGCTGCAGCGCTCGCCGGCGCGGTCGCGTCATTCCTGCTCTTCAACTGGTTCCCGGCGCGCGTCTTCATGGGCGACGCCGGGTCGCTGGCACTCGGCTGCGTCATCGTCGCGTTGACCGCGGAGCTGCACCTCATCTGGCTGCTGCCGGTGCTCGGCATCGTGTTCGTCGTCGAGGCGGCGAGCGTCGTCGTCAACGTCACCGCGATCCGCAGGTTCGGGACTCGGGTCCTGCGCGCGAGCCCGATCCACCATCATTTCGAGGAGCTCGGGCTGCGCGAGCGCCGGCTCGTCGCGGCGTTCGCCGCTGCCGCTGCTGCCGGTACCGCCATCACGGTGCTCTTCGCCCACGTCGCCGGTCCGGTCTCGTGAACGAGAAACCGGTGGTGGTGATCGGTGCCGGGCGAAGCGGCCTCGCCTGTGCGCGGACGTTCGCAGCCGAGGGTCATCGGGTCGTCCTGGTCGATCGCTCGGACACACTGGTGATCCGCGAGCGGACGGCGCTCCTTCCAGCCACCGTCGAGGTGCGTCTCGGTGGCTACCCCCACGACGTCGCGGCAGAGGCGCTGATGGTATGCCCGAGCCCAGGAGTGCCCTGGAACGCGCCCGAGCTGCAGATCGCTCGCGACCACGGGGTGCCGGTGCGCAGCGAGATGGATCTGGTCTTCGAGCGGTGCCGGGCGCGCATCTGCGGGATCACCGGGACCAACGGGAAGACCACCACCACCGCGCTCGTCGCCGCGATCCTCGAACGAGCCGGGGAGCGCGTGCATCTCGGCGGGAACATCGGGATCACCATGCTCGACCGCCTCGGCGAGGTCGGCGACACCGACTGGGTGGTGCTCGAGCTGTCGTCGTTCCAGATCGAGTCGGTACGCGAGCCGCGTTGCGCCATCGCGTGTGTGCTCAACGTCACCCCCGATCACCTTGATCGCCACGGCGACTTCGAAGCGTACGCCGAGACCAAACGACGCCTGGTGCGATTCGCGCTCGATGACGCCGTGCTCGGGTTCGATGATCCGGTCACGCGCGAGATGGCGGCGGTGGCCACGTCGCGCGTGCGCTACTTCGGTCTGAACCCGGGTATCGCCGACGGCGCGACCCGCGCCGGCGACGAGGTGGTCACCGTCGAGTCCGGCGCGGTGACGCCCGTGCTGCCGGTGCGAGACATCCCGCTCTTCGGAGAGCACAACCTGCGGAACGTGCTCGCGGCGGTCGCCGTCGCGCGCGCGGCCGGGGTTGCGCCATCCCCCATTGCCGGCGCGGTACGCGAC
>JBAQGL010000002.1:0-4468 GCA_049287785.1 Candidatus Dormiibacterota bacterium | reverse complement strand
ACTCCTCGGCTCAACGGCTTTCGCCGTCCGCTGACGCCGCCGGGTCAGTGCTCGACGGGAAGGCCGGCTTCCTCCCAGGCCTCGATCCCACCGCTGACGTTGTACGAGTTCGGCCGCCCGAACGTGCGCAGGTAGTCGACCGCGCGGGCGCTGCGGCCACCCATGCGGCAGTGCACGTAGACGTCGCGATCGGTCGGAATCTCGGCGAGACGCGCGGGCAGCTCTCCCAGCGGAATCAGCACAGAGCCCGGGATGTGCACATCGTCGTACTCGGACTTCTCGCGCACGTCGACGAGCATCGCGCCGTTCGCGATCGCTGCGCTCGCGTCCTTGGGGCTGACCTCCGAGTTCTCGGACATTCGCGGCAGTATAGATGCGGGGCCTGGGTTCGCCACGCCGCGTCCAAGCGCCGGCCGGCCTGTTAGGCTCGTGACCGTGAGCACAGTTGCCGCGCCGGCGGTGGTGGACTCTCCCTGGCTGAACGCACAGCGCCAGTTCGACAACGCCGCCGAGATCCTCAATCTCTCACCGGGGTTGCGCGCTGTTCTGCGTGAGGTTCGGCGGGAGCTGGTGGTGCGTTTTCCCGTGAAGATGGATGACGGCAGCGTCCGCATGTTCGAGGGATACCGCGTCCAGCACAACGTGACTCGCGGCCCGGCCAAGGGTGGTCTCCGGTTCCATCCGGCGACCGACATCGACGAGGTCAAGGCGCTCGCGATGTGGATGACATGGAAATGCGCTCTCGCGAATCTCCCCTACGGCGGCGCCAAGGGCGGTGTCGCCGTCGACCCCTCGACGTTGAGCCACCGTGAGCTCGAGCGCCTGACCCGGAGGTTCGCCGCAGAGATCAGCGTGCTGGTGGGACCGGAGTCCGACATCCCGGCGCCGGACGTGAACACGACCGCCGAGATCATGGCGTGGATCATGGACACGCTCTCGATGCAGGCGGGCTACTCGGTCCCCGCGTCGGTGACAGGGAAGCCCCTGGAGATCGGCGGCAGCGAGGGTCGCCCTAGCGCGACCGGACGGGGTGTGAACATCATCGCAATCGAGGCATGCAAGCGCCTCGGCATGGAGATCTCGCAGACGACCGTCGCCGTGCAGGGCTTCGGCAACGTCGGGAGCTGGGCCTCGCAGCTCATGCATGAGTCGGGTTTCACCATCTGCGCGGTTGCGGACGTGACTGGCGGTATCTACTCGAGGGGCGGCCTCGACATTCCCGCCCTGCTCTCCTACCGGCAGCGGCACGGCGGCGTGCGCGATTTCCCCGGCTGCACGCCGATCACGAACACGGAGCTGCTCGAGCTCGAGGTCGACGTCCTGGTCCCGGCAGCGATGGAGAATCAGATCACCGCCCGCAACGCGGGACGGATCCAGGCGCGGCTCATCGTCGAGGGCGCCAACGGGCCGACCACCCCCGACGCGGACAGCATCCTCGAGCGCCGCGGCATCACCGTCGTCCCCGACATCCTGGCCAACTCGGGCGGCGTGACCGTGTCGTACTTCGAATGGGTCCAGGATCTGCAGTCGCTGTTCTGGGAAGAGGACGAGATCAACGTCCGTCTCAAGAAGATCCTCACGAAGGCGTTCAACCAGATGTGCGAACAGGCCGATCGCCATCACGTGTCGCTGCGGCTCGGCGCGTACCTGGTGGCGGTCAAGCGCGTCGCCGACGCGACGGCGGTACGAGGCATCTACCCCTAGGGTGGCTCCGATCCCAGCCTTGTCATGAAGCTCCTCGATCGGCTGCGCGCGCTGCCGCTGCCGGTCGGAACCGTCCCGGTCGCGATCGGGCTCGGGCTCGCCGGGCTCATGCAGTACGGGTTCCTCGCGGTCGCGGCGCGAGCGCTCGGCAAGGCCCACTTCGCCCCGCTCTCGGTGTTCTGGGCGCTGCTCTTCGTGTGCGGGCCGGGTTTCTTCCTGCCCCTCGAGCAGGAGACCGGGCGCGCGATCGCGGCCAGGCGGGTGCGCGGGGAGGGCGGGCGCCCCGTCTTCATGCGCGCCGCGCTGCTCGGCGGCATCCTGGCCGTGGTGCTGATCGTCATCACGCTGGTGGCCGCAAGCCCGATCGATCAGCGCGTGTTCAAGGGCGATCCCGCCCTGCTCGCCGGGCTCGTCGGGGGATTCGCCGCCTATCTCTGTGAGTTCCTGGCGCGCGGTGCCCTCGCCGGCAACGCGCGCTTCGGCGCCTACGGCGTGCTGCTCGGCGGCGAGGGAGCGCTCCGGGTTCTGTTCGCCGCGGTGCTGGCGGTGATCGGCGTCAAGACGGCCGGCCCGTACGGCATCTCCATGATCGTCGCCTCGTGCGTCGCGATCGCCCTTGCCACCGCCGGCCGCCGCGATCTGCTCCGTCCCGGTCCGCCCGCCCCCTGGGGAGAGATCACCCACGCGCTCGGCTTCCTCCTGATCGCGTCGGTCTTCACGCAGCTGCTCCTCAGCGTCGGCGCGGTTGCGGTCCAATTGCTCGCCACCCCGGCGGAGCAGACGGCCGCGGGCAGCTTTCAAGTGAGCCGGATCGTCGCCTACGTGCCGATCTTTCTCTTCCAGGCGGTGCAGTCGGCGCTCCTGCCCAAGCTCGCCACGCTTGCGAGCGGCGGGCGGCACAGCGAGTTCCAGGCGCTGCTGACCCGGCTCCTGCTGCTCATGAGCGGGCTGGGGGCGGTGGCCATCGTCGGGTTCGCGCTCCTCGGCCCAACCGTGACCCGCATCCTCTTCGGCCCCGGATTCGAGCTGAGCAACCTCGACTTCGCGCTCCTCTCAGCGAGCTGCATCGGATTCATCTTCACCCAGATCTTCGGGTACGTCCTGATCTCGCTCTCCGGCTACCGGAGGGTCGCGCTGGGCTGGACGAGCGGCGCGGTCGCCTTCTTCGTGGTGACCGCAGTTGGCTCGTCGCTCTTTCTCCGCGTGGAGCTGGGACTGCTCTGCGGCGCGATCGCTTCGTCGGTGGTGATGGCCGCCCTGCTGCTCCCCCTGTTGCGGGAGCGCGGCGCTATCGAAACGGACCTGCTAATTTCCGATTTGGGCGGTCCGCCAGGCTGAGACTGCGCCCATGGGTGCTCGTGCCCGGATTGCGCTGGTCGGTGCCGGGGCGATGGGGGCCAACCACGCGCGCGTCATCGCGGAGTCGGACAGTGCCGACCTCGCGGTGATCATCGACACGGATCCCGAGCGGGTACGCCCTCTCGCGGACCGCCTCGGATGCGCCTTTTCCGAGGACCTCGACGCTGCAGCCGGCTGCGACGCCGTGGTGATCGCCACCCCGACCGCCTTCCACGAGGGGGAGGCGCGATCGCTGCTCGAGCTCGGCAAGCCGATCCTGGTCGAGAAGCCGCTGACACCTGACCTCGCGACCACGCGGGCGCTGGTCGCCTGCGCCGAGCGCCGTCGGGTCCCGCTGATGTGCGGGTTCGTCGAGCGATTCAACCCGGTGGTCGCGACCATGCGCAGCCTCCTCGATGAGGAACCGGTGCACATCGTCGGCCTCCGCCACTCCCCCGAGACGCCGAGAAGCACCCTCAGTGTCGTCTTCGACCTCCTGATCCACGAGATCGATCTGGCGCTCTGCTACATGGGCGGACAGCGCCCGTCGCGAGTCTGCGGTGGAACGAGCACGGCCGGCCGCGATTCGATCATGGAGGTGGCCGATTGCCTGCTCCAGTTCCCCGGCGGGGCGATCGCGACCCTCTCGGCGAGCCGGGCGAGCCAGCGCAAGGTGCGCTCCCAGCTGGTGGCCACACCGACCGCGCTGTATGACGTCGACCTGCTCCGCCAGGATCTCACCGTCTACCGGCATCGAGCCCACGCCCAGGGAGTTGGCGAGGGCCAGGCCGCCGGATATCGCGCCGAGACGGTGGTCGACATCCCCTTCGTACGGCATACCGGCGAGCCACTCGCGCTCCAGTTCGCCCACTTCCTCGACCTGGTCTCGGGGCGCGCCGACGCATGCGTCGAACGCAACTCGATTCTCCCGGCTCACGAGGTCGCCGCGGCCATCGAGGAATGCTCATGAGTGAACCAACGATCACCTACGTCATCCCCGTGCACAACCAGATCGCCGAGCTGCGCAAGACGGTGCGGCTGCTGGTCACGCGCCTCAGTCATGTCCCGGGCTCCGAGGTCATCCTCGTCGAGAACGGCTCAACCGACGGATCGGGACCTCTCTGCCTGTCGCTTGCGGAGACCATGCACAGCGACGAGGTGTCGGTCCGGGTCACCACCTCCGCCAAGGGCCTCGGTTTTGCCTGGCGCCGGGGCATGGCGATGGCTCGTGGCGAGGCCCTGGTCCTGACCGCGGCCGACCTTCCCTTTGGGTTCACCGATCTCGACGGCTACCTCGGTTTGAGCCCCCGGCCGCCACTGGTGATGGGATCCAAGACCCACCATGACTCCCAGATCGAGACGCCGGCGGTGCGGCGCGCGATGTCTGCCGGCTTCGGTCTCCTCCGCGCCGGGCTCATCGGGCTCA
>JBAQGL010000001.1:0-4944 GCA_049287785.1 Candidatus Dormiibacterota bacterium | reverse complement strand
GAGGCGCGGGAACCACTCCCGGCGAAGCTCGTGGCTGCCATCCTCACAGCCGATCTCGTAGTACACGGCGGTGCGATCGCCGTCCTCGACCACGGCCGTATAGCGCAGCGCCGGGTATGGTTCCCGCCCCTGCGCAACCGGGGCGTCGCCGACGACCTCGAGGTGGTCCGGTCTCCCCGTCGCGATGCCGGTGCGCTCCTCCCAGTTCTCTGCAGCGGTCGCACGGCCGTCGTAGAACGCGACCACCTCATCACCTCGCTCGATGATCGCTGTGACCCTCGTTCCACGCTGATCCCATCGCCCGGGGGTCGGTTGGAGCGCCGGGCCGTGCACCGTCCAGTCGATACCGTCCGTGCTGGTTGCGAACTCGGTCCACATGCGATCGGTCGTGTCCGGGTCGTCGAGCGGATGGCAGCAGAGCCACGCGCGCCATCCACGCTCGTCGCACATGATCACCGGGTCCTTCACTCCAACGTGCGCTTCGCCGGGCATCACCACGCGGCGGCTCGCGGTCATGAACGCATCGGGCGCCGATGCCTCCAGCATCTCGACGCGCCAGTGGCGCGTCCCCGCGGTTGCACAGCTGAGGTAGAGGCGCCAGCGTCCGGCGCCGTCCACGACGAGTGCCGGCCGCTCCAGCGACTCGGCGTCCATCGACGCCTTGTCGATGCGGCAGAGCTCGGTGCGGCTGCCATCGCCGCTGAGCCGGGCCACGATGACGTCGCCGCCGCGCCCGTCGTCGACCGGTCGCCGGTTGCGATACGCCAGGTGGTGCACACCGTCGACCACCAGGACGCTGGCAGCTCCCACCCAGTTGCCGGGTCCCCGTTCGGCGGGGGCCGCGATCGTCTCCGCACCGTGGCGACGAGGAATCGGGAGATCGGCGAGCGCGAGGCTGGGCGTCATCGACTCATCGTGCCGCCCCGCGCGCGTCGCCCGCAACACGCCCCGCAATCGGACTGCAATCAGGTGCAGCGACGATGCGAACGTCGTACAACATCAGGAGCACCGACATGAACAATCCGATCGACCGGTTCACCCAGGCAATCGAGACCGCCTCCATCCGCGAGGCCGGCGTGTTTGCGCCGGACGCCGTGCTCGACGCGACGGTGCCCCTCTGGCGGTTCGCTGTCACCGGCGCCACCAATATCGAGGCCGAGCTGGCTCGGTGGTATGCAGACCCTGGTCGTTTCGAGGAGATGCGCCGGACGCCCCTCCCCAATGGCGAGCTCGTCGAGTTCGTGCTCACCTGGGAAGAGGACGGCGAGCCTCATATGAGTCATCAGGCGCACCACATCGAGGTCCGCGACGGACTGATCATCCGCGACAGCGCCTGGTGTGGCGGGCGTTGGGGTGCCGTACTCCAGGCGGAGATGGCCGAGGCCGCGCGGCAGTGACCGTGGTGACAACGCCGGCACGCATGGTGGCCGTTCACGACTCAGTCGAAGGTCTGCTCGCGGGCGCCGAGCAGCGGGAGGACTGGAAGACCGCGGACTCGCTCTCGGGCAGCCGCTTCGAACGGGTGGTGATCGACGGCGTGCCGCTGGTCGTCAAATACAGCTCACTCGAGAACGACTGGATCATGCGCGCGACCGGCGACCTCGGCGGGCGGCAGTTGCGGCTGCTGACATCGCCGGTGCTCGAGGCCTTGCCCGCGTGCATCGATCATGCGATCGTCGGCTGTGCGCCGTTCGTCGACCCGGGTGGAAGCCGGGGCGTGGCGCTCCTGATGGGTGATGTCTCGGCAGCGATGATCCCTCCCGGCAGCGAGCCGATCGAGATGCATCAGCACCGCGGCTTCATACAGGACATGGCCACGATGCACGCCACCTACTGGGGGTTTCGCGACGAGGCCGGACTGTGTCCCCTGTCGCACCGCTACGTGATGCTGACCCCGATGATGGCCGAGCTCGAGGCGGCGACGCCTCGCGGTGACCCGGTCCCTCCCGCGGTTGCGGACGGATGGCGGCGACTCGACGAGCAGTACCCGGCGGACGCGCGCCGGCTCCGCGCCCTCGCGGCCGACCCGTGGCCGCTGGTGGCCGCCTTGCAAGTGGGCCCGCAGACGTTCGTCCACAGCGACTGGAAGCTGGGCAACCTGGGCCGCGACGGGGCTCGGACCATCCTGGTCGACTGGGATCGGCCGGGTGAGGCGCCGCCGCTCGTCGACCTCGCCTGGTACCTGGCGGTCAACTGTGACCGGCTGCCCGAGGCCAAGGAGGACACCATCGACGCGTACCGGTCGGCGCTCGAGTCAGCCGGCGTCGCGACATCGGCGTGGTGGGACCAACAGCTCGCACCGGCAATGGCCGGGGCCTTCCTCCAGCTGGCGTGGTCCAAGACCGGAGACGCGGCCGAGTTCGGCTGGTGGAGCGAGCGTCTCGCTGCATGGAATCCCTGATCGCCGATTCGGGGAACGCCTACCAGGGCGCCGCGGTCGCATGGGCTCGCGGCCCGGCGGTGATGTACGACCGGCTCGCATCGATGGCGATCGCCCGGGTTGCGGGCTCGTTGCGTGGCGCAAGGGTGGTCGATGTCGGCGCCGGAACCGGAGCGTTGTCCCGCGCACTGAGGACCGCTGGTGCAATCCCCGTCGCCGTGGACACGTCGAGCGACATGCTGAGCCTCATCGGCGACACGGCGGTGTCCCCCGTGGTCGGCGACATGTGTGCGCTTCCGTTCCTTGATGGCCGCTTCGACGCTGCGGTGAGCGGCTTCGCCATCTCGCACATCGATGCACCGGAGCAGGCGCTGATCGAGATGCGCCGCGTCGTGCGGCCGCGCGGGCACGTCATCGCGGCGGTGTTCGGCAAAGCCCCTGACGGTGCCTCGAAAGACGCCGTCGACGAGGTCGCCGCCGACTTCGGATTTGAGCCGCCCGCCTGGTACATCGGGCTGAAAACGCGCACCGAGCCGCTCTCGAACACGCCGGCGCTCCTTGCGGCCCGTGCCGGGTCCGCCGCGCTGGAAGGCATCGAGGTCGCCGACGTGATCGCGGACTCCGGGCTCGACACTCCCGAGTCGATCGCCGCATATCGCACCGGCCTCGCACACATCGCGCCATTCGTCGAGTCGCTGTCACCGGCGCAGCGGACCGAGTTCTTCGAGTGCGCCATCGCTGCAGTGCGTGAACGCGGTCAGCCGGTGCGACCGCGCGTTCTGATCCTCTCGAGTCGCGTCCCCGAATAGGCCAGGAATGGAGCGCGCGCGGGTGGGGCGAGCGACGCGGCAAGCCGGTCGCGATGTGCCGCCGCAAGGTCGAAAACGGCGTCGGAGTTCAGTGCGGCGGCAAGGTCCGCCATCACCCACCACGCTTCGACGCCGGCGACCGCCGACAGCGACGCGCTGAGCTCGGCCAGCGCATCCGGTGTCGGCGCCTCAGCACCGACTCGCGCACGTGCCTGAAGCCGGAGCACCTCGCCGAGTTGCGCGTAGCGTGGAGCATACCGATCCGTCGCGGCCGCGATGAGTTGCTCCGCAAGCGCCAGCGCGCGCTCCGGCTCGCCCTGCAGCAACGCGATCCTTCCTTCTAGGAGCTTCACTCGCAGCTCGTGGCGCCATCGATACGCGTAGATGTCCTGCATGAGCACGCGCGCAGACTCCATCGCACGCGCTGCCGGTGCAACGTCGGAGTCGGCAAGCGCATCGTCGCACGGGTCGAGCGTCGCGTACACCTCGAGATCGCGAAACGCGGTCTCCCGAGCGCCTTCGAGCGCTTCCTCGTTGCATGCACGGGCGCGTGTAATGTCACCGAGGTTGCGGAGCACCCACGCACTGAAATTCACCCCCAGCGCCGCATACCGTGTCAAGCCTCGCCGCCGCCCCTCGGCGGTCGCGCGGTCGAAGACCCCGAGCGCCTCGCCCGCGCGGCCGCAGGTGGCGAGCGCATAGCCGTGAGCGAGATATCCGTGCACCGGCGTGTAGATGGTCGACACCGCGTCCAGCGTCGCGTACGGGCTCGCCTCGACAGCGCTGATGGCGAGCTCTGCCTCGCCCATGTGCACCTTCAGAAACGCGTACACGGAGGTGGGCTGGCGGAGCTGGTGCATTCTCGACGCGGTCATCGCCTGTTCCATGAGCGCATCGGCGCCGGCGACATCACCGATCGCATGGAGTGCCCGTGCGCGAATCAGCTGTCCCTGCACACGCTGGCTCGGATCTCCCGCCTGCTCGATGAGCGCCTCGCCGAGCGTCGCCGCACGTTCGAAGTCTCTGGTGTAGTACGCGGCGGATCCTGCAACCTCGAGCGCCTGAGGATCGCTGCCGGCGTTGATCGCTTGCTCCGCGTCGGCCTGCGCCGCTTCGAAGCGCGTGAGCCGCAACTGCACGATGGCACGCTGGATGCGGGCCGGCGACGTGTCGTCTGCGTCCACGGCTTCGGTGGCGAGCGCCAGCGCGGTGTTGTAGTCGAACCGGTCGGCGGCGATGCGGCTTGCGGCGGTGAGCGCCACGGATGCGAGCGACCTGGCACCGCTCAACCGGGCGTGGTGAGCGACGAGGAGGGGATCCGATCCCGACGAGCCGGACAGCACCCGCGCGGCCTCACGGTGGAGGAGCGCGCGGCGCGGTGACGTGGTCGATGCGTCAAGCACCTCGCGCACGATCGCGTGGCGGAATCCATATGCACCGTCGCGTGCCTCGAGCAACCCGAGCCGCACCCCGACGTCGAGATCTTCCAGGAGCCGGATCGGATCGGTACGTACCACGGCCGCGAGGACATCGATGTCGACCGATGCGCCGAGCACCGCCGCGCTCATCAATGTCCCGGCCGCGGTGCCCGCTTCCGAGCAGCGATCGAGGACGGCAGCCTGGATGGTTTCCGGAGGCTCGGCGTGCCCATCCGCGGACGCCAGTTGCGTCAGAAACAACGCATTGCCGCCGCTGCGCTCGTGCATCGAGGCGGCGTGCTCTTCACCGACGATCTGTCGCGCCGCCTCGATCGAC